>NZ_JANKAF010000009.1:0-164133 GCF_024622765.1 Clostridium mucosae | reverse complement strand
AACAAAATAAATATTTAACCAGATATTTCATAGTATGTTTTTATTATAACCCCTAAAATATCAATTTTAAAATGCAAAAAAAGAGGTTGCTACAAAATGATTAAAAATCATTTTGCAACAGCCCCTTAAATGATTGTAAGAATTTACTTTTAAATAAATGCGTAACAAAAGATTAACATGATATTTAATATATGTCAATCTTATTAATTGCAAGATTTCTTGAAAATAAAATTAAAGATATAGCAAAAGAAATGATTAAGAGGAAATATATATAATAAAATAAAAATCGGCAACATACAAATTATGAATGCTACCGATTAAGAAGAGATTGATAAAAAATAGTAAAAAATTCGAGAAATAATAGTATTATCTAAAGTAGAGTATATTATACATATAAATTATTCAGAAAGTTAATTAATGTGAAGGCTATTAATTAATTCGTGAGAAGATAAGGAAGATACGTAAAAAGGTGTTTAAAAATTGAATAAAAGTAGATATAATTAAAAGGAAGATACATCAAAGTAAGGATTATTTCATTTGTTAGTTTGGGAGTAGCACTTAGTATAAACTAGGTGCTATTTTCGTATATTGAAGTCGTGAAACAATAATATAAGTACGCTAAAGATTATTTCAAGAAGTAGGAAATTTGGTTATAATTAAGCTATAATACTTATTAACTAATTATAAAGAAATAATGATTTATATTGATTTAATATATCATTCATACATACTTTCAACCATAAGTTAAATATGCATATATATATATTAATTGTTAATAAGTATTAGATACCTTTTTCAATATCTATCCATGGAGCACTCGGTTTATGCTGGGTGCTTTTTTTCATGTCTAAATATAATGAAAAGCAACATACAATTAAGTATGTTGCCGAAGAGAATGTTAAAAATAATAAAATGATTTAAAAGGTCTTTATAGTAATAGTATATCTTAAAAATTAAGATGATATACATATAATTTATTTCAAAAAATATAGTAGCCTTTAAAAATATATTTTTAAGAGCAGTTGGCATTATAATTACTCTTTTTTGTAATTATAAAGTAAAATATAAAAGTATCAAAATAAACTTTTTAAAAAGGTCAGCATGAACTACAATCTATATATAGTTATTTAGAATTAATATATTAGATTATATATTAGCTAATACACTTTGTGATTTGCTATTTATTTATACTTATGTATATTAACCTGTAGGGCATTTAGATAGTAAAAGTTTAGAAAATGATTTGATAATCTAAAGAAAAAACAAGAAGCTGGTGCCACGCATTTAATTTCTCAGTTATTTTTTGATAATGAGTACTTTTATAATTTTTTAGATCAAAAAGAAAAGTATAATATAAATATTCCAGTACAAGCAGGTATAATGCCAGTTATAAATACTAAGCAAATAAAAAGAATAGTTTCACTATGTGGAGCTAATTTACCAAAAAAAATTATTAAGATAATGAGTAAATATGAATTTAATCCTGAAGCATTAAGAGATGCTGGAATTGCATATGCTACAGAGCAGATAGTGGATTTGATATCAAGTGGAGTAGAGGGAATTCACTTATATACTATGAATAATTCATATGTTGCAAAAAGAATAAGTACAAGTATATTTTCTATATTAGATACTATAAATAATTGTGAAAGAGTAATAAATTAGTTAATATATTAATAAGGGTAATAATAAATATAAATAATATGGTTATATGGAAGATGTAAAATGGAAAAAGTAGAGAGTTTTGAGTTAAATCACAGAATAGTTAAGGCACCTTATATAAGAAAGTGCTGTTTGCTTTCAGGGAAAAAGGGAGATAATGTAACAAAGTTTGATATTAGGTTTTTACAGCCAAATAAAGAGTCATTTGGAACAGCTGCTATGCATGGATTAGAACATCTTCTAGCACATGAATTAAGAAATAGATTAGAAGGAATAATAGATTTATCACCAATGGGTGCAGAACAGGTTTTTATTTAAGTATATGGGTAGATAGAGAAGCCTCTGAAATAAAAGAAGCATTAGAATTATCATTAAGAGAAGTTTTAAATGCAACAGAAATACCAGCAGCTAATGAAATTCAATGTGGAAATTATAGAGACTTATCATTATTTGGAGCAAAGGAGTATGCTAAAGACGCTTTAGAAAAAGGTTTTTCATTAAATATATATGGAGAAAAATAAAGTTTGCATATAGATTTATAAATGTATTTTAAGTATAAGACATATAGTAATTTATTTATGAATAAAAATATAGTGTGATATATAGGAGTTGTATTCTAATATGTAAAAGTTAGAATACAACTTTTTGATTTTCTTAATATATAAGGGGGGCAAGAAAGTATAAAATTTTAATCTATAGGAGTTAGTAAAATATATTGTAATGAGTAATCTTTTATATATTTTAAAATAAATATAAATATGATAACATTTAATTATTAGAAAATTTAGAAAATTTCAAATATTACAAAGTGGGGGAGATAATTTGAGAGACAAATGTGGTAAATTTAAGGATTTGGAATTGTTTATCAGCGAAGGAAACGATGATGAAAGTTCCTTAATTGCAGTATTACATCATGCACAAGGATTATATGGGTATTTAGGAAGAGAGGTACAGGAATATATAGCAGATAGATTAAAGATACCAGTATCTAAGGTATATGGGGTAATAACTTTTTACTCATATTTTTCTACAGAGCCAAAAGGAAAACATGTAATAAGTATATGTACTGGAACAGCTTGTTTTGTTAGAGGAGCTTGCGATATACTAGAGGATTTTAAAAAAATTCTAGGAATAAAAGAAGGAGAAACAACTGAAGATGGGTTATTTACTTTAGATACATTAAGGTGTGTAGGTTCATGCGCCATAGCACCAGTCGTACTTGTAAATGATAAAGTTTATGGATATTTTACTAAACCTCAGGTAAATGAATTAATAAATAATTTAAGGGAGCAAGGCTAATATGGAGAAAATAAATACTTATAATGATTTATTAAATAAATATGAAGAATGTAAAAAGAAAATAGAGGTTAGAAAAAATCCAGAAAAATTTAATAAGACTGAAATAAAAGAAAGACATATATTAATTTGTGGAGGACCTGGGTGTAAAGCTTCAAATGCTGATAATATTTTTAAAGCATTTAATGAAGAAATAACAAGATTAAATTTACAAGAAGACGTAAAGGTAATAATGACAGGGTGCTTTGGGTTCTGTGCAAAAGGTCCTGTAATAGAAATTATGCCTGATAAGGTATTTTATATAAAGGTAAGTGAAGAAGATGTAAAAGAAATAGTAGAAAGTCATATTCTTAAAGGAACGATTGTTGAAAGATTACTTTATGAAAATGAAGAAACTAAGGAAAAAATAAAAATAAAAGAGGAGATACCTTTTTATAAAAAACAAGTAAAAATAGCACTAAAAAATTGTGGAGTTATAGATCCTGAAAACATGGAAGATGCTTTGGGGGTAGGAGCTTATACAGCACTTGGAAAGGTACTATCAACTATGACTCAAGAAGATGTTATAAAAGAAATAAGCGAATCTGGACTTAGAGGAAGAGGCGGTGGAGGATTTCCAACAGGAAGGAAGTGGGAAGCTGCTAGAAGAGCAGAGGGTGATATAAAATATGTAATTTGTAATGCTGATGAAGGTGATCCAGGAGCATTTATGGATAGAGCAATATTAGAGGGAGATCCCAATTCTGTATTAGAAGCAATGGCTATTTGTGGGTATGCAATTGGAGCTAATAAGGGATATATTTATATAAGAGCAGAATATCCATTAGCTGTTCACAGATTAAAAATAGCTTTAAAGCAAGCAAGAGAAATAGGGCTTCTAGGAAACAATATATTAAATACGGGATTTAATTTTGAGATTGAAATAAAATATGGAGCAGGGGCATTTGTTTGTGGTGAAGCTACGGCATTAATTCATTCGATTGAAGGATTAAGAGGGGAACCAACAATGAAGCCACCAAGAACTTCAGAAAAAGGATTATGGCAAAGACCAACATGTGTTAATAATGTGGAAACTTTCGCGAATGTTAGTCAAATTATTAACAATGGGGCTAAATGGTATAGCTCAATAGGAGCAGAAAAATCTACAGGAACTAAAGTTTTCGCTTTAGCAGGAAATATTAATAATGTAGGTTTAGTAGAAATCCCAATGGGAACACCATTAAAAGATATAATTTATGAAATAGGCGGTGGAATTGTTGATAATAAATCGTTAAAAGCTATACAAACAGGAGGCCCTTCAGGGGGATGTATCCCAGCAGATTACTTGGACTTACCTATAGAATACGATACCCTAACTTCAATTGGATCAATGATGGGTTCTGGCGGAATGATAGTAATGGACGAAGATAATTGTATGGTTGATATAGCTAAGTTCTATTTAGAGTTCAGTGTTGATGAGTCTTGTGGTAAATGTACTCCTTGTAGAATAGGGAATAAAAGGATACTAGAATTATTAAAGAAAATTACTGATGGGACTGCAGTAGAAGAAGACTTAGAGAAAATGAGTGAACTATGTGAAGTTGTTAAAGATGCATCTCTTTGCGGGCTTGGAGAAGCAGCACCAAATCCAGTATTAAGTACTTTAAAGTTCTTCAATAATGAATATAAGGAACATGTAATAAATAAAAAATGTAGTGCAGGTGTGTGTAAAGGGCTAGTAAAATATGAAGTTACAGATAGTTGTATTGGATGTACTAAATGCTTAAGAGCATGTCCTGTATTAGCTATTAAAGGAAAAATTAGAGAAAAGCATACTATTGATATTGATAAGTGTATAAGATGTGGTTTATGTTTCGAAGCATGTCCAACTAAAGCTATAATAAAAACTAGCTTAGGAGGTGAATTTTAAATGGTTAATATTAAGATAAATGGAATTAATATAGAGGTAGAAAGAGGAACTAGTATTTTAGATGCTGCAAAAAAACTTAATATAAATTTACCAACACTATGTCATATGTATATGGTTGATGGAAATACAAGAAACTGCAAGGGGACTTGTAGAGTATGTGTTGTTGAAGTAGAAGGTAGAGATGGATTGGTACCATCATGTGCAACTGAAGTAAGAGAAGGAATGTCAATAAAAACTAATTCATTAAAATCAATTAGAGCAAGAAAAACTATAGTAGAGTTATTATTATCAAATCATCCTAAAGATTGTTTAAATTGTGATAAGAATATGAATTGTGAGTTGCAAAAATTAGCTTCTGATTTAGGAATAGATGAAAATAAGTATAAAGGCGAAAAGGTAAAATTTGACCTAGATATTTCTGATGGATTTATTAGAGATAGAGAAAAGTGTATCTTATGCAGAAGATGTGTAACTGCTTGTAATGATATACAAAAGGTACATGCAATAACAATAGCTAATAGAGGATTTGAAACCAATGTATCAACATTTTCAAATGATTCGATAAAGGATACAAACTGTACTTATTGTGGACAATGTGTAGCAGTTTGTCCTACAGGAGCATTAAGAGAAAAAAGTGATTATAAAAAAATATGGGAAGTTTTAGATGATAATAATAAATATGTTATAGCTCAAATTGCACCAGCAGTTAGATATGCACTTGCAGAAGAATTTGGGTTAGAGCCTGGTAAATTATCAACAGGAAAAATTGTAACTGCACTGAAATTATTATCTTTTGATTCTGTTTTTGATACTAATTTTGCAGCTGATTTAACTATAATGGAGGAAGCTAATGAATTTATTGAAAGAATTACTTTGGGAGAAAACTTACCACTTATAACTAGTTGCTGTCCAGCTTGGGTAAATTATGCTGAAACTAATTATTATGAAAATATTAATCTGGTATCTAGCTGTAAATCGCCTCAACAAATGTTTGGAGCTATAGCTAAAAATTATCTTCCTCAAGAGTTGTCTGTAAAAAGAGAAAATTTAACTGTAGTATCTATAATGCCATGTATAGCTAAAAAACATGAGGCAAACAGAGCAGAAATGAAAGGCATTGATGGTATAAAAGATGTAGATTTAGTAATAACTACAAGAGAACTTGCTAAAATTATAAAAGAGGCTGGAATAGATATAGTTAATTTAAAGGATTCAGAATTTGATAATCCTTTAGGAATGTCAAGTGGAGCCGGTACTATTTTTGGAACTAGTGGAGGGGTAATGGAAGCTGCACTTAGAACTGCTTATGAATGGATAACTGGTCAGGAATTAAAACAAATTGACTTTGAAAATGTTAGAGGGTTAGAAGGAATTAAAGAAGCTAAGATAGACCTAAATGGAAAAGAAATTAATATAGCAGTTATTAGCTCATTAGGAAATGCAAAAAAAATAATGGATGAAATTAAAGCTGGAAATTCAAAATATCATTTTATAGAGGTAATGGCGTGTTCTGGAGGATGTATTGATGGAGGAGGACAACCTTTTATAAAGTCAAATAGAGATATATTGAAAAAGAGAATGAATGCAATATATAACGAAGATAAAAATAAAATTATTAGAAAAGCTCATGAGAACCCTATGATACAAAAGTTATATAAGGATTATTTACAAAAACCAAATAGTTATATTGCTCATCATATTTTACACATTAATTATAAAAAGAACTAATTAAATGATAGATATAATATAGTTAACTATATTATAAAATGTATTAAGAATTAATTATACAATATAAAGGGAAACGGTAAGTTTCCCTTTTATTCTAATAAAATTAATCAGAAAAAACAAAATATTGGGAAAAATATCAAAAAAACGTTTTAATTAGAAAAAAACTATGGAAAAGAATAACAGGTGATAGTATAATTATTATGTAATCATACTAAAGATATATTTTTTTAATAGACTACTAAATAATAATAATCGAAAGGGCATTTTATGATTGAAACAATATTAATTTCTTTAATATTTTGTAAAATAAAAAAATTAAAAATAAAGCCTTTATTTAAAAGTTGGACAATATATCCAGTACTATTTATGGAATTAGTATATTTGTTTGTACAAGCTAATATACTTATGGAAAATTACTGGGTAATAAATTATGTAGGAATATTAAAAACATTATATTTATGTTCATATTTACCAATGATATTTAAATATAGGCAATACATATCAGCTATAATAGGTTCTATATTTGTTATTATTGGAGGATTATTAAATGATATAGCCATATCTGCTAATAATGGATTTATGCCAGTTTTTCCAACACTATCTTTTTTTACTGGATATGCCAAGATAGAAGCCTTTGATAAAGTAAATGATATACATATATTAGGAGATTATACTACTAAATTGAAGTTACTAACTGATATATTTGATATTGGATATAGTGTGCTTAGTATAGGTGATATATTTATAAGAGTTTATGTATTTCTTGTAATTTATAATGTAGTAAAACAACTAAATACATCAAAAGAGAAAATAATATAATTATTTTATTAAAGAACTCATAAGAAGGAGAGAAGTCATGTTAAAATTACAACCAATAGAGTTTTTCTTAAGGGTATTACCGGAGGGATTTCTTTTTATATTTGCTATTTATGTATTTTCAAAAGTAAGAATAAATAAGAAAAAGTACATAGTATCTAGTTTAATACTGTCTACTTTAATATATATAATAAGAATGCTTCCAATAAGTTATGGGGTACATACTATATTATCAATGTTATTTTTAGTATTTTTTACTATGTTATATAATAAGATTGATGTAGCAAGAGTAATAAGAAGTATTATATTTATATATGTAATACAATTCTTATCAGAAGGAATTAATATGGTAATAATAAAGCTTATACCTAATTTTGAAATGTTATTTAAAGATCCTATATATAAAACAATACTAGGATTGCCATCGTTAATTATAGCAGGATTGATAGTATTAACATTTTATAAAATTTTCAAAAAGAGAGATGAATTTATAGATGTATAATATTGAAAAATTATCAAAAAATATAGCCTATAATTTGAAAGATGAATTAAGATTAGAAGATGAAAAAACTGAGATAATAGAATATGGTTTACATGCATTAATTCATATGTTTATATCTGTTTTATTAGTAGTCATATTTGGATACATATTTAATGTAATGATAGAATCTTTGATTATATCATTTACTATAAGTATTTTTAGAAGATCTTCAGGGGGAGCCCATGCTAGAACATCGTTAAATTGTGCAATAATAGGAGTATTAATTGCTGTAATACCATCTAGTTTATTGTCAAAAATTGTACCTAATATTAATTATGTTATTGCTTTAGGTATTATTATTTTTACAGTTTCGTTATTGATAACATATAAGTTAGCACCTGTAGATACTCCTAATAAGCCGATAAAAAAGTTAGAAAAGATAAAAAGATTAAAAAAAGCATCAATTATAACCTTAGTTATTTATATGCTTATAATAATTATAAATTTATTATTATATAAAGCAAATAGTAGTGAAATATTACTAATATATTCAATATGTATTTATGTTGGAGTAGTTTGGCAAGTATTTACACTTACAAATACTGGGCATTATATAATTAATTTGATTGATACTTTTTTAATAAAAGTTTTAAGTTTTTGGAAGGAGGGGAGTAAAAATGAGAAAGATAAATAATAAAATATTAATGGCTATTGCAGCATTTGCTACAGTTATTGCTTCTACAGTTGCTACATCAGCTTGCTATTGGGCTGCATATCAACCAGAAGAACCAAAATGCTTAAGAGATGAGTAAGATAGATAATAATAAAGATCGGTTTCATTCCGATCTTTATTATTAAAGTGTATATGAGGTGAATAATGTGAATAGTATCAAGCATAATAAAAGAAAACAAATAAATGATATGGTGTCGGTAGTAAAACTATCGTCATTAATGTTCACAGCTATTATATTCTTCCAATATTTTTTCCAAGATAATAAAGTTTTAGATGGATTAGTTAATAAACAATTTATATTTATGGCGGTTGGAGTAGGAACTGTTTTATTACTTTTCATATATGTAGTTTGGTCCTTTTCTGGAAGTTCAAAAGTGAAAAGTAAAAATTTAAAATTTACAATATGGATCGAAAATATATTATTTATGTTAATATTTTTAATAGCTATAATATTTTCTGGCGCAAATGAAAGTGAATATAAAGTTATATTTTTATTTATAATTACAAGTGTTACAATACAGTCTGGATTAAGAAGTGGGTTAACTATAGCGTCAATATCTTCATTAGCAATACTTATAATGGATATTATTTGCATGCCAAATGTTGATGTGAATAAGCATTTTCAAAATGACTTGATATTATCAGGGATTTTTCTTCTTACAGCTTGGCCACTGGGATTTTATGTTAAAATTGAAGGGGAACATATTAATAGGTTAGAAGAATTAGTAAATAAGGATGGACTAACAGGAGTATTTAATCATAGATATTTCCATGATGCATTGAAAGAGAAAATAACATTATCAGAGAAGTATAAAGAACCTACTTCTATGATATTTGTTGATATAGATTATTTTAAGCATTATAACGATTTATATGGACATCAAAAGGGAGACGAAGTTTTAAGAACTATTGGTAGTTTATTAAAAAATAATATAAGGGAAGATGATATTGCAGCGAGATACGGGGGAGAAGAATTTGCTGTGATATTACCAAATACTACAGAAGAAGAGGCTACGTTATTAGCAGACAAATTAAGATTAACTATAGAGGAAACTAAGTTTTATGGTGAAGAAAATCAGCCAAGGGGAGTTTTAACAGCTTCTATGGGTGTTTCTGTTTATCCAGATAAAGCTAAAAATGATGTAGAGCTTATAAAGAGTGCTGATGATGCATTGTATAGAGCAAAATTCTTTAATAAAAATAGAGTTGAGACATATACATCAATATTAGATGAACTTAAGAATGATATAGAAGAAAAAGATATAGAATTAGTCACATCAATTAAAACATTAATAAGTGTAATCAATGCTAAGGATAGATATACATATGGGCATTCAGAGAGAGTAGTGCTATATAGTAGATTGTTAGCAAAGAAATTAAAGTTGAATAAGGTTGATACTGATACATTAATATATTCTGCTTATATGCATGATATAGGGAAGATAAATATAGCACAAGATATATTAATGAAGAAGATGCCATTAACAGCAGAGGAATGGGAGCTATTAAAGCAACATCCAGAAAGTGGAGTTGAAATAATAAGACCCGTAAAATCATTAGAAAAGATGGTACCAATTATATTGCACCACCATGAAAAATATAATGGAACTGGTTATCCAGATGCGTTGAAGGAAGATGAAATTCCTTACTTATCAAGGGTACTTACTGTTGTTGATAGTTTTGATGCAATGACTTCAAATAGACCTTATAATAAAAGGAAAACATATGATGAAGCTATAGTAGAATTAAGAAAGTTTAGTGGAATTCAATTTGATCCAGTTATTGCAGAAAAATTTATAGAAGTAATAAAAGAAAATAAAGATAGATTAGATAATCTTATTTAAGTGAGGGGATAATGGTATCTTCTCGCTTTTATTTTATGATAAAATGTAATTAAAATATAGTTTAAAGAGGTGTGTTTGATGAGAATAGGGATAATTGGTTTAGGTAATATATGCGAAAAAGCTTATTTACCTGTTATTACAGCTTTAGATGGAATAGATATTGTGTTTTGCACTCGTAGTAAGGAAAGATTAAATAGCTTATCAAAAAAATATAGAATAAAGGAATCTGTATCTACTGTTGATGAGTTAATTAATATGAATATCGATGCAGCTTTTGTTCATACAGCTACTGAAAGTCATATAGAAATAATAGAGAAGCTTTTAAATAATAATATTCATGTCTATGTGGATAAGCCTATAAGTTATAGCTATGAAGAAAGTATTAGAGTTTCTAATTTGGCTAAAAAGCTTAATAAAATTTTAATGGTAGGATTTAATAGAAGATTTGCACCAATGTATTCAGAGTTAAAAAGATATGGAATTCCTTCTGTTATTAAATTAGAGAAAAATCGATTGAGTAGTCCAAAGGATCCAATCGTGTTTGTTTTAGATGATTTTATTCATGTTATAGACACTTTAAGATTTTTAACAGGTGATGAGATAGAAAACATAAATGTAAATGGATTAAAGAAAGATGGAGTAATTTATAATCTTGTTGTTACAATGACTAGCAAAAATACAACATGTATAGCTATGATGAATAGAGATAGTGGAGCTAATGAAGAAGAACTAGAATATACTTCATCAGGGAAAAAAGTAATAGTTAGAAATTTAATGGATTCGAGAGTGCTAATAAATAATGCAGAAGAAAATAAATACTTTAAAGATTGGGATACTATTTTGTACAGAAGAGGATTTGAAAGTATAATAAATGAGTTTATTAATTCTGTAAGACTAGGAATTCAGCCAAATCCAACAATAGAAGATGCTTTAAAGACTCATAAAATATGTGATGAAATTTTAAAGAAAATAGATGAAATTTAATAAAGGGATGTCACAGACATCCCTTTATTAAATTTTTATATTCTTATTTGTTAATCTTTTATTAGTATATTCTTTAATAAGTTGATAAGCTACGCTAAATGTTGGTATTCCAATTAGCATACCTATTAATCCAAGGGTACTACCGCCAACTAACATAGCAAGCATAACCCATATTGCAGATAGCCCAACTGAGTTTCCAACAACTTTAGGGTAAATAATATTACCTTCAAATTGTTGTAAGCATAAAATAAATACAATAAACCATAGAGCTTGTATAGGGTTTATTATAAGTATTAAGAATACAGCTGGAATAGTACCAATAAAAGCTCCGAATACCGGAATCAATGCAGTTACTCCAATAAGAACACTAATAAGCAATGAATAAGGCATTGAGAATATATTCATCCCTACAAAGCAAAGAACTCCCAATATAACTGCTTCTATGCATTGACCAGTTATAAATTTTGCAAAAGTAACATTAGCAAGTCTACCTATTTCTATTACTTTATATGCTATATTTTCTTTTGAAAAAGCATACAATGTCTTTTTTAAATGATAGATTAAAGTTTCCTTACTAGCTAGCATATAAATTGTAAGTACTATAGAAAGAACAAAATTAACAACGCCACTAGTTATGTTCATTGTAGTGTTTAATATACTACTAAGAGATGTAGTTAATAATCCTCCAAAGAATTGAAGTAATTCCTTCCATGTGCTCATTAAAGTATCATATAAATTTTGTAGTATCTCAGTTGATGAAATAAATTGATTTATCAAAGTTTCAAAAGACCTTATATATTCAGGGACAGTGTCTAGCAAGGTTGAAACACTTGATATTAACTGAGGAATAACAAATAAAGCTAAGGCTATTATAAGCCCAATAATAGTAATAAATGTTGTTAAAATAGATAATGGTCTTTTTAAATTTCTTACAAAACTTGATTTTTGTTTATCTAAAAAATAAAATACATTTTTTTCAAAAAATTTCATAGGCAAATTCAATACAAATGCCATTGCAAATGCTACGATAAATGGATTTAGTATTCCTAAAATGTTTCCAAATGTACTAATTACATACTTTATGTTTAATAATACAAAATATAGAATAATTAAATATGTTCCAAGTAAAATATTTTGCTTAAATTTATTGTTTATTTCTTTCAAACTTATACATCCTCCAATTGCTTAAGATATAATAAAATATTAAAATCAAGTTTATTTCAGAATTGTTTATTATTACTGCAAAAAAATATTATAATATAATTTTAAATCAATAAGTGAATTAATACCAGTAATAAAGGTTAAATCATTTGTAAAATAAAAATTAAATATATATAATAATAACTGTGAACTAAAATAGTAATGGAGTTGAGAGTATGAGTAAGGTACAGGTAAGGAAGATAACAACATTAGCAGATACAAAATATTTAAAGTTATATAACGCGGATTACATAAATAAAAAGGGCGTTTTAAGGAGCTGGACTATAGCATCAAGGAAGGATTTGGAAACTATAAATGATAAGTATTTTCATGGAGCAGAAGATAAAATAGATGCTGTTGTAATAGTCGCAAAACATGTAAAAGAAGATAAATTAGTTATGATAAGACAATACAGAGTTCCTATAAATGGATATATTATTGAATTACCAGCTGGACTTATAGATAATAATGAAAGCTTTGAAGAAGCGGTAAAGAGAGAATTAAAAGAAGAAACAGGGCTAAATCTTATAAACATAGATTATAAAAATACCAAGGAGAAGGTTTATGTATCTGCAGGTATGACTGATGAATCTATAGCACTTGTTCAATGTACATGTGATGGTGAAATATCATCAGAAAACTTAGAAGATGATGAAGATATAGAAGTTATAATGGTTTCAAAAGAAGAAGCAAGGAAACTTATAAATTCAAATGAAGATATAGATGTTAAAGCGTTGCTTGCAATGCAAAATTTTATATTAAGCTAAAAAGGTAGGGACTATCCCTACCTTTTCTAATAAATTTTCCAAAATGAGATAAAATATTAAGGACTATTGTGTATAAGAGGTGCTAAAATGAGAGACGAAATTATGAGCAATAAAAGAGAATATTTTAATAATTTTGGTATGGACGAAGATGTAGTAGAAAAGGTGAAAAAAGAGCTTTCATATATAAAACAATCAGGATATTTCACTGGAGAAAATAATGTGAAAATATATTATGAAAAATATAAACCTAAAAAAGAAATAGGTAAAATAGTCATTGCACACGGCTTTACTGAATGTATAGAAAAATACAGGGAAATAATATATTACTTTATAAGAGAAGGATACTCAGTCTATATAATGGAGCACAGGGGACACGGTAGGTCAGGAAAACTAGGAGTAAAGGATAAAACACAAGTAAATGTTGAGAATTTCAATTACTATATTGAGGATTTTAAAAAGTTTCTTGACAATATAGTAATTAAAAATAATAAAAGGTTATACTTATTCTCTCATTCCATGGGAGGTGCAATAGGTGCTATGTTTATAGAAAAATATCCAGAGTATTTTTGTAAGGCTATTTTATCATGTCCCATGTTTCAAATAGCAATAGGAAAGGTTCCATGTTGTTTAGCTAGAGCTATAGCCAAAATAAGTATATGCCTTGGTAAGGGCGATGAATTTATATTTGGTAATATGCCTTATGAAAGTACATACGATTTTATATTAGCATCAACATCGAATGAAAGTAGGTATAGAGCATATTATAAAGAGATAGTATGCAATGAAAAGATACAAAGAGGTGGGGGATCTTTCAGATGGTTATATGAATCTTTAAAGGCAATTAAGTATATATTTAAGAAGAAACATATAGAAAGAATAAAGATACCAGTTTTGATTTTTCAAGCTGGAAATGATACTTTAGTTGGGGAAAGAGGAGAAAGACGATTCTCAGAAAAATGTGATAAATGTGAATTAGTTAGATTTGAAAATGCTAAACATGAACTTTACTTAGAAAATGATGATGTACTAGTTCCTTATTTAGAAAAAATATTTAATTTTTTAGAAAGTTGAAATAATATTATAAAAAATATTTAATTAGTTAATATAATTATTGAAAGTATGCAGTTAATATAATTATTTATATTAAACAGGCTATATAAAACAGGCTATATAAAAATATACGCCTGTTTTTAGTATTAACAATAGTATTATTAAAAAATATGATATTATATAAGTTACAATAAGGAGGGATATTAAAATGCAGGAGATACTGAAGTTAAAAGATAAGAGTGGGAATAGGGTTGATGCAAAATATAGAGAATTAGATTTAAGCTATATAGATCAAATAATGGAGCTACAAGATATAATAATAGATGGATTAGAAGATAAGCAATTATATGCTCCTACAGAAAAGAATGAATTCATAGCATATTTTAAAAAAGGTGCTAAAATAATAGGCTATTTAAATGAAAAAGAAGAGTTAATTGCTATGGCAGTTTATATAAAAAAAGGATATGAAAAAGGGAATTACGGATATGATTTGGATCTAGAAGGAGAAAAGTTGCTTAAAGTTGGTCAAGTTGAATCAACTGTAGTTAGAAGTGATTATAGAGGAAATGGTCTTCAAAGAATACTTTGTGAAAAAATTGAAGATATAGCTAAAGAAGATAATGTTAAATTATTAACATCAACAGCGTCACCATATAATAAGTATAGTGTTAATACATTTGAAAACTTAGGATATAAGATTAGAAAAGATAAAATTAAGTATGGCGGATTAAGAAGGTATGTATTGGCTAAAGAATTATAAAAAGTAGGGGATGTATCAAAATAAATTTTAATATTGGCCTATAACAAGAGAAGCTCTAATTTGAGCTTCTCTTTTGGCACATATATAAATAATAAAGAAAAATTTCTATTTAAGCTTAAAAAAGTCTTTAAGCAAGTAGAATCAATGGTTTAAAAGGGGCTCGCGAAACGCGAGCCCCTTTATAAAAATAAGAGATTAACTTTTTAAGACTATAAAGCTTACTTGAAATTGAATAAATTTTATATTAAATAGATTTCTGAGACTGAGCATCTTTTTAATATAAAAATAAAAAGATATTTAGAAATGCAAAGCTAATATAAGTTATTAGAAAATAATTAGGCAATATAGTTCAAATTAAAAAAAATACTAGTTGATTAAATCTGAGTAATTTAGTATGATATAATTAATTCAGAGTGAAATAATAAGGATTAATTTAAATATACTTAAAATAAATTCAAACATAATTAAGGAGATGTAAATATGAATGATGTTTTATTAAATATAAATGGGTTAAAAACAGCTGTAGAAGGAAAAGAAATTCTTAAAGGCTTAGATTTAAAGATAAATAAAGGTGAAATTCACGTTATAATGGGACCAAATGGTGCTGGAAAATCAACATTAGCTAATACTTTAATGGCTCATCCAAAATATAAGCAAGTTGAAGGCGAAGTTACATTTGAAGGTGAAGATATAACAGAATTAAAAACTGATGAAAGAGCTAAAAAAGGCTTATTCTTATCATTCCAACATCCAGAAGAAGTACCAGGTATAACTGTAGAAAACTTCATAAGAAGCGCTAAAATAGCTAAGGATGGACAATTAATTAAGTTCTTAAAGTTTGATAAAGATTTAAAGAATAATATGAAAGAATTAAAAATGGATAACGAATATGCAAAGAGATATTTAAATGTAGGTTTCTCAGGTGGAGAAAAGAAAAAAAATGAAATATTACAAATGCTTATGCTAAGTCCTAAATTAGCAATACTAGATGAAACTGACTCAGGTTTAGATGTAGATGCTATAAGAATAGTTTCACAAGGTATAAAGATGTTTGCAAATGAGGAAAATGGAGTGTTAATAATAACACATAATACAAAGATACTTGAAAACTTAAAGGCTGACTATGTTCATGTATTAGTTAACGGAAAAATAGTTAAAACTGGAGATGCAACATTAGCTAAAGAAATAGAACAAAACGGATATGAAGCTTTTAAAGCAGAAGCAGCAATGTAATATGGAGGTGAATACTTTGGAAATAAAGAAGAAGACCTATGTAGATGATATGGATAGAGGTGTCTACGATGTTAAAAATGAAGACAGATTTGACTTCAAGGCAGATAAAGGCTTAACAAAGGAAATCGTAGAAACTATATCTAAAGAAAAAGAAGAACCAGAATGGATGAGAGAATTTAGATTAAAATCTCTTGATATATATAATGAAATTAAGCTTCCAACTTGGGGACCATCATTAGATGAGTTAGATATGAATAACATAGTTACATATGTTAGACCAAAATCAAAGCTAAATGAAAGTTGGGAAGAGGTTCCTGAAGATATTAAAAAGACATTTGATCTTTTAGGAATACCAGAAGCAGAAAAAAAATCATTAGCTGGAGTTGGAGCTCAATATGATTCAGAAGTTGTTTATCATAGTATAAGAGAAGATCTTGTTAAGCAAGGTGTAATTTATACAGATATGGAAACAGCAGTTAAAGAATATGAAGATATAGTTAGAGAATACTTTATGAAATGTGTTGCTCCAAGTGATCATAAATTTGCTGCACTTCATGGAGCTGTATGGTCAGGTGGATCATTTGTATATGTACCAAAAGGTGTAAATGTGGATATTCCACTACAATCTTATTTTAGATTAAACTCACCAGGTGCAGGTCAATTTGAACACACATTAATAATAGTGGAAGAAGGAGCTACACTTCACTTTATAGAAGGATGTTCAGCACCTAAATATAACATGACTAATCTTCATGCAGGATGTGTTGAGTTATTTGTAAAAGAAGGAGCTACTCTTAGATACAGTACAATAGAAAACTGGTCAAAGAATATGCTTAACTTAAATACAAAGAGAGCTATAGTTGAAAAGAACGGAAGAATAGAATGGGTATCAGGATCATTTGGATCAAAGATATCAATGCTTTATCCTATGAGTATTTTAAAAGGAGAAGGTGCAAGAGCAGAATTTACAGGAGTATCTTTTGCTGGTAAAGGTCAAAACTTAGATACTGGAGCAAAAATAATTCATGCAGCACCAAATACTTCTTCAACAATAAACTCAAAATCTATTTCAAAAAATGGAGGGGCAGCTACTTACAGAGGCGTTGTAAAAGTAAATGCAAATGCTTATAATTCTAAATCAGTAGTGTCATGTGAATCACTAATGTTAGATAACTTATCTAAATCTGATACTATACCAGTTATAGATTTAATGAATGATGATGTTGAAATAGGACATGAAGCTAAAATAGGTAAAATTAGTGATGAAGCTATATTCTATCTAATGAGTAGAGGAATAAGTGAAGAAGAAGCTAAGTCAATGATAGTAAGAGGATTCGTTGAACCTATATCAAAAGAATTACCACTAGAATATGCGGTAGAAATGAATAATTTAATTAAGCTTGAATTAGAAGGGAGCATTGGATAATGAATAATAATTTAAATTTCAATAATTTAAATAAGACTCCTGTAAGAACTAAAAGCTGGTTAAATGTTAATGATATAACATTAAGAGATTATAAAGCTCCTGAAATAGGAAGTTTTAATAATGATAAAATAACTGGTAATGATTTAGAAGGAGTTACAATAGAAAAACTTAATAAGGGAAATGTATTTCCATTAAATAAGAAGTTTATCTATGGAGTTTCAGATGAAATAGTAAATCAAGGTGAATTTGATTTTAATAAAGGATATATAGTAAATATAGCTAAGAATTCTAAGGTTGAAGAACCAATAATTATAGAATTTAATATGGATAATGAAAACAATACTTTAGTAGATAATATACTAATAGTTGCTGAAGAAGATTCTAATGCCAAAGTTATCATAAAATATAATTCATTAGATGATAGTGAAGGATATCATAATGGTGTCTGTAAGATATTTAGTAAGAACAATAGCAACATTCAAGTTGTTAAAGTAAACTTGCTAAACAAAAATACGATGAATTTAGATTCAAACCTTTCAGATGTTGGATACAATGGTAAAGTTGATTTTGTTTCAATAGACTTAGGCGGAAAAAATAGTATCACAAATTATCATGGTGATTTACTTGAAGATAATTCTGAATCAACACTTAGTTCAATTTACTTAGGTGGAGATAAGAAAGTTATAGATATGAATTATGTTATGACTCATAAAGGAAGAAGAAGTAAGTCAGAAATAACAACTAAGGGAGCCTTAAAGGGAGAAGCAAACAAAATATTCAGAGGAACTCTTGATTTCAAGAGAGGAGCTTCAAGAAGTGTTGGAGTAGAAGATGAATATTGTATGATACTATCTCCAAAAGTTGAGGGAAAAGCTCTTCCACTATTACTTTGTGAAGAAGATGATGTATCTGGAGAACATGCAGCAGCTTCAGGTAAAATAGATGAAGCAAAACTATTCTACTTAATGAGTAGAGGCTTAAACTATAATGATGCTAGAAGAGTGATTATAGAAGGTGCCTTTAATCCAATAATAGATAAAATAGATAATGAAAATATAAGAGAAGCAATATTAGCTTCAATAAAGGAATGTTTGGATAATGAATAATAGAAATTTTTTAAAGGATTTTCCTACATTAAATAAAGAAAGAAATGGAAAGAGAATAGTTTATTTAGATAGTGCTGCTACAACACAAAAGCCTAGTTCTGTTATAAATTCTATAAAAGATTATTATGAACAATCTAATGCAAATCCTCATAGAGGGGCATATGAATTAAGTGTACTTGCAACAGAAGCTTATGATGAAGCAAGAGAAAAGGTTAAAAAATTTATAAACGCAAAATATAGAGAAGAAATAATTTTCACTAAAAACGCAACTGAATCATTTAATCTTTTAGCTATGTCATATGGAATGAATTTTATAAGTGAAGGTGATGAAATAGTAATTTCAATTGCGGAACATCATTCAAATTTAATTCCATGGCAACAAGTAGCAAAAGCTAAAGGTGCAATTCTTAAATATATGTACACTGATGAAAATGGTGAGCTTACAGAAGAAGAAGTAAGAAGTAAGATTACTGAAAAAACAAAGATTGTAAGTATAACACATGTATCTAATGCATTAGGAACAATAAATCCTGTAAAGGAAATTGCAGAATATGCGCATTCAAAAGGTGCTGTAGTTATAGTTGATGGAGCACAAAGTGTTCCACATATGAAAGTAGATGTAAGAGACATAAATGCAGACTTTTTAGTAATTGCAGGCCATAAGCTATTAGCACCAATGGGCATAGGTGTATTATATGGTAAAAAAGAACTACTAGACAAAATGCCACCTTTAATGTTTGGCGGAGATATGGTAGAGTATGTATATGAACAAGATACTACGTTCAACGTATTACCATATAAATTTGAAGCAGGTACTCAAAATGTTGAAGGTGCAGTAGGTTTATCAAAGGCAATAGATTACTTAAATGAAATAGGCATGGAGAACATAGAAAAAATTGAAAAAGAACTAATGACTTATGCATATGAAGAAATGAGTAAGCTTGAATACGTGAAAATATATGGACCAAAGGATATTGAAAAAAGAGGTGGAGTTTTATCTTTTGAAATAGATGGAGTACACCCACATGACGTAGCTTCAATATTTGATACTTTTGGAGTTTGTATAAGAGCTGGTAATCACTGTGCACAACCTTTAATGAGATATATGGGAATAAATGCAACATCTAGAGCAAGTATATATTTTTATAATACAAAAGAAGATGTTGATAGATTAATAGAAGCAGTAAAACAAACATATGATATGTTTGCAAAATGGAGGTAATATTAATGGATTTAAATGCTATATATACGGAACTTATAATGGAGCACAGTACTTCAAGACATAACAGAAGAAAGCTAGATAATCCAGATTTATCTGAAAAAGGTCATAATCCAAGTTGTGGTGATGAAATAACATTAGAGTTAAAAATGAATGGAGATATTATAGAAGACTTAGCATTTACTGGTCAAGGTTGTGCGATATCTCAAGCATCAACTTCAATGATGATTGATCTTATTAAAGGTAAAGATAAAGAAGAAGCCTTAAAACTTGTAGAAACATTTATTGGAATGATAAAAAGAGAAATAAATGATGAAGATGAACTTGAAGCTTTAGAAGATGCTATAGTTTTAAAAAATATATCAAATATGCCAGCTAGAGTAAAGTGTGCTGTTCTTGCTTGGCATACTTTAAAAGAAGCTATTAGTGAAGAAAACTAATAAAAGGTTAGGAAACTTTTGATTTCCTAACCTTTTATTATAGATATAATAAAGATCATTAGGTTTTAGAAGATATAGCTCAATATATATAAGTATTTTATAATAATTTTAAAAATTAAGACTATTTAATCTTTAGAGTTAAAAATAGGCATTTGTATGTACAAGCTTTTATATGATAGAATAAATTCACTATAATTTTAATTTAAGGAGAATGAATAAATGGAAGGAAGTCCCGGGAGTAGTTTTATTTTAATTTTAATATTGGTAGTAGTTAATGCATTTTTTGCATCTGCTGAAATGGCAATAGTATCATTAAATAAAACAAAAATAAACATATTAGCAGAAGAAGGAAATAAGAAAGCAATACTATTGAAAAACATACTAAAGGAGCCTAATAACTTCTTATCTACAATCCAAGTTGGAATAACATTTGCAGGTTTCTTTGCATCAGCATCGGCTGCAACATCAATTTCAGTTGGTTTTGCAAACATATTAAAGAATATTAATATTCCTTATAGTGAAAGTATTGCATTAGTTATAACAACATTAGCTATTTCATATTTAACATTAGTTCTTGGAGAATTAGTACCTAAGAGAATAGCACTTCAAAATTCAGAAAAAGTTGCTATGTTTTCTATAAAAACGATAATTCTAGTATCAAAAATAACTAAGCCATTTGTATGGTTTTTATCATTTTCAACTAATATTATTCTTAAGATTTTTGGATTTAAAACAGAAGGAATTGAAGAACAAATATCTAGGGAAGAAATTAGAAGTCTTATAGAAATTGGTGAAGAAAATGGAGCTATAAATCAAGTCGAAAGAGAAATGATAGATGGAATAATCGAATTTGATGATACTACAGCTAAAAAGATAATGACACCAAGAACAGAAACATTTTTATTAGATGTGGATGAAGATATTAGAGATTGTATTAAAACTATCTTAGATGAAAACTTTTCAAGAATACCTGTATATGAAGATGAAATAGATAATATTATAGGTATATTGCATATGAAGGATTTATTTGCAAGTATCGTTGAAAAGGGTATAGATAATGTAAAAATAAGAGATTTAATAAAAGATCCATGTTTCTTTATTGAAACAAAGAGTATAGATGACTTATTTAAAGAATTAAAAGATAAAAAGGCTTATATAGCTATTTTAATAGATGAGTACGGTGGATTTTCAGGTATAGTAACAATGGAAGACATTATAGAAGAAGTAATGGGAGAAATCCTAGACGAGTATGATGATAAATTAGATGTTGAAAAAATAGATGATAAAAACTTTGTTGTTAGTGGATTAATGACTTTATCAGACTTAAATGATTATTTAGATATAGAATTAGAGTCAGAAGTTGCCGACACTATAGGGGGATTTTTCATTGAAAAGCTTGGAGAAATTCCAACTACAACTAAAAATTGTGAAGTTGTAGCAGATGATATAACCCTTAGATTAGTAAAATTAGATGATAGAAGAATAGATAGAATTCATTTAATTATAAATAATAAAGAAAAGAAAAATGAAAAATTAAATGAAAATAGCTAAATAAATTCTTATTAAAAATGAATAATGCTCCTTTATAAATTAAACACTAATATAAAGGAGTGTGAAAACATGAATACAGAAGCTAAAGAACTAAATAAAGAATTAGAAGGAATTATAATGGGGGAAAATGAGATAGCAAGATTAAAAGAAAGAGCTACTGATTATAAAGTTATAGAACTTCTAGATAAAGTATTGATAACAGTTCAAAAAAATAAGGATTTAATAGTAAAAGAAATTGAAGAATTAAATGAAAAAGTAACTTATGACGAAGGTATTTGGGGAAAACTTTTAGAGGTGTTTAATAGCATTAAAGAAATGAACGTAGATACTGATAAGGAAATACTACAAACAGCTATTAAAGGTACAGAAATGGGATTTAAAGCTATTTTAGATTTCTTAATAAAAGACAATAATATACATGAGCATTTAAAGAAAAACTTAATAGAAGTATCAGATGAATATGCAAAGTTAATAAAATCTATGCAAGAATATTTATTAAAATTAACTTAAAGATACTTTTATTAATATATATGAATAAATTTACTAGATTAAAGCAAAATAAATTTAGTAAGGTAAAGGAGTGTATATTATGAGTGAAAAAATAATGTCTTTTAGTGATGAAAATGGAAATAAAATAGAATATGCAATATTAGAACAAAAATTAATATGTGGAAGTGAATATGTTGCTATGGCACCAGTTAAAGATAAGTCACATATTGAAATATATAAGATAAAATTTGATAAGAACTGGAATGAAAGCTTAAGTGAGGTAGAATCCGAAAAGGAAATAAACATGTTTAAGCAAGTTTCAAGTTTGAAATTTTAATTAAAAAATAAGCCAGAATAGAACTATCTATTCTGGCTTATTTTTTTAATTAAAATCATGGTAACAAATAAAAATGCCAATGAATAATATGAAGTAAAATAATTCTAGGAGCAATAAAGAATGAATAGTTATAATTTAATTATGAAACTCCAAGCAAAAATGCAAGATCCAAGATTTGCCGAAAGGTTCAATAGAATAGTAACTGAATTTAATAGTATTCCAGGAGTTCAACAAGAAGTTATGAGAATAGCACAGATAGAAGATGAGAAAAAAAGAGAAAAAGCTATATCAAAACTTCCTGATAGGGTAAAAAAACTTGTTAGAGAAGTTTATTCGTTATTAAATGAATAAGCTTATTAAGTTATTAATTATACTTAATAAGATAAACAGCAAACATTATAAAAAGTATTAACCAAAAGAAGGAACCATTCATATATTATATATTATGAGTATTATACAAGGAGATAAAAAAGATGGAAACAAATTATGAATTCAATAATGATAATTTTGAAGAAATATTAAGAAGAATTCAGAATGAAGAATCAAACCAATTTGTAGAAGAGGATTCAATAGATAATAATTTAATAGATAATGATTCATTCTTTGAAAATGATAATTTTGCAGATTTAGTGAATTTCGAAGAAGATATCGATAATGAAAATAATGAAAATAATGAATTTCTTGGCGAGGAACGTTTCGATGCATTTAATAATGAAGAATTCCGTGGTGGCTGTGGCAATAATAGCGGAATAATAAATTGTCGTCGATGCTTTGAAAGAGGATTAAGAGTGGGAGAAGAAAGAGGCTTTAGAAGAGGCTTTAGATGTGGTTTAATCAATGGGAGAGAGCAAGGGAGACGTGAAGGATATTCAGAAGGATTTAGAGATGGATTCAGAAACGGTGTTTCTAGAGCAGAAGAATTAGCTAGGGCTAGTTTTGAAAGAGGTCTTAGACAAGGCTTTAGACAAGGGTTTAGGCAAGGCTTTGATAGAGGATTTAGAGAAGGTTGCAGGGTAGGTTTTCAAAGAGGCGTTAGAGTTGGATTTAGAAGAGGACGTGAAGATGCAATTAGAGAAATGATGAGATTCTTAAACAGTATGAGCCGAGGAAATAACAATAATAATAGAAATAACAATGGTTGTTGGAGATCTTGTTAATATAAAAATAATCTAATTCGATAATAATATGATAAGACCAGTATAGTAAATACTATACTGGTTTATTTTTTTAGAATCATTTTATTATTGATGTCATATTGATAAGTTAGAAGGAGGAGATATAATGAAAAATTTTTTTATATTGCAAAGACCTAATAAAAACTATCAAATGAGTAATATGGAGCAATTTATTCCAATAATAATAATGATATTAATAATAGTGTTATTAGTAGTCTATAGAAATAAGATAAGAAGAAATGATAAGATTGAAAAAATGATAAGATATACATTAACAGGTTTATCCTCAATTATATTTATATTTTATTATTTGATAACATGGTTAATCAATGGAGTAAAAGTAGATAATTTGCCTATACATCTTTGCTATATTGTAAATATACTTTGTATTATTTTGGGATTTACAAAAAGCAAAAAAATATATGATTTTGTTATTTGCTATGGAGTTATAGGCGGAGTAGCGAGTCTAATATCTATGGATACTTCTTTATCTAGCATGTACTTAAAATATTATCAGTTTATGATATCTCATATTTCAATAATAGTAATTCCAATATACTTTTTATTAGTACATAGATATTATCTAAAGGAGTATAATGTAATAAAATTATACTTATTATTACAGGTAATGGGTTTTGCAGTCGGGATATTTAATCATAAATTTAATACTAATTATTTCTTTGTATTATTTAATTCAAATTTAGCAGCAAAAGGGACTATTCTTGAAGGGGTAGGAGAAGGATATAATTATTTCATAAATTTAGAGGTATTGGTATTAATATATACAGGATTAATATATCTATTAGCAAAAGTTTTTAATAGAAAAATAAAACATACTGTGTAACATCTAGAGAATAAATATAATTTAAATTGAAATATATTATAATTGAAATATATTTCAATTTAATCTGAGAGTAATATCTAGAATAGATATATGGAATGATTTAACTGTAATTTCATTTTTATTAGAAATGCCAGGATTAATTTGAGTAATTTTAGATATATATTTTTAGAAACTACTTTAATTCTTTAATATTTGGAATAGTAATTATAATTGTATATAAGTTGATATAAAGAAAATAAGAAAATATAGCGTAGATTGTGAGTAATATATAGTGTAATTTTACATAAAATTAATATTATAATAATGAATAATTAATTAAATTTCACTAAAAATCTCCATTTTAAGACTAAATATATTATAATATTATAAAGGTTAAAATAAAAATATTATAGTAAAGAGAGGTATGTAATGAAAGTAAATTGGAATAGTAAATATACAACAATAGCAATATATTCATTTATAGTTGCAATTTCAGTTATATTATTTTATTTAGCCATATCACAAGTAACTATATTTACAGATAAGCTAGATTCTATATTAGTTATTATGCAGCCATTTATAATTGGATTTGCTATTGCATATATAGTGAATTTTTTATTGGACTTTTATGAAAATAAGATTTTTGAAACAAAATATGTGAAAAAGGTAAAGCTAAAATCAAAGAGAGGTATAGCCATACTATTTTCTTATGTAACTGTTTTTTTTATAATTAGTATGTTCATTAAATTTTTATTACCTCAGTTAATTGATAGTGTTGTTGGATTGCTAAATGATATCCCTACATATATAACTAACACTACAAAGTTTGTAAATGAAACAATTTTGAAATTGAATATAGAAGAACAATATTCTCAAGTTCTAATGGATAACTTTAATAACCTAGTTAATTATATAATTAAATTTGTTACGAATTTAATTCCAGCATTAGGAAGCTTTGTAGCAAGTGTTGCATCAAGTATATGGAATGTAATTTTAGGAATAATTATTTCAGTTTATTTATTAATAGATAAAGAAAAGTTATGTGCACTAAGTAAAAAAATAACTTACGGATTACTTCCACAAGTACACGCAGATGAGATTATAAAATTAGTTGATAGAAGTAACTATACATTTGGAAGATTTTTAGTTGGAAAGATAACAGACTCTTTAATTATAGGAGTATTAACATTTTTAATATTAACTATATTTAAAATGCCATATACAATACTGGTTTCAGTTATAGTTGGTATAACTAACATTATACCTTTCTTTGGACCATTTATAGGTGCAGTACCATCATTTATAATAATATTATTTGTATCACCTATACAAGCTTTATGGTTTCTACTGATAATATTCTTTATACAACAATTAGATGGAAATGTAATAGGGCCAAAAATTTTAGGAGATTCAATAGGAATATCAGCTTTTTGGATATTATTTTCTATATTAGTTGCAGGAAAGTTATTAGGTATATTAGGTATGATAATAGGAGTTCCTTTATTTGCTATTTTCTATTCTATAGTTAAGGAATTTATAGAAAGCAGGCTAAGAAAAAAAGGACTAAAAACAGAGACAAAAGAATATATGAAATAAGATTAAAAAATCATGTATATAGAAACTGAATATTCTATATACATGATTTTTAATTTTATATAAGGTTCTATTATCTTAAATTTGAGATTACCAGCTTCCAGAGGAGCCACCTCCATTAGAAGATCCTCCACCGAAACCTCCAAATCCACCAGATCCATCTCCGCCGAAGCCTCCACCTCCGCCACGAGGACCTCGTCTTCCTATATTACTCCAAAAAATTATTTGAAGTAATGAAGAAGAAACTCTTCCACGGTTAAAGAATAAGTCTAAGAAGAAGAAAATAACTAATATTCCTATTAGAATATTTCCTGAAAAGTTACGTGATGTTTCTTGAGATTCCTTTGGAATAGATATATTTAAAGATTTACTTAAAGTAACTCCATATTCCTCAGCAATTAAATCAGTAAAAGCACTATAGCTCTTTATTATACCAGAACCATAGTTTTCATTTTTAAAATCATCCTTAGCTAAAGATTGCATAACTCTGTTACTTAGGGCATCTGGAATAACGCCTTCTAAACCTCTTCCAACCTCAACTCGCCAATTTCTATCGTTTATTGCAACAAGAAGTAATAAACCATTATCTTTATTTTTTTGTCCAATTCCCCAAGAACGAAATAAATTTATAGCATAATTTTCAATTGGAATATTATCTGTAGTATCTACTATTACAACAATAGATTGAGCTCCAGTTTTATCCTCTAGTTCTTTACCCAATGATATAATAGTTTCTATTTCATCTGATTTCAGTATTCCTACATAATCATTTACATATTTATAATTTGTTGGAGAAGGATAATTAGTAGCTGCTGAAACTGTTAATGAAAAACTCAGTATTAATAAAAGAGAAGATACTAAAAGTTTTTTTAATATATTACTAAAATTCATATTTATCTAGAGAAATCAACTGAAGGTACTTCATTAGCACTATCACTTGCTTTATAAAGTTGTTTCTCTTGAAAACCAAACATTGAAGCAATTATATTAGTAGGGAATCTTCTCCTTTTAGTATTATAATTAGTTACAGCTGTGTTATAATCTTGCCTTGCAACAGCTATTCTATTTTCAGTTCCTTCTAATTGAATACTTAAGTCCTGAAAGTTTTGGTTAGATTTTAAATCAGGGTATCTTTCAACAACAACTAATAATCTAGAAAGAGCATTTGATAATTGACTATCTGCATTTGCTTGTTCTGATATGTTTGTTGCACCTGAAAGCTTACTTCTAGCATTAGCTATATCAGTAAATATATCTTTTTCTTGAGAAGCATATCCTTTAACTGTATTAACTAAATTAGGTATTAAATCAGATCTCCTTTGTAATTGAGTATCTATATTAGATTCTGATGTATTAACAAGCTGCTCTAGAGATACTAAATTATTGTAGCTAGATATTATAGGAAAAACTAATATTACAATAACAACAAGTACAGCTATTAATACCTTGGTTCCTTTTTTCATATAAAAATACATCTCCTTTCTATATATAAATTATTATATGTAGAAAGAAGATGTATTATTAAAGATTTACTGTATAATCTGGATTAATAAGAGTTATCCTAAAAATAATGCTAATATTAAAATAAGAGTAAATGTCCAATGTAAATTATTTGTATAAGGGATTCCAAGCTTTTCAAATTTACAAACTGATCTATGAGCCTTTAGTGCTATTGGAAATGTTAAAAATACTAATAAAGAAGTAATAGGATAAAATCCTGATATAACATATATTAAAGTTAAAAAATATGAACCAAAAACTAAAAATCTATAAATATATGTACTATATTTACTACCAATTCTAACACTTAATGTTCCAAGACTTAAATTAGCATCTCTTTTAAAATCTCTCATTTCATTACTTATCATTAGCGCTGGAATAAGAAATGAAGCTGGTAATGAAAGTAATATTGGGTATATGCTTATAGATTTAGTAAAAGGATAAGATGCACCTAATACCATTAGTGGACCCATGGTTATAAAAGAAATTGGAACTCCGAGTCCTTTTCTTTTAAATACAAAAGGTTCTCCAGTATAGGAATAAGCACCAAATATTCCTATTATACCTATGATAAACATATTAAAATCAGTTATGTATATAAGATATAATCCAATTAGTGAAGCTAATGCAAAACAACACATTGCCCAAAGAAAAACATAAATATCAAAATAAGTTCTAGTTACGCCTAAAAAATTAGCCTTTCTACCGCTTGGCCTATAATATCTAAAACTTCCTTCAAAATAATCATTTACCAAGTTAGCTCCTGATTGAGCTAAAAGTCCAGCTACTGTTATTAGGATAACTAAAAAAATATCATTAGTACTAGACCAATTAATATATCCCATTTTATCTGCAGCAATAATCCCAAGAGTGGTAGATCCAATTGCTAATGTTAACGAAAAGGGACGGAATGCTTTCCAAGAATCTTTAATAAATTTTGATAGATACTCTTTATCCACTTTAATCACCTCATATATTTAATTGCAATTTCCAATTGTATCATAAATGGATAGTTCTTTCAAATTATTAAAATATATAAAAAATTATTATCTAAGAATTTCGATAGAAATGTTAAGTTTTTCGTATGGAAGTTATTAGAAGATAAATTTATAATATTAAATGTAAACGAAACCAAATATGTTTTAACGATTTTATAAAAGGTGGAGGGTTAAATATGAAAAAGGTTAAAAAATTACTTACAATGGCAATGGCTACTGTTATGGTTACAGCTTCATTAGTTGGATGTAGCGGAAAGAGTGGAGATTCTAAGGGTGGAGATACTTCAAAGGGAGATAAGGTTAAGGTTGGAGTATGCTTATACAAATTCGATGATACTTATATTTCTACAGTTCGTCAAAGTTTAGAAAAATTACAATCTGAAAATCCAGATAAAGTTGAGTTTACTTTTTATGATGGAAAAGGTGACCAAGCTACTCAAAATGACAGTATAGATACATTACTTCAAAAAGATGTAGATCTTTTATTAGTTAACTTAGTTGATACAGGAGCAGCACCTACAGTAATCGATAAGATAAAAGCTGCTGAAAAACCTGTAGTACTATTTAATAGAGAACCAGCAGCAGATGCAATAAAAGCATATGAAAGTGCTATATTTGTTGGAACAAATGCAAAAGAAGCTGGAATTATGCAAGGAGATATCCTTTCAAAGGAATGGGAAAAAGATAAAGCTGCTATAGATAAAAATGGAGATGGAGTATTACAATATGTAATGCTAAAAGGTGAACCTGATAATCCAGAAGCAGTTGCAAGAACTCAATATTCAGTTTCAACTTTAAATGATAAAGGAATTAAAACAGAAGAATTAGCACTACAAGTTTGTAACTGGGACCAAGCGTTAGCACAAAATGCTACTGAAGCATGGTTCTCAAAATTTGGTGATAAGATTGAAGCTGTTATTGCCAATAATGATGGTATGGCTCAAGGTGCTATAGCTGCATTACAAGCTCAAGGATATAACAATGGTGATGCTGCAAAGACTATTCCAGTTATAGGTGTTGATGCAACAGCAGCAGCACAAGATTTAATAGGTAAAGGATTTATGTTAGGATCAGTTCTTCAAGATGCAGAAGGAATGGCTAAAGCTTTATATGAAACAGGAATGAATTTAGCAGCTGGAAAGAACGCTGTAGAAGGAACTTCATATAAGTTTGATGATACAGGAATTGCTGTACGTATTCCATATCAACCATACGTTAAATAATATATAAAGAAATAAATTTCCTCTAAACTGCATAGTGTACTTTTCACTATGCAGTTTAATAAATAATAGAAAAGTGGTGAAGTAAGTTATGGCAGATACAAAATATGTTCTTGAAATGACAGATATATGCAAAGAATTTCCAGGAGTTAAAGCGCTAGATAATGTCCAATTAAAAGTAAGACCAGGAACTGTACATGCTTTGATGGGTGAAAACGGAGCAGGTAAATCTACTTTAATGAAATGTTTATTTGGTGTTTATATTGAAGATGGTGGAGAAATTTTGATAAATGGTGAAAAAAGCAAATTTTCGAACCCAAAGCAAGCAATGGATAACGGAGTTGCTATGGTTCACCAAGAATTAAATCAAGTTTTACAAAGAAATGTTATGGATAATATATGGCTTGGAAGATATCCAGGAAATGCTGGAATTGTAAGCGAAAAGATAATGTATGAAGAAACTAAAAAAATATTAGATGAACTTGAAATAGATGTTAATCCAAAAGTTAAAATGGCAAAATTATCTGTTTCTCAAAGACAAATGGTTGAAATTGCAAAAGCAGTTTCATATAATGCAAAAATTCTTGTTTTAGATGAACCAACATCATCATTAACTACAGAAGAGGTTAAGCATTTATTTAAAATCATTAATAAATTAAAGTCTAAAGGCTGCGGTATTATATATATTTCTCATAAGATGGAGGAGATTCTTGAAATTTCTGATGACGTTACAATAATGCGTGATGGTAAATGGATAGATACAATTCCTGCAAAAGATCTTACAACAGATAAAATAATTAAGTTAATGGTTGGTCGTGATTTAACTAACAGATTCCCACCAAAGACAAATAAGCAAGGAGAAGTAATATTAGAAGTTAAAAATCTAACTGGTACATATCAACCTTCTATAAAAGATGTATCCTTTGAACTTAAAAAAGGAGAAATTTTAGGGGTTGCAGGACTTGTTGGATCAAAGAGAACAGAATTATTAGAAACTATATTTGGAATAGCTCGTCATAATGAAGGCGAGGTAATATTACACGGCAAAAAGGTTGAAAATACAGATTCAAGAAGAGCGATAAAAAATGGGTTCGCATTATTAACAGAAGAGCGTAGATCCACAGGAATATTTGGTCAACTTGATATAAAATTCAATACAATGATTGCCAATATAGATGGATACAGTAAATTTGGTGTATTAGATAATAAAAAAATCACTGAAGATACTAAATGGACAATAGATAGTATGAAGGTAAAAACTCCAAATCAAAAGACAGCTATTAGAACTCTTTCTGGAGGTAACCAGCAAAAGGTAATCATAGGCAGATGGCTTTTAACAAATCCAGAAATACTACTATTGGATGAGCCAACAAGAGGAATAGATGTTGGAGCTAAATATGAAATTTATCAACTTATTATAGATTTAGCTAATAAAGGCAAAGGGGTTATAGTTGTATCCTCAGAAATGCCAGAGTTATTAGGAATATGCGATAGAATACTTGTAATGTCAAATGGAAGAGTGGCAGGGATAGGTGACGCAGATAAATTGTCACAAGAAGATATTATGGCTATGGCTGCTAAATATATTTAGGATAGAGGTGTAACTTATGAACAAAGTTAAATTTAATAAAGAGTCTTTACAAAATTTCCTACTAAATTATGCACTATATATAGTATTGTTTATAATGATAGTGTTCTTTGTTATAAAGGAACCAGGGTTCCTTTCATTGAAGAATTTTACTAATATTTTAAGTCAAGCATCAACACGTGGTATCCTTGCATTAGGGGTAGCGGGGCTTATAGTACTTCAAGGTACAGACCTTTCAGCAGGGCGTATATTAGGCTTTACAGCTATAATATCAGCATCTTTACTACAATCAACAACATATGCTGCTAGAATGTATCCAAACTTACCAGCTTTACCACTAATATTGCCAATGCTTTTAGCAATAGTTATAGGTGGTATATTCGGTGCTATAAATGGATTTGGAGTTGCAAAACTGAAGGTCCATGCATTTATTATTACTTTAGGTACTCAGCTTATAGCTTATGGAGCATCATGCTTATATATTGATAGACCTCCACTAGGAGCTCAACCAGTTGCTAACTTAGATGAAAGATATACAAGATTCGTTAATGGTTACTTAAAGTTAGGTAGTGTAGAAATTCCATATTTAGTATTCTATCTTGCAATAGTTGCAGCTATTATGTGGTTTGTATGGAATAAAACAAAGCTTGGTAAGAATATGTTTGCTATTGGGGGAAATCCAGAAGCAGCAGCAGTTTCAGGTGTTAACTTAGTTAAGAATATAATGATTATATTTATAATATCAGGTGTACTTTATGGACTAGCTGGATTCTTAGAAGCAGCTAGAGCAGGATCTACAACAACAAGTACTGGATTCAACTATGAATTAGATGCAATTTCAGCTTGTGTTGTTGGGGGAGTGTCATTTACAGGTGGTATTGGTACAATTCCAGGAGTTCTTATAGGTACAGTATTACTACAAGTTATAAACTATGGATTAAACTTCATTGGAGTAAATGCTTACTGGCAATATATAATAAGAGGTTTAATAATAATAGTAGCTGTTTCACTAGACGTAAGAAAATATATAGCTAAAAAATAATTCGAAAAGGGAAATGATGTTAAATGGAAAATGAAACTGTAAAAGAAAAAGTAGAGGAAGTTCCTAAAAAAACTGTAAGGGATACATTATACGGTAATTTAGATGTATCAGTTAAAACAATGGATAGAGTTATTGCAGTATTGTTTGTATTATTAGCATTGTCATTGATAATAGGAATATTAGTATAAAATATAATATTATTCATAGAAATAGGATGAGAATTATAATATCTCATCCTATTTTTGCTGTTTGATAATATTTACATGAAAAAAATTACAAAAATATGTTATAATTAATTTTAAGATTTAGAAAATTTGATATGGATTAAAAATTATTTGTTTTATAAATTTGTTTTTTATTTCTTTATAATGGAATAAAAATATCAAACCATATAAATATTTAATTATTTGTATAGAGTGTTATATTAATCTTACTTATTTGATGTTAGATAGAGTAATGATTAAATAAATATAATAAGGTTAAAAAATTATACATATAAAAAATGTATTGATAAAGATATGCTTTTAATCAAATTTATTCTTTTAGAAACTTATAGTTTTTATATAGGAGGACTATTTATGGGGTTATATAAACTAATGATTGTAGATGATGAAGAGGAGATAAGACTTGGAGTTATAAAAAAAATCAATTGGGAAGAACAAGGATTTATTGTTGTAGGTGATGCTGAAAATGGACAAGAAGCCTTGGAAATGGCAGAAAAGTTGCATCCAGATGTAATAATGACAGATATAAAAATGCCATTTATGGATGGATTAGAGTTAGGTAGAAAAGTTATGGATATAATGCCTTCTACAAAAATAATAATATTTTCAGGCTCTGATGATCTTGAATATGCACATAAGGCTATAAAAATAAATGTAGTTGAGTATGTTTTAAAGCCTATTAATTCAGTTGAACTTATAGAAGTTCTAAAGAGATTAAAAGAAAAATTAGATACAGAATATGATGCAAAAAGAAATGTGGAAACATTAAAGAATCATTATATAGAAAGTATTCCAGTAATAAGAGAACAGTTTCTTATTGGAGCTTTAGAAGGCAGAATAACTAGAGAAAAGTGGATAGAAGATGAGAAGAAATTAGGACTAGATTTTATAGAAAAATACTTGTCAGTTGCAATAATAGGTGTTGATGGAAATATAAGCTCTACTGAGGAAGATTTAGAATTACAAAATGATATTGGTTTATTATCTATATCAATAAAAAGCATAGTTGATGAAACAATGGAGAATTATTGCAAGTTTATTAGCTTTCCATATTTAGATAAGGTTGTGGTTTTGAACAGCTTCTATGAAAAGGATAACATAATGGGCTTTATAAAGGTATTAAATGAAGTTTGTAAAGTTTATGAATGTATATTTGGAAGTACTATATCTGTAGGTGTAGGTAGGATATGTGATGATATATCAAAAATAAGATTTTCATATAGCACAGCTCAAAGTGCATTAAATTATAGGCCAATAGTGGGTAATGGAAAAACTATATATATTGATGATGTTGAGCCAGACAATTCAATTCAATTACAATTTGATGAGCAGGATGAAGTCAAATTTTTAAATACTATAAAATTATTAACAGAAAGTGAAATACAAGAAGTTGTAAATAATATATTTAAAGTAGTTGAAGAATCTTGTATACCATTAGAAAAGTATAGAATTTATATAATGGAGATACTAACATCCATGCTTAAATTAACTCAAACATACAATATAGAAATTAATAATGTTTTTGGTGAAAATTTCAATTGTTATATGGGGTTAGACCATTTAGATTCAATACAAGAAATAAAAGAATGGTTTATAAGTAAGGCTATTAAGTTAAACAAGCTTATAAAAAAAGAACGTGTTAATTCTTCAATGCTTTTAGTGGAAAAAGCTAAAAGCTATATAAAGGAAAATTATAATGACTTTGAAATATCAGTTGAAAAATTGTGCTCAAAATTACATGTGAGTCCAACTTATTTTTCTACTATATTTAAGAAAGAAACAGATATGAGTTTTGTAAATTACCTAACTTCAGTACGATTGGAGGAAGCTGTAAAACTATTAAATACTACTGATGATAAAACATATGTGATTGCTACAAAAGTTGGGTATCAAGAAGCAAATTATTTTAGTTATGTATTTAAAAAGAAATTTGGAATAGCACCATCAAGATATAGAAAGAACTGAGTGATTTAATATGCTAAATTCTATTAAGAGTAAAATAATAGGTTATTATAAAAAAGCTAGTATCCAATATATAATATCTATATCTTTTACAATAGTAGCTGTTATTGGAATGATAGTAGTAGGTGGAGCTCTTTACTTAAGATTTACTAATTCAACAGAAGAAATGGTTTTAAAGAATAATAAATCCATATTAGAGCAAGTTAATTTAAATTTAGATACTTACTTAAGAAAAATGATGAAGATATCAGATACAATATATTATAGAGCTATAAAGAAAACAGATTTATCAAATGAAAGTATAGATAAAGAAATGGATTTAATTTATGAAGCTAATAAAGATTACTTAATAAGTATTAGCCTTTTTTCAGATTATGGTGAGGTAATAGCTTCATATCCATTACAACAATTAAAAAACAATATTGATCCTAGAGAAAGTGAATGGTTTCAAAGTGCTATAAGTAAAAGGGAAAACTTACACTTTTCTACTCCTCATGTGCAAAATTTATTTTACGATCCTAATTATAAATACACTTGGGTAGTATCTTTGAGTAGGGCAGTTGAGATTACTGAAAGTGGTAGGATTAATGGCGGAGTTCTTCTAGTTGATATGAATTTTAGTGGTATAGAGCAAATATGTAAAAATGTTGATATGGGTAGAAATGGGTATGTTTATCTTATAGACAGAGATGGAGAAATAATATATCATCCAAGGCAACAATTGATATATTCTAATTTAGTAAAAGAAAATAATTATGAAGCATCTAAATATGAAGATGGAAATCATATTGAAAAGTTTGAAGGAAATAAAAGGTTAGTGACAGTGAAAACAGTTGGATATACTGGATGGAAAATAGTTGCTATATCACCAATGACAGATATTACAGCTGACTACTCTGAAATTAGAATATTTGCTGTATTTATAATGTTTTTTGGAATATTTACATTAATCTCAATAAATATGTTTGTATCATCAAGAATAGCAAATCCTATAAAGGAATTAGAAAAGTCAGTTAATGAATTTGAACATGGAGTAGTTAATCTAAATATATCAGAAAGTGGTTCTTATGAAATTCAACATTTAGGAAAAGCAATTAGGTCCATGGTAAAACAAATGAATATGCTAATGGAAAATATAATGAGTGAGCAAGAGGCAAAACGGAAAAGTGAATTAAATGCATTGCAAGCTCAAATAAATCCACATTTTTTATATAATACTTTAGATTCTATTATATGGATGATAGAAAATGAAAATTATGATGGTGCTATAGTAATGGTTACAGCACTAGCAAGATTTTTTAGAATAAGTTTAAGTAAAGGTAAAAATGTAATAACTGTTAAGGATGAATTAGAACATGCTAGAAATTACTTAACAATACAAAATATACGTTATAAAAATAAGTTTACTTATGATATTAAAGCAGAGGAAGAGGTTTTAAATCTTACAAGTATTAAACTAATAATTCAACCACTGATTGAAAATGCTATTTACCATGGTATGGAGTATATGAGTGGTGACGGAGATATTCTTGTAAAAGCATATTTGAAAAATAATGATTTATATATAGATATTATTGATAATGGACTTGGGATGCCTCAAGAGATTGCAGATAAATTGCTAACTAATGAAAATGGTGTTCAAAAGAAGGGGTCAGGAATAGGACTTAGAAATGTACATGAAAGAATAAAATTATACTTTGGAGATAAATATGGATTGGAGATATATAGTGAGCCAGATGAAGGTACAACAATAAGGATTCATATGCCATCTATAGATTTTTATAGTATTAAGGAGGAGAAAAAGTGAAGATAAGAAAGAAATTAATTTTCATAATTTTATTTACAATGCTTATTTCTTCTTTTTTAGTATTATTAAATGAAGGTAAAAAAAAGGATATTAAAGTTTATAATTTTTCAGTAATAATTAGAGGGAAAAATAGTGAAGGGTGGAGGATAATAAAAGAGGGGATGGAGCAAGCTGCTTCTGAGATGAACGTAAATATAAGGTTTTTAACACTTTTAGAGGAAAATAGTATTGATGAGCAAACTGAATTAATAGAAAGAGAGTTAAGCAATGGGACAGATGCTATACTTATATCTCCGACAGATTATAAGGCTATGGCAAATACTATAGAAAACATTAGAAAAAAGATACCAGTAGTTTTATTTGAATCTAATATAGAAACTAAGCAAAATATACCATATGTGTCTTGTGATAATTATAAGTTAGGGCAAAGCCTTGCAGAAGAAGTAGTGAGAAATGGAAATACAAGAAGTAGAGTTTCTATTATAAAAAGTGATTTAAGCTGTAGTAGTATAAATGAAAGATATTTAGGTTTTGTAGATGAAATAAATAAAAGTAAAAATACTTATGAACTTTTAGAGTTACCAAAAGATGAGGTACAGCTTTATAATAAAGTTAGAGAAATTATAGAGAATAATGAAACGGATGTAATAGTTACATTTGAGCCAAGTATTTTAGAGAGTGTAGGAAAAGCTAAGAAGTATGTAAGTAATAGTGATTTAAAATCTAGCGTTGAATTATATGGGACAGGCAGTACAAGTTTAATAATATCATTAATTGAAGAAAATATAATAAATTCAATAGCTATGCAAAATGAATTCAATGTTGGATATTTAAGCGTTAAGGCATCTGTTTCACAAATTGAAGAAAAGGCAATTGATGATAGTGTAATAACATCAACTATAATTAATAATAGGAATATGTATTCTAAAGAAAATCAAAGGATGTTATTTCCCTTTGTAAGATGATAAATTTAATGCTTTATAGGAGGTTAGGGTGAAGAAGGGTAAAAGAATAATTAATATTTTTAGCTTAATGCTAATATCTACTCTTATTGTAGGCTGTAATAAAGAAAGCAATATTAAATTTAAAAAAGAAATTAAAATAGGGGTAACACTTTATAAGCAAGATGATACTTTCATATCTACAATCAGTAAAAATTTAGAGGAGATAGTCAAAGAAAATGAAAGTGTTGATAAATCTAAAGTAATGATTGATTTTGTTGATGCAAAAGGAAGCACAATAAATCAGGGGAATCAAGTGGATAAGTTTATAAATCAAGAGTATGATGTTATATGTGTGAATTTAGTGGATAGAACAGCAGCATCAACTATAATTGATAAAGCAAAATCAGCAAATATTCCATTAATATTTTTTAATAGAGAGCCAGTAGAAGAAGATATGAATAGATGGGATAAACTATATTATGTTGGAGCACAAGCAGAACAATCTGCAAGGTTACAAGCGGAGATACTACTTGATGAATGGCTTTCAAAAAAAGATATAGTAGATAAGAATAAAGACAATAAGATTCAGTATGTAATGCTTGAAGGTGAACCAGGGCATCAAGATTCTTCAATAAGGACAGAATACTGTATAAAATCTATTACTGAAAAAGGTGTTCAACTAGAAAAATTAGCAGATGATAGTGCAAATTGGCAAAGTGATCAGGCTATAAGTAAAATGAGTCAATGGATCAAAGAGTTCGGAGATAAAATTGAAGTTGTATTTAGTAATAATGATGTAATGGCGCTTGGGGCTATACATGCAATTAATTCTAACGATATATTTACTAAAAAGCCTCTAGTTGTTGGGATAGATGGTATAAAAGAAGCAATGGAATCAGTTAAGGAAGGTGAAATGCTTGGTACTGTTATAAGTGATTCTAAAGCTCAAGCAAAAGCAATATTTGATCTTGCAATAGCATTAGCTAAAGGTAATAATGTAGAAGGAATTGATGAGCTTGAAAATAATAAATATATAAAAGTGCCTCATACAAAGGTAACTAAAGACAATGTGGATTTGTATATAGAAAATGAAAATTAAATTACTAAGAGTGAGGAAAATCCTTACTCTTTTATTTTAGCTAAAAATACCTTATAAATATACGAATTAAATATGTAATTTGTATATTGACAATAGAGTAAATAATGCTATAATTAAATCATAGTAATCCGATATGAATTAAAGGCTATGAAGAGGAAAAGTAATTAATAACAATTATAACAGAGAGGGTTAGTAGCTGAGATAACCTATAGTTTTATTAATGAAGTGCACCTTGGAGTTTAAGATCCGAACGTTATAAGTAGGGACTTATGGGTTCTCCCATTACAGAGATAAGGTATTATATATAGTACCTAGAAAAGATGGATATTTAATTATATCTAATCAGAGTGGAACCGTGGAAGTTTACCTTCTGCCTCTGTATAAACAGTGGTAGTAGGTTTTTTTTATTTATATAATATATTCAAATAATATGCTTATTAACTACAGTATAAATTAATTATAATATATAAATACTTATATAATTAATTTAAAGTTAACTTATTAGATAGAAATCTTAAAATACAATATTTAAAGAATTATCTTAAGGAATTTGCAGGCCAGCAAATAAATGTTTAACTAAGAATTAAATTATCTAAAATAAATATTAGGAGGATAAAAAATGAACTTTAATTTAATATTAGCTATTATATTATCAATAGCAGCAATTTATATAATTTATTTGGTAAAATCAAAAACAGGAAAGTTTTCTTATTCAACATTAACTGCATTAGCAATAGGGTTAATCCTAGGTGCAATTTTCAAGGGAGATATTATGTTCCTTGAAGTAGTAGGTAAGGGATATATATCATTAATTAAAATGATAGTAGTTCCTTTAGTTATGGTATCAATAATAACAAGTATAATTAGGCTTAAAAATTTAGATACTCTAAAATCAATTGGCCTTAAAACATTAGGTATATTACTTGGAACAACAGGTATAGCATCAATAATAGGAATAGTTATGGGAAAGATCTTTAAATTAGGACAAGGGTTAAGCTTTGTAGGAGCTGAAGGATTTAAAGCAAGAGAAATACCATCATTTTCAAAGGTATTATTAGACTTTTTACCATCAAACCCAGTAGCATCAGTAGTTAATAATCAAATAATTCCAATAGTTATTTTTTCACTTTTCATAGCAATAGCTTTAGTTATTGAAGATAATAAGAATCCTGAGAAGGTTAAACCATTTAAAGATTTCATTTTATCAACTTATGAATTAGTATTAAGTATAACAAGAATAGTATTAAAATTCATACCATATGGAGTTTTTGCATTAATAGCAACAGCTGCAGCAAGCAATGGGATGGATACTATAAAATCATTAATTGGTGTCGTTTTAGCAGTTTATATTGCTTGTATATTACAAATGTTATTAGTTCATACTCCTTTAATAACTTTTGTTGCAAGAAAAAATCCATTAAAGTTCTTTAAGGATATTTTCCCAGCTCAAGTTGTTGCTTTCACAAGTCAAAGTAGTTATGGAACATTACCTGTAACAATTAAGAGCTTAGTAGAAAATGCTAAGGTTTCTGAAAATATAGCAAGCTTTGTAGCTCCACTTGGATCAACTATAGGAATGAATGCATGTGGTGGATTATATCCAGCAATAGTTGCAATTTTTGTAGCTAATGTATTTAATGTTGATATGACAATGTATCATTATTTCTTAATAGTATTAACAACAGTTATATCTTCAATAGGTATAGCAGGAGTTCCTGGAGCAGCAACTATGTCAACAACAGTTGTTTTATCAACTTTAGGATTACCTATAGAAGGTATGGCAATGGTAATGGCTGTAGATGCTATAATAGATATGATGAGAACAGCAACTAATGTTACAGGTTCTGCTGTTGCAGCTCTAGTAGTTGATGAAACTGAAAAAAGAAAAGAACGTAATAATGTAGCACTTGATGCTAAATAATTAAATAAAAGTAAAATATGATATAAGTTTTAGCCCTATTAAACTGAAAATAATATGTTTAATAGGGTTTTTTTTATTTTAATTACTTAGTAAAAAATAAACAGTGAAAGTGTAGATATAGATTATAATAGTTAAGGGATATAGAAATGGTTATAAATGATTAATGGATACAGAAATGATTCTAAATAATTAATATATATAGAAATGATAATAAAAAATAGGTACTACATAGATAATTATTATCTTCTGTAATACCTTTAAAATAATATTTATTATTTAAGCAATTCAACTATATCTTCAAGCTTTTTACCACCAAAATAAACTTTAGAGTCATTTATTATTAGTGCTGGAACGCTCATTATTTTATGTTTATCTTTAATATCTTTGAAGTTTGATAAATCTAACATTTCTGTTTCTATATTAGGATTTTCTATAGCTATTCTTTGAGCTGCAGTTACAACTTCAGGGCAAACGTGGCAGGAAAGAGATACTGCAACTTTAATATTAGTTTTCTTATCTGGTGACAGTGATTTAATTTCATTTAATAAATCGTCAGTTAGTGCTTGACCTGGACCAGCTAGATTGTAAATAGCTAGTATAAATGAATTTAATTCGTGTCCTCCAGGTACACCATGGAATTTAACTCCACTGTAGTTACTATCTTTATCTAATAAAGCAACTACAGGATATTTATCTGCATGAATTTTAGATTCCATTTCAAGGTTTTCACCTTTTTTATAGATGATAGCAGAAATTTTATCATTTAAATCAGATATATCTAAAATTAAATCTCTTAATTCAATTGATTTTTTATTACTTTCATCAACTATTGATACTAGTGAAATGTTATTTTCTATCTTAGATAATATACCCTTTAATTGGTTTCTTAGATTATCGTTTAATAAATTACTTCTTCCAGATAAAGTTTTATTATTGGTAGTAGGTACTTCTTTTTTTATTTCAACTTTTTCTTCAATAATATTTTCATCAACTATACCAAGTCTTTCTTTTTCAGAAGCAACATATCTTTCAGCATCTGTTGCTGCAATAGCACCATCAGCTACAGCTGTTACAACCTGTCTTAATAGTTTAGGCCTTAAGTCGCCTGCAGCATAAACACCTTTTATATTAGTTTGCATATTTTCATTTGTTAAGATATATCCGTATTTATCCATTTCTATCTTATCTTTAAATACTTTAGTTTGTGGCTCATAACCAACAAATACAAAGATACCAAATGTTCCATCTTCTTTAGGAGGGAAGTATTCTGATCTTTCATTAGTAACATTATTAATAAGCTTTACAGATCTTAGAACATCATCACCAACAGCTTCTACAACTTCAGTATTGAATCTTATTTCTATATTTTTATTAGCTTTTACTTTATCACCGATAGATTTAGCGCAAGTAAACTCAGGTTCTCTTGCAATTATAATTACTTTTTTAGCAAATCTAGTTAAATAAATAGCTTCTTCAGCAGCTGCATAACCTGCACCGATTACAAGTACTTCTAAACCTTTAAAGAATTCTCCATCGCAAGTAGCACAATAAGCAACACCTCTACCACCATATTCAATTTCTCCAGGGAAGCCTAATTTTCTTGGTGTAGCACCTGTAGCTATAATTATAGATCTACCTTGAATTTCACCATTATTTGTTTTGATAATTTTTACATCTCCAGTAAAATCAACATCAATTACATCAGCTGATTGAAATTTAACACCAAAGTTTTCGGCTTGGATTCTCATATCTGATGTTAAATTAGGACCAGTTGTTTTTACAATACCAGGATAGTTTACAATTTCAGCAGTACTATTAATTTGACCACCAGTATGTTCTTTTTCGATTATTAAAGTATTAAGTCTTGCTCTACCAGCATATAGACCAGCAGATAAACCAGCAGGACCGCCACCGATTATAATTAAATCATATATTTTATTCATAAATTCCTCCTTAAGATTTCAATGATATTATTAAGTAATAATTATTATTGATTAGTTTATTAAAAAAATAGCGAGTTGCCTCGCTAATTTTTTAATATTATTGATATATATTTAGGAGAGATTAGCTCTCCTTATGTTTTATATTAAAGTTTACCAACTAAATCTAAGCTTGGTACTAAAGTCTCTTCACCTGGAGTCCAGTTTGCAGGGCAAACTTGATCGCCATGTTCAGCTACGAATTGAGCAGCTTGAACTTTTCTTAATAATTCTTCAGCATTTCTTCCAATTCCATTTTGGTGAACTTCATATGCTTGAATTTCGCCTTCTGGGTTAACTATAAATGTTCCTCTTAAAGCTAATCCTTCTTCTTCAATAAGAACTTCAAACATTCTTGCTAATTTTCCAGTAGGGTCACCTAACATTGGATATTGAACTTTTGCTATTGTTTCTGTTGCATCAGCCCATGCTTTGTGAACAAAATGAGTGTCTTCAGATACTGAGTATATTTCAGCTCCAATTTCTCTGAATTTTTCATAATGATCTGCTAAATCTCCTAATTCAGTTGGACAAACAAATGTAAAGTCTGCTGGATAGAAGAAGAAGATTGACCATTTACCTAAAACATCTTCCTTTGATACTTCCTTGAAGTTACCATTGTGGTAAGCTTGAACTTTAAAATCTTCGATTTTTTTTCCTATTAATGACATAAATTTTTTCCTCCTCAAACTTCAATAATTACTATGAATTAATAATAATTATTATTTAATAAAATGTCAATAGGTTTTTGAAAAATAATTGATAATTTTTATCAATTGATTCTTTGTAGCAGTTATACAGAAATATATAATATTATTGCCCAAATATGTATAATACTTACACATAATAATTAAATAAAAATTAAGAATTTTAATACATATTGTTTTACATGTTTATTTAGTATAAAATATATATAAAAAGTAGATTTTAAAAAGTAGATTTTTAGGGAGGATAATATTCTTGAATAAGGGTGGAATTAGATTATATTATAAAAATCAGGAAGAACTTAGTTATGCACTAAGAGACTACATAGACGATTATTTTGAAGGTAACATAGAGGATGAAGCTTTAGAAGAAAAAATATTTATGGTAATAGAAGCTAATAAGGCTAAATTCTATAAAGATGATGAAATAGCTAAGAAACCAAAACAAATTTTAGGAAAAACAAGATTAAATGTATTAGAACAAATTTTAAAGAAAAAAATGGGGTAAGAACATAAGAAAGTTGCCATTATTTAATAAATTGTATTTTTTAAACTTTAAATGGTTCCACTAATAATTTGGATTACTTATATTTGTAAATTAGCAAGAAGGACAAGTAGAAATACTTATCCTTCTTTTTTTAATTAAGTCTTTCTAAGCTTTCTAAATTAAATCCAAGCATTTCGGGTATGAAGTTTTTTAAATTTATATAATCTAATCTAAAATAATATTGAGGGACTTTCTCATAAAGTTTTAGATATAATTTTAGATTTTCTCGTGATTCTTCTAGATTATTTATTTTTTCATAACATATACTAAGTAATAAATATATTTCTCTAAAAGCGTCATTTTTAAGTAAATATCTTTCACCCATAAGAATTGCTTTGTTATATTTTTGAGCTATATAATAAGTTTTTACAATTAAAAAAGAGAGATAGCTGCTTATATAATAGTTATCATTTAGTTCAATTGCTTTAATATAGTTGTTTATTGCTATGGTATATTTATTTAAAAGGAAATATTCATTAGCAATGTTATAGTAATATAAATAATTTTTTTCTTTGTCAGCATAAGATAAATATATAGAAAGATTTCTATTACACCTATCTGTTAATTGTTTTTCATTATAGTCATATCCAAAATTATATAATATAAATTCTAAATTTAAAATTTGATTTAAATATGAATCATTATATAAAGAGTTGTTAAGTTTTTCATTTATTCTTCCAGAAAAATAAAATCCAGAGTTATTTTTAATAATCCTAAGTAAATACTCGCCTTTATAAGGTTTATTATCGATTATATTTATAAGCTTTAATCTAAATCCTAAATATAAAGAATCATTTAATACATTTTTTAATTTAGATACTTGAGTATTATCTAATGCCTCATCACAATCAATGCACAAGATCCAGTCTTTAGATGCGATTTCTAATGCTTTATTCCTTGCAGAACTAAAGTTATCATTCCATGGAAACTTTATTACTTGTGCATTGAATTCTTGGGCTATATTAATCGTATTATCAGTGGATCCAGTATCAATTAGGATTATTTCATCAGCAATACTTTTTACACTTTTAAGACATCTAGATAGGTTTTCTTCTTCATTTCTAGCTATAATACAAACGCTTAAAGTATCCAAAGAAAGTTACCTCCAAATAAAAATGGTTTTATTATAGAATATGATAATAAATAAAATATGCTAATAATAGAAAAATAGATATTATTATTAAATTCTACTTAAAACTACTTATTAAAGGGTATTTTATTAAAAATAAGCATAATATGATAAGTAGGAATAGATTATTATATATAAAATAAGTAATTGGAGGAAGTCAATGATTAGAATTTTAATTGGGAGTCCTATTCATCAAAAACCTGCTATTTTAAAAGAGTTCCTTCTATCATTAAAAGAATTAAATTCAGATGATTTATTTATTGAATATTGCTTCATTGATGATAATAATATAGAAGAATCTTCATTAATCTTAAATAAGTTTAAAGAAGATATAGAGAAAGTTACTATTTTAAAAAGTGAAGAAAATACATCGTTATATATATGTGATGATTATACTCATAGATGGTCAAACGATTTAATAAGAAAGGTGTCTAATTTTAAAAACACTATAATAGAAAAAGCTTTAAAAGAAGAGTATGATTATCTTTTTCTTGTAGATTCTGATTTAGTAATGCACCCTAAAACCTTAAAAAGGCTAGTATCATTAAAGAAAGAAATAGTTTCAAATATATTTTGGACAAGATGGCAACCAAATAACTATGAGCAACCACAAGTTTGGTTAAAAGATATGTATACTTTATATGAATTTGAATACGGAGAAAACTTAAGTGGAAATGAAGTTATGAAAAGAACATCAGATTTTATAAATATGTTAAGGAAACCTGGAACTTATAAGGTTGGAGGGCTTGGAGCATGCACTTTGATATCAAAAGAAGCACTTTCAAAAGGAGTAAACTTTAATCCAGTTTATAATATTTCTTTTTGGGGGGAAGATAGACACTTTTGCATAAGGGCAGCTGTACTTGGCATTCAGTTATATGTAGATACCTATTATCCTGCTCACCATATATATAGAGATGAAGATTTAGGAAAGATAAGTGAATATAAATCATCTAATATTATTAGAGAGTTTCAAGTTTACAGTGCTAAAGCATATGAAACTTTGGAAATAGCCTTAGAAGGAATTGGGGATTATAGCTATAAAAAAGATATACCTTTTAATTATTTGGAGTTTTTTGAAGAAGAAGAGCAAGCTAGATTAAGAAGGGAGCTAATAATTAATAGAAAGATAGTATTAGAAGAAAAAATAACAAATAAAATAAGGATAATTAGTCATCAAACACCATTTACTAATAATGTTAATGAGATAGTTATTAAGGTGGTTTATAATGAATTAGGATATAGGAATAGCTATAGTTATTATGAAGAAAAACAAAGTGAATTTACTTTGAAGATGGATAAAGACGGAAATTATAAAATTATTAAGTGGATATCTGAAGGTAAAAGAGATCCTGTAATTAAACCTTTAGTAAGGAAAGCTAAAGAAGAAGGTAATAAATTAACTTTATCAATGATAGTTAAAAATGAAGAAAATAGATTTTTAAAGAAAGTGCTAGAAGATGCTAAACAATATATTGATAATGCAGTTATAATTGATGATGGAAGCACTGATAATACTGTTGGGATAATAAAAGAAGTATTAGGAAATATACCATATAAATTAATAGAAAATATTGATTCAAAATTTAGTAACGAAGTTACATTAAGAAAACAACAGTGGGAAGAAACTATAAAGATTAATCCAGATTGGATAATATTTTTAGATGCGGATGAGATTTTTGAAAATAGATTTAAATATAATGTACGTGATTTAATGAAAAATACTGAAGTAGATGGTTACATGTTTAGACTGTATGATTTTTGGGATGAAGAGCACTATAGAGAAGATGATTTATGGAATGCTCATAATACCTATAGATTATTTATGATAAGATATCAAGAAAACTATAACTATTTATTTAGAGAAACGCCACAACATTGCGGAAGGATGCCATATAATTGTAATAATTTAGCCTATGAGCTGAGTAGTTTACGATTAAAGCATTATGGATGGTCTAGATCAGAAGATAGAAAAGAAAAGTTTGAAAGATATATGAAGCTAGACCCAGAAGGTAAGTTTGGAATTCTTGCACAGTATTACTCAATATTAGATAAAAATCCAAATTTAAAAAAGTGGATAGAATAGTAAGCAATTAACAAATTTATTCTATATTAGATAGCTTTGTTATATTTTGAGAGGCAGAATATTGAAAAGTGAAATAATATCAGTCGTTTAATTAAAGGCTATATTTTAATTTACAGTATATAAAAGAGGCTGTATCAGAAAGATATTTAATGCAAAATGTAAAATGCAAAATTACAGCCTCTTGAATTAAAATTTAATACAATTAGAAGTTTATTTTATCAATTTCAGATATTAATGATTTTATATCATTATCATTTGGGTGGTTTAATGATTCTACAAGATTATCTTTAATTGCTTCAAACTTTTCAGGCATAGATTCCTTTATCTTATTTTGAATAGCATCTGATACCTTACCTTGGCACATATATGTTCCAATAATAGTATTAGATTGAGGTATTAATTTTTTTACGCTATCTAAAATTCCGCTAAAGTATTCTTTTGTATTATCATACCCAGCAGTTCCAAATATAAATACCTTCTTGCCAGAAAGTTTCTCTATAAATGCTTTAATATCTGCTCCACAAGAGTTTCCTGCTGTCCAAAATCCTACAAATATAACATCTGCTTCAAGTGCTTCATCAGAAGGTTTCCCTATATAACACTCACCAACTTTACTTTTAATTGTTTCTGCTAATTTTTTTGTATTACCAGTTACACTGCTAAAAACTATTGAATATTTCATTTTTTCTCCTTATCATACGCTAAAGTAATTAAATTATTATATAATAATTATTATATAATAATTATTATTATGCATATATAATACCATATTTAAAGTTGTAGAGCTACTAATTTTTATTTGAAATCTCTATGGAATATTGCAGTCTTAGTATCATCTTCAAAGTCTCTTAAAGATGTTATATTAAGTTTTTCTAAAACATTATCCATAGTAGTACTATGAGTTGCTACTTTTATTGGGGAATGGTAAGCAAAAGTATCTACGGCTATTTTCCCTTGCTCTTTAGGAATAATAGCTTTAGGACCTCCAACACATCCACCAATGCAACCCATGCCTTCAACGAAGTTTGCTTTAATTTCACCATTTAAAGCTTTGTTTAATATTTCCTTACACTCTCTTACTCCTTCGGCTCTGACAGAACTAAATAGCTTAGCTTTTTCAGGATATAGTTCAGCAACAGCTTCGCCAACTGCAATAGAAACACCACCTGTACGAGCGTATAGTCTACCACCTCTTGAAGCATAATCTTTAGATGGGATACCTTGAAGTTCGTTAGGATTAATCTCAAAAGCTTTAAATATATTGTCTAATTCTTGGAATGTTAGAACAAAATCGATATCTCCAGCTAAGTCAGGTTCTTTTGCTTCTGCTTTTTTAGCTATACAAGGGCCTATAAAAACAACTTTAGCATCTGGATTTAGTTTTTTTATAACTCTTCCAGCTCCAATCATAGGAGAAACGGATGGAGATAAATCAGGAACTAATTCTTTATATACTTTTTTTAGCATTCCAACCCACATAGGACAACAACATGAGGTTATCATTAAATCATTAGGACCATTAACATGGTGGTTAAATTCAACAGCTTCTTTAATAGTAATCATATCAGCAGCAAAAGCAACTTCAATCATATCAGTAAAGCCCATTTTAATAAAAGCAGCACGTAATTGATCCATTGATACATCTTCACCAAATTGGCCCATAATTGCAGGTGCAACAGCAGCAATAACAGTCTTATTGTTTTTAATTAAATCTAATATAGGAATAAAGTCAATTTTATCTAGGATTTTACCATCTTTGCAAGCATCTATACATAATCCACAACCAACACATAAGTCATAGTTTATATATGTAGATTTATTATCATCATCATATAATATTGCATCGAATGGACAACTTGCTTGACATTTAAACTTCTTATTTTCATCTTGTTTACAGCTAATATTGCAACTATCTAATTTCTCTATGAATCTTTTATTAACTGCATAATTTGTAATTGCTTTTTTTATGTTGTAAACATAGTTGTTATCAAAATCTATAGAAACTCCACAAAGTGATGTAATAATTTTAAATGTCTCCTGAGGTGAAATTTCATGACAGACCATAATTCTAGAAAGCGTTTCATCAAAGTTGCCTTCGTAATAAGATCTTACTAAAGTATCAAAAAGATCACTGTATTTATTATGCATTAATATACCTCCAATTAATAAATTTTCTATAGTTTAGTATATATAATTTACTAATTATTAATACTAAAAAGTTATAAATTGCGAATAAAAGGGCTACGATAACTAGATATGTTCCATAAGCTAAATAGCTACGCCAAGTACTTCTAATTGCTCACTATATGCTTATTCCACAGTCTATTTATCTTCGCCAACTTATATTCTGTCACTTGACACAGTTAAATTAAGAATTAGACTCATTAATGCTATGTATTAAATTGGAGATATTATATAAAAAAATCGGAAAGTTAATACATATCATTAAGTTTAATTTGCAATTTATTTAAAGTGTAACTTAGTATTTAAATAATGCATCTTAGTAAAATTATATTGATATATTAATTAAAAATAGTAGTATGAGATTATAAAGGTTTAAGAGGAGCTATTATGAAGGTAGTAATTAATCAAGATGAGAATAATAATGAAGTTGAAATAGTGATAAATTGCAAGGTTATTGATGATAATATAGTGAAAATAATTGAAAAGTTAAGGGAAGAGGAAAATATAATTACTGGTGTTAAAGATAGTAAAGTTCATATTATAAAACCAGAAAATGTATTATATTTTGAATCTGTTGATAAAAGGACATTTATATATACCAAGGAAGAGGTATATGAAAGTAATCTTAGACTTTATGAAATTGAAGATAAATTTTCAGAATATCATTTTTTTAGAGCATCTAAATCAACAATAATAAATATATCTAAAATTTCAGTTATAAACACTGTAATTGGGGGAAGAGTAGAGGTTTTGCTTGAAAATAAGGAAAAGTTAATAGTTTCTAGACAGTATGTACCTATACTTAAAGCAAAATTAGATTATTAAAAGGTTGGGATATAATGAAGAATTTTTATAATATAGGATACGAAATAAAAGCTCTAATAGGATTATTCTTTATGATGATAATATTAACCTATGGAGTAGTAAGTTTTTTTATTGGAAATAAGATAATGCCTTTAGAGTTATTATGGGAATCTATCTTATTAGCGATCATAGTTGGATTAATTCAATTTATTTTATATAATGAAAAGTTTTTATCGAAGATATCAATAAAAACAAAAACAATATCACATTATTTAATACTTTTAGGAGTTTTAAGTATCTTCATTAAATATTTTAATTGGATAGAACTATGGGGAATATCTTTTAAGATATTTTTCATAATATATACAGCATACTTTATACTTGTAACTTTGAATTTTTATGTTTATAAAAAAATAACAGGAGAAAGGTTTAATGACAAATTATTAAAATATAAAGAGAATTTATAGGTGGTGTAAAAATGGAAGCTATAAAGATAACTAATTTAACCAAAAGTTATGGAAAAAGCAGAGGAATAAAAAATGTAAATTTAGAAATTAAAGAAGGAGAAATATATGGCTTTATAGGGCCAAATGGAGCAGGAAAGTCAACGACAATAAAGACTTTGCTTAATTTTATTTTCCCTACATCAGGTAGTGCTAAGATATTAGGAAAAGATATTGTAAGTGAAAGCAAGCTTATTAAGGAATTTACAAGTTATGTACCAAGTGAAGTTAGATATTATTCAGATGTTAAAGTAAAAGATATATTAAACTATGCAGCTTCATTTTTTGATTATTATGATGGTCAGTATTTAAATGAACTTTGTAATGAATTAGAAGTTGAACTAGATAAGAAAATTGAAGAACTTAGCCTTGGAAATAAAAAGAAGGTAGCTATAGTTCAAGCACTTTTAAGTAATCCTAAGATAGTTATTTTAGATGAGCCAACAAATGGGTTAGATCCATTAATTCAACAAAAGCTATTTAATATATTATTGAAGGAAAAATCAAAAGGGAAGACTATATTTTTATCATCACATAATCTTTCTGAAATAGAGAAATTTTGTGATAGAGTTGCGGTTATAAAAGAGGGAGAAATAATTGACATATTAGATTTAAATAAAATGAATAGAGATTTAGGCAAAAGGATAATTTTAAGATCTAATGACATAAATATAAAGGAAATTGAGAAGATATCAGAAAGCTTTAAATATATTGATGAAGAAATTGAGTTTATATATAAAGGAAATATAAATGAGTTAATAAGTGTTTTAGCTAAATACAATTTGGACAAGTTATTAATTGAAGAAGTTAAATTAGAAGAAGCCTTTTTAAACTATTATGAAGGAGAGAATAAGTAATGAATATATTTAAGTTTGAATTTAAAAGAAATATAAAATCATTAATATATTGGAGTATAGGAACTTCTGCAATTATAGTTTTTTTTATGGCATTATTCCCAAGTATGAAGGATATGGGAATGCAAGAATTAGTAGGTGCAAAATTAGATTCACTTACACCAGCCATTTTAGAAACCTTTAATTTTTCAAGTACTACTGATTTTAGCAATATAAATGATTTTCTTGGATATTGTCTTCAATATATTGCAATGGCTTGTGGAATTTATGGTGCAATGCTTGGAGTTAATTCTATAATAGAAGAGGAGAGCGAAGGTACAATAGAATTCTTATATTCTAAACCAGTATCAAGGAGTAAAATTCTTTGGAGTAAGATATCATCAAGGGTTGTGTACTTTTGTATATTCATAATTGTTATTGGAGCATCTACAATAGGTATATCTATTGCAGTTAAGCCAAATGAAGTAAATACAATGGATCTTATGATGAATATAAAAAGTGTGTTTATTGGAATGGCCTTTTTAGGATATATATTTATGGCAATTGGTATAGCTATATCAACAATTTTAAAAAAAGGGAAAATGGCAACTAGTTTAGGCGTTAGTTTATTTTTTATGACATATATAATTGGTATTATATCTAAGCTAAAAGAAGAGTTTTCATTTATAAAATATGTTTCTCCATATGAATGGGTAATTCCATCAAATATAATAAAGGATGGATTTGAATTAAAATTTGTTTTACTCGGATTCTTACTTATTATAATATCATTAGTTGCTGCTAGTATTATTTATAAAAAGAAAGATATGAATATAAATTAAAATAAATGACAGGTTGTGAATTTTAAATTATAACCTGTCTTTTTTATGCAATTAATCATAAACAAAATTAAATAAAGTTTGTGTATACATAGACAAAAAGCAAAATTAGTTATAGAATTTAATTAATGAAATATTATGGAGGTAGTTATGGATAATGAGTTTTTTTGGAGAGCGTCTATAGATGAAATAGAAAATGGATTTGTAGAAACAGAAGAATATATAAAATGTATAGTATGTGAAGAAATATTTATTAAAGGAAGAATATACGAAATAGGTGGTAATTTATATGATGCAAAAAAAGCTGCTCAGCTTCATATAAAAGAAAAGCATAATTCTATGTTAAGTTATCTATTAAATATGAATTCACTTTATACAGGAATATCATCATCTCAAAAGTCAGTAATTGAATTAATAGCTTTAGGCCTTAGTGATAAAGAAATAGCAGCAAAATTAGGGATTGCAAATTCGACTATTAGAAACCATAGGTATAAATTAAGAGAAAAAGAAAAACAAGCTAAGCTATTTTTAGCAACTATGAATTTACTTGTTAAAGAAACAAATAAAGATATAAATATGTTAGAAGAGGATGTTATTTGTGATGCACACAAGGGAGCAACAACTTTAGATGATAGATTTAATATAACAAAGGAAGAAAAAATTAAGGTAATAGAAACTTATGTAGATGAAAATGGTGCATTAAAAAGCTATCCATCTAAAGAAAAGAAGAAGATTATATTATTAGAAGAAATAACTAAAAACTTTAATGTTGGAAAGAAATATTCTGAAAAAGAAATAAATAGAGTATTAAAAAGAATATATGAGGACTATGTAACAATAAGAAGAGCTTTAATTCAATATGGATTCCTAGATAGGTCTAAAGATTGTAGTGAATATTGGGTGAAGGAATAATGATAAAGAATTTTTTAGAGTTAAATAATGATGAAAAAATTTTAGCATTAGAATTTATAAAGGAAAATGAAAATACTGATTTATCATTATCCCAAATTGAAAAAGAACTTACGGATAAAATATGTAATTATGGTGAAGGTATATTATTTTATTTTGATGAGAATGAAGTAGTAGGTAAGGTGTCGGTTATACTAGAGGTTGTAGATAAATTAGAAACTATCTATATAAATAAAGTAGTTTGTCCAAATTATAATAAAAAAATATTGAGAGAATTAATTAATAATTCATTAGTGTTTGCTAATAAATATAATGCCAAGAAAGTTTTACTTGGAATAAGAAGTGATAATTTGCTTAAGTTAGCACAAGATATTGGACTAAAAAAAAGTTACTCATCTTTTAATATGGTTCTAAGCAATAGAGAAAAAGTAAATGATGTGTTAGATAAGATTAGGTTATCAAAGGAAAATATCGAGGAATATGTTGATGTATATAATAAGTCTTTTATGGATATGCCTCACGGAACTTATATAGAAATAGAAGAGGCAAAAGATTATTTATCAAATAAAAATGACAATGAAGATTATTTTATTGTATTAGATAAGGGTGAAAGTATAGGCTTTTTAAATACTATTATTAAAGATAAAAAAGCTTTCTTTGATATAGGATTAAAAAAAGAGTATAGGGGAAAGGGCTATGGTAAAAAATTATTAGAAACAGCAATACAATTTTTAAATGAAAAGCAAGTAGAAGAAGTTTGTTTAACAGTAATAGAAAAGAATAGTATTGCGTATGAAATGTATAAGAAAAGAGGATTTAAGGTTTATAATAAACTAAGTGATTGGATAGAATTAATGTAAATTTAAAGGGGGTCGTGAAACGCGAGCCCCTTTGAAAGTTGCAAAATTTAATTTTTATAAATAATAATATATTTACAAATTTAAAGAATAGTGTTGTTAAATATAAGAATAAAAAATGAGAAGACTTTTTTAAACTTTTAGAATTTAAAGGTAATATTATTTTTTTAGAAAGGTTATGATGTAAATAAAATATATGCACAATATAACACGTTTTGATTTAACAAAGAACAATGATTTTATATGGAGTAGTTTGGGCGGGGATGCTAAATGTTGTAGGACCATAAACAACTATTAGGTTTCTATTTCCAGGGTATCTATTAAAAATCTGATCATTTGTTAAAATTATTTCTGTAGATGGACCAATGTTGAGTTTTAAATTTCCATCACTGCTTACAAGTTGTTTATTAAAATAGTCTACAGTAACATTTTCAGCTCCTGTGTTTTTAGCCATAACAATTGCACGATATTGTGGAGGGTAAATAAGCGGGACTGGTGCATTTGCATCGAAAAAGCCGGTTACCTTGTCGCCTACTTTAATTACTGTATGATCTACAAAGTAAGTTTCTGGTGAAATTACAAAATTTACAGGGCCCATGTCCATAGTTTCTAGCGACATTAATTTATAGCAACCTAATGATGGATTATCTTGACCTGTGTAAAAATCTTCAATCATTGTAACAGTGCCACTAAAGGCTGCAAACTTTTGTACTGTGCTTCTCCACATTGAATTGAAGGAGGGATAAGCAGATTGATTCATGGAATAGGGATAAGAGAAGAATTGATTATTATACATATAATACTCCTTTATATTGATACTGCTGTAAGACTCATAATTAATAGTATATTAGTAGCTAAAAGTAGTGTTACCTAATTTATGTACTATAAAAAGAATTATGAATATGAAAAAAGAAAATCCTTACAAAAGTTATTATAGTATTATAATATGAATTTAAATTAATTGAAATTTTTTTGTGTAAATTGATTATATGTATAATAATTGTTAATATTGTTGTAATAGAAATCTTATTTAAGGAGGTTTTTTATTATAAAGATTACTGCACCGATTGAAATAGTATATATTGACTATAATATTTGCTGTTCTGAGTTTTATATGAATGGTTTAATTATATTTTTATAACAGTACTTGGAATTAGCATATTTGTTATAACAATTTTATCTTGCGTAGATATAATTTTCAAAAAATCAAATAATTAGTCTTAATAATATATAATGTTGTATGTTATTTAATGAAATAAAGAAACTAGAAAGGTTAGGATAAAGATGATAAGACCAATTGTAAAGGATATATTATTCCTAGGACAGAAATCAGAGCCTGCAACTAAAGCTGATATAGAGGTTATTGATGATTTAGTGGATACGTTAAGGGCAAATTTAGAGAATTGTGTTGGTATGGCTGCTAATATGATAGGAGTTAAAAAACGCATACTGGTATTTAGTATAGGTGATATCATAGTTCCTATGGTGAATCCAGTTATAGTAAAGAAAGATAAAGGCTATGAGACTGAGGAGAGCTGCTTATCTTTAAGTGGCTTCAGAAAAACAATGAGATATGAAGTAATTGAGGTAGAATATCTTGATAGAGACTTTAAAAAGCATAAACAAATATTTAATGGATTTACTGCACAGATTATTCAGCATGAAGTAGACCATTTCGATGGTATAATAATTTAAGAAATAAAGATTTATATGATTAGATTTTAAATTAAAACTATTTAGGAAAAAGGGGTTATTATGGTTAAAGTACGAAAAATGCTTGGAAAAGCAGATTCACCATATATTGTTTCTCTTATGAGATTAATAGAAACACAAAGCAAAAATACAATTGTAAAATGGTGTAATGAATATGCAAGGGAGCATATTCTACCTATTTATGAAAAAGTTTATCCTGAGGATACACGTTTAAAAAATGCATTGAATGCAGTTGGTGAATGGTTAGAAGGAAATATGAAATTAACAGAGGCAAAGAAAATTATTAAGGAAGTTCAAATAGCAGCAAGAGAAGCAGAAGGAAATCCATCAGCACAAGCTGCAGCTAGAGCAATTGGAGCAACAACTGCAACAATTAATACTGTAACGAGTTCTTTAGGCCTTGCTTTTTATGGTGCTGCAGCAATAGCATATTCATCTGTTGGTGTTAATGCTGAAATTGATGTTTATGAGGAAATTGCATCAAAAGAGTGCAAGAACATGGAGGATGCTCTACGTAAAGTAGCTATAATAGATGAGATTAATCCAGCAAAAATAAATTGGTATTGTTAAATGTAGTGTATGAAAAAACAAGAAATTAGATTTATCTAGAAATTAATAAATTTAAATATAAAAAATTATATGTTTATTTTTTATTTTAACTTCTATAACTCAAGGGCGTCGCGAAACACGACGCCCTTTGAATATTTTATATATAATTTAAAATCATATTAATTTTTATTATCTAGCATAAAAAATTACACTCTTAGCTAATTTAATATCAAGAAGTTTATCGAAAAAGTTTATCGTTTATATTAAGGATATTAATATAAGCATAATACAAAAGCTGTAAAGATAAGTACTCCACATTTTTAATTCTACCATGCTGCTGTATTTTACATTAAATGTTCGAATAATATTTTAAATCCGATACCTATTAAAATAATTCCACCAATTATTTCAGCATAATTTTGAACATGCTCTCCAAGCTTTTTACCAAGAAAAACTGCTAAGAAGCTTAATACAAAAGTAGTTATTCCTATTATAGTTATTGAAGGAATAATGCTAACACTTAAAAATGCAAAACTAACTCCAACTGCTAAGGCATCTATACTAGTTGCAATAGCTAATATAGTTAGCTTTTTATAAGAAAATTCATCTCTTTCACATTCTAAAGCAATATCATTTTCTTCAGAACGCATTTCCTTAATAGATTCGATTAGCATTTTTCCACCTATGATTCCAAGTAGTATAAAAGCTATCCAATGATCAAAAGATTTTATATAATCTTCAAAATATCTACCAAACCACCAGCCGAGTAGAGGCATTAATGCCTGGAAGCCACCAAAAAATAATGCAACTCTAAGAGAGTATTTAAATTCATCCTCTTTTAAACAAATACCTTTAGCTAATGAAACAGCAAAGGCATCCATAGATAAGCCTATTCCTGTCATAAAAATTGAAAAGAAACCCATGATATGTAACTCCTTTATTATAGAATTTATTGCAAAATCCAATTAGTATTTAGGATTCTATTGCCTTTTACAAATTATACTCACATAAAATAATAAATAAATAAAAAAGACTTATACGTAGCAAAGCTACGCATAAGTCTCGTTATTCAATACTAAGCCAGAACCAAGTTAGTTCAATATGTTGACTTAATAACTCATTCTAAAATAGAGCTAACTACTCCCCTATACATAAAAACTATATCATATTTAAATAGTATATCTTTATTTCAGCCTATATATTACCAAATTATAAGTAATATATCAATAATTAATTTTCATTTTTATCCTTTTAGTTTTAGAAAGCAATAAATAAAAATAGTAACATTGAAATCTTATAGATAAGTAAATAGGATTTTAATTTTATAATAGCTAAATTATGATTAAATAGAGATTGGACAGATACTTTTATTAATAGAAAAGTATAAAACCATATTTGTAACTTTTATAAAGATAAATTAGTCCTTAGATAAATAAATTGTATATAATAAAGTGAAATATAATAGTTTAGGAGTATAGGATGATAGTTTTTAATAAAATAATAGCACTATTTTTGATTATTTTAATAGGAGTTTATGGAACCAAAAAAAATATAATAAATGAAGGGGTTAATAGAGGTTTAAGAAGAATATTATTAGAGATTACACTACCACTACTAGTTATAAATTCCTTTAGCTTTACTTTTAATGAAGGTATGGGAAGAAACGTAATTAGCGCATTTATATATAGTGTTTTATTTATGATTTTGGGAGGAATAATATCTTTCATTTTATTAAAGCCATTTAAGGGTGAAAAGAAAAAAATATTACATTTTGCAAATTTCTTTTCTAATTGTGGATTTATTGGATTTCCAATTATAAATAGCATATTTGGTGCAGAAGGAGTAGTTTATACATCTATATTTAATATGGTTTTTACAATTTTCTTATGGACATATGGAGTAATGATATTTTCAGATAAGCTATCAAAAGAAAATATAAAAAAGGTATTATTAAATCCTTCAATCATTGCAGTATATATTGGAATACCTATTATGATATTTAATATAAAATTACCGATAGCTATTTTAGATACAACTAAGATAGTAGGGGATATGACTGCACCTATATCAATGATTATAGTTGGAAGTATATTAGCAAAGGTTAAAATTAAATCTATATTTAAAGAAGTATCAGTTTATTATGGAGCTTTAATAAAATTAATAGTGATACCACTTGCTATTTATATGATTAAATTAATAATAAAAGATAATTCTAATGTAATAGATACCATGATAATTATTCAAGCTATGCCAGCTGCTGCTATGACATCAATATTTGCGGCTGATTTTGATAAAGAAAAGGAATATGGAGCAATAGTAGTGTTTGTTACAACCCTTTTATCAATAGTAACCATTCCTATAATAGTAAAAGTAATAGGTTTATAAAAAGTGCTATAACAAATTTGAAGATGTCAATTTTGTTATAGCACTTTTCATTGCATAATAAATAGAATATAAAGTATACTTTTAGTAAGAATGTTTAATGAGGAGTGTTAGTGTGAGTAGGATTAAGATATTTACTGGACACTTTGGTAGTGGTAAGACAGAAATTGCAATTAATTATGCTATTAAAATGGCTAAGGAAGGTAAAAATGTATCATTGGTTGATATGGATGTAATAAACCCTTATTTTTGTGTAAGAGATATTAAGGAAACTTTAGAAAATAATTATAAAATAAGAGTTATAAGCACAAGAAAGGATTTAGTTAATGCAGAGCTAATGGTACTATCAGGAGAAATTTTATCCGTATTTAATGATAAATCATACGAAGTTATATTTGATATTGGTGGAGATGATGTAGGGGCAAAGGTTCTGGGAGTATATAATAAGTATTTTGAAGATGAAGACTATTCAATGTATTATGTTTTAAATAATTCAAGATCAGAAACCTTAAGTTGTAGAATGGCAAGTAAATATCTAAAATCCATAGAATCAGCAAGTAGATTAAAAGTTACTGATATAATATCAAATACTCACATGATGAAGGAAACAGAATCTAAACATATATTGAAAGGAGATATTGAATCTTTGGAGTTATCTAAGTTTTTAAGCATTCCTTACAAATACACTGTGTGTACCAAAAAATTTGAAAAGGTAATAAAGGATAAAGTTAATGGAGAAATATTACCCATAGAGTTATATATGGACATGCCTTGGGAATAATAAGGAGGATTTAAATGGCTAAGGTTATATTTAAAGAGGAAAGGTGTAAAGGCTGTGGACATTGCATAAATATATGTCCTAAAAAGATTATAAGTTTTAAAGAAAATTTTAATAGTAAGGGATATCATCCAGCTGGAATAGAAGAAAATCTTATGACACAATGTATAGCTTGTGCATCTTGTGGAAAAATTTGTCCTGATTGTGTAATAACAATTGAAAGGTAGGAGGGTAACTATGGGAGAAAAGTTTTTAATGAAAGGTAATGAAGCTATAGCAGAAGCTGCTATTAGGGCTGGATGTAAATGTTTTTTTGGATATCCTATAACTCCTCAAACTGAATTAATAGCATACATGGCAAAAAATATGCCAAAAGTTAATAGAGTTTTTTTACAAGCAGAAAGTGAAATTGCAGCTATAAATATGGTATATGGCTGTGGAGGAACTGGAGTTAGATGTATGACTTCATCATCTAGTCCTGGAATAAGCTTAATGACAGAAGGAATTTCATATTTAGCAGCAGCACAGGTACCTTGTGTGATAGTTGATGTAGTTAGATGTGGTCCAGGACTTGGAGGAATACAACCTGCTCAATCAGATTATTTATTTGTAAATAAAGGTTTAGGGCATGGAGATTTTAATATACCAGTTTATGCTCCAGCATCTATTCAAGAAATGATAGATTTAATTTGCGAGGCATTTGATGTAAGCGATTTATATAGAACACCTGTAATGATAATGGCTGATGGAATGATTGGACAAATGATGGAAGGCGTTGAATTTAAAGAGAATATAAAAAGAGAATTACCAGAAAAAACTTGGGCAGCCAATGGTTTAGGAAAGAAAAGTAAACATAATATAATAAATTCATTAGAGCTAAATCCAGAGAAACTTGAAGAACTTAATATGGAGCTTCAAGAAAAATATAAGATAATAAAAGAAAATGAAGTTAAATATGAATTATATAATTGTGAAGAATCTTGTGATTTAATATTAGTTTCTTATGGGATAACAGAAAGAATATGCAAAAGTGTTATAAGTCTTGCAAAAAAGGAAGGGATAAACTTAGGGTTAATAAGACCTATAACAACTTGGCCATTTCCTAATGAAGCTTTTATTAAAACCTTAGGTAAAAGTAAGCATGGATATTTATCTGTTGAAATGAATTGTGGTCAAATGGTTGAAGATGTAAAACTCTCTGTAAATGGAAAAGAAGAAGTTAGATTTCATGGTAGGACAGGTGGAATGATACCAACAGTAGATGAGATATACGAATATATAAAATCTATTATTGGAGGTATGTAAGATGGGAATTGTTTATCAGCCAACAAAGGCACTTTTAGATGTGCCTACGCATTATTGTCCAGGATGTACTCATGGAATAATTCATAAGTTAGTAGGAGAAGTAATAGAAGAGTTGGAAATATTAGATAAAACTATAGGAGTTGCATCAGTTGGATGTTCTGTACTTGCATATGATTACTTTGCCTGTGATATGTTTCAAGCAGCACATGGAAGAGCTCCAGCAGTTGCCACAGGTATTAAAAGAGCTAATCCAGATAAAGTAGTTTTTACTTATCAAGGAGATGGTGACTTAATAGCAATAGGAACTGGAGAAGTTGTTCATGCAGCAGCAAGAGGTGAGAATATAGTAACTATTTTTGTAAACAATTGCATATATGGTATGACAGGTGGTCAAATGGCACCTACAAGTTTGGAAGGGCAAATTACAGAAACATCTCCATATGGAAGAGATGTTAAGGTTCAAGGTTATCCAATAAGAGTATCAGAAATGATATCTACTATAGATGGTGCATGTTATGTTGAAAGAGTGAGTGTAGATAATATAGCTAATTTAACAAAAGCTAAAAAAGCAATTAAAAAGGCTTTTGATAATTCAATAAAAGGACTCGGATATTCATTTATAGAGGTTTTATCTACATGCCCAACTAATTGGGGCTTATCTCCAATTGATGCTTTAAAGTGGCTTAGAGAAAATATGATTCCATATTATCCTTTAGGTGTTAAAAAAGATTTAAAGAAGGAGGATAATTAGAATGACAAAAAAGGAAATTATATTTGCAGGTTTTGGTGGACAAGGAATACTAACAGTTGGAAAGTTTTTAGCTTATGCAGCCATGGATAAGGGATTCAATGTTTCATGGTTACCATCTTATGGTCCTGAAATGAGAGGTGGAACAGCAAATTGTTCAGTTATAATTTCTGATGAAGAAGTTGGATCTCCTGTTATAGCAGAAGCAGATATAGTTGTTGTTATGAATAAGCCATCTTTAGATAAGTTTAGTAAATCAATAAAGAAAAATGGAATTTTAATAATAGATTCAGATATGGTAAAAGATGAAACTGATTTTGAGGATATAGAAGTATATAAGATAAATGCTGAATCGAAAGCAGAGAAGCTTGGAGATAAAAGAAATGCCAATATGATACTACTAGGTTTTTTAATTGAAAAATTAAAAATTATTACTATAGAAGATGTTTTAAACTCTATTAGAGTACACGGGAAAAAAGAATATTATGAATTAAATAAATCAGCAATAGAATTGGGTTCAAAGATGCATTCATAGATAATGGTAAATACTACAAAGACTTAGATTTTATAATAAAAGTCCAACTTTTGAAGATAATATTAATGATAATATATAAGCTAATATAAAATTAATGTTTGTATAATGTAAAAATAATTGTTATTATATAACTAAAGTTATTATTTTAATAGCTTATATGAAAAAATAATGTATGATTTCAATTTTAGTTTTAATTAATAAGTATATTGTAATTAAATATACTATCAAGTTTAATTATTTAAATTATTAATTGAAGCATATAGAAGAATATAATAGTTATAAAGAGGTGGATAATATGGATATAATTTGTCTTTGTAAGGGTGTATCAAAGGATGTAATAGTTCAAGCTATTAAAGATGGTGCTGATACATTTGAAAAAATTCAAGAAGCAACAGGTGCAGGAACAGGATTTTGCGGTGCAAGTAGATGCAGAGGTAAAATAGAAGCACTAATAGAAGAAAATAAATAAAAATATAAATAAAGGGGCTGTCTCACTAAATAATCAGTGAACAGCTCCTTTAGTTTAAAGTATAGAAATTATATGATTATTAATTTAAAGTGTAAAAATTATAAGATTCCTCCTTTTAACTTAAAAATTGAAATAATGGGTTCACGAAACGGTAAGTTCTTATTTTAATTCTTAAGATTTCATTAAATATACTAAAGTTAGAATATTTTGTAACGAAATTGACAATAAATCATTTTATGATAGTAGTAGAATATAATTTAAGGAGGTGAGATTATGGTTGCTAATATAGACATAAATAAACATTGTAGCTTGAATAAGTCAGTAAGAAACTTATTTTATAAAAAGCAAAATATAAACAATTCAATTTTTTATACTGAAGAGGAAAAGAAAGTTTTAACAAGAGAAATAGAAAAGGATATTTACAATACATGGAAAATGATAAGATATAGCCTTGAAACTAATGGAAAATAAGATTTGTAGTTATACTAAAATAATAATAAAAGTCAAAGAGGAGACTATTAAATGATATATTATGTGATTGAAGCTCCTATAGAAGCTAGAATTTTAGTAATAAGTGAAAAGAATCACAATAGAAACAATGCCATAAGAGGGAATATGAATATAAGCGAATATTATTTTTGATAAGAAGTTAGAGTTATTATAAATTCTGACTTCTTATTTATTTTAAAGATGATAAAATAAATATAATAAGTCAAATATAATAAAACTAATAAAATAAATATAATAATTTAAGTATTTTATGAAGGAGAATAGCTATGTTCTTTATAGGGATTTTTGGTATAGAAAACAAAGAAAAAGAAATTAAAATAATAAATAATTTGACATGCAAAAGTTGCAATAGATTAAGTATGGCAAGAGTTATAAAGCAATATGAATTTTTCCATTTCTTTTTTATACCTATATTTAAGTGGAATGAAAAGTACTATGTAGAATGTGAAAGTTGTAAGAAAATATTTTCTATTTCCAAGGAAAAGGGAAAGATGATAGAAAAAGGAGAAAATATAGATATAACATATTGGGATTTAAATGAAGTTAATAGCACTTATGGATATGATTATAAAATAAATAGTGTTTGTAAAAGTTGTGGCAAAGTAGTTGATTCAGAATATAAATATTGCCCATATTGCGGACACGAAATTAAATAATGATAAATTATCTTCATAATACCTTCAAAATAATTTGATAAAGTTTGTATGATTATACATGACTTAATATTAAGAAAGGGAGGGCTTGCATGAATAATATTTTAATAATTGAAGATGAAGAAAGCGTAGCTAATGTAATAAAAGCATATTTAGAAAAAGATAATTACAATGTAAAAGTATGTAGCTCTGGAATTAAAGCATTAGAAATTTTTAAGAAAATAGAATTTCAGCTTATTATATTAGATTTAATGTTACCAGATATAGATGGAGAAGAAATATGTAAAACTATAAGAAGAACTTCTGATGTATATATATTTATGTTAACATCAAAAGCTAGTTTAAACGATAGAGTTACTGGTTTGGATATTGGGGCAGATGAATATTTAGTTAAACCATTTAGCCCGAGAGAACTTACAGCAAGGGTAAATGCTTTATTTAGAAGAATAAATACAAGTGAAAAAATAAGTGATATTTATAATGATGGAATATTAAGGATAGATTATGAAAAAAGAATGGTAGAACTTAGAGGAGAAGAAGTACCATTTACACCAAGTGAATTTGATATTTTATATACTTTATTAATTAATAGAGGAAAAGTTTTATCTAGAGAGCAATTAATTGAAATTGTGTTTGGAATAGATTTTGATGGATATGATAGAACCATAGATGTACATATAAAAAATATAAGAAAGAAAATTGAGGAAGATACTAAAAATCCAAAGTATATAATAACAGTTACAAAAGTTGGATATAAATTTGGTGGTGATATATAAATGCAGAGTATTAGAAAAAGGCTGAGTATATCATTTTTAATATCATCTATTTCAGCAATTATTTTAATTATATTGTTTGTTAATATCACTATTAATACTAAGTTTAATAAGTATATGATAGATATTCAAGATAAAAGAAATGAGAGAATAGTTTCTTATTTTGAAGAAGCTTATAAAAGGGATAAAAAATGGACTGGAAATTCTGCTATTGAGGTAATGCATGAAGCTTATATGAGTAATTATTGCTTAACTTTAAGAGATGCTAATGGAAATGTAATTTGGGGAATGGATCCATCAGATATAAGAGAGATTAGTCATTTCAATAATATGAATACAGAAAATAGTGGAGTATATGTTACTAAAAATTTTGATATAGTTGTAGATGGAGAAGCTGTGGGAAATGTAGAAGTCGGTCAGTATTCATCTGTATTATTGACAGAAGAGGATTTAGAATTTAAATCATCTATAAATAAAAGTATTATATTAAGTGGAATAGTAACATTATTAATTATAAGCATAATAATTTTATATATTTCAAAGCAATTATCAATTCCAATAAAAAAGATAGCAAGTATATCAAAGAAACTTTCAAGAGGAGATTTTGAGGCAAAGTCTAATGCAAAAAGTGATATAGAAGAAATTGAAGAACTAAGAGAAAGTATAAATATATTAGGTGAGAAGCTAAAAAATCAAGATATGTTAAGAAAGCGACTTGTATCAGACATATCACATGAAATAAGAACGCCACTTAATGTTCTTCAAAATAATTTAGAAGCAATGATAGATGGAATTTTTCCAGTATCAAATCAAAGATTATCTTCTTTAAATGATGAAGTAATAAGATTTGGAAAGTTATTAAATAACTTAGATGTATTAAAAGAGTTTGAAGATGAAAGCATAAATTTAGAATTTGAAAATATTTTATTAGACGAATTTATTATTGAATTAGTTGAAGATTTTTATTTAGAAGCTAAGAGTAAAAATATAAATTTTGATTATAGTGTAGAAAAAAATGAAACTTACATTATTCCTGGAGATAAAGATAAGTTAAGACAAGTGTTTATAAATTTAATAACTAATGCAATTAAGTTTACAGAGAATGAAGGAAGTGTAAGTATTAATTTATATAAAGATAATAATAAAATTATAGTAGAAGTTGCAGATACAGGAATAGGAATAAAAGAAGATGATTTACCATTCATATTTGAAAGATTATATAGAGGGGATAAGAGCCGTCAAAAAATAGAAGGTAATGGTATAGGACTAACTATAGTAAAGAGAATACTAAGTTTACATTGTGCTAATATAGAAGTAAAATCCAATGATGGTATAGGAACAACATTTAGGATTATTTTTGATAGTTTTAAAATTTAAATAATAGAAAAATAATAAATAATTATATTTATTAGAAGAATATATTAAAAAATATTTTTATATTGCATATATTAATAGTAGAAAGTTATTATAAATTGGTAGAGTTACTAATAAATCAAGGGGGTCGCGAAACGCGACCCCCTTGATTTTTATATACTGAGAGAATATATAATTATTAGTTTAAAAGGCTTTAGTTGAAACGAAGATATTTATTTACAATTCCATCATAATCTACATTATCAATATCATTAACTGATTCAATTATACAAAGAATTTCTCCATTTTTTGTTATTGCATATCCTCCAGTAGAAGTTAAGTTTAATGGAATTTCAAATATTCCTTTCTGTCCGATAAAGGAACTTACTGTGCTCCCATCTTTAACACTAGATATTATAAATTCACCTTCATAATTAGTATAATTACTTAAATCTATTGTAAGATTAAAATTAAGATTACTTTTTGAAACTAATATTAGTGGTTGAAATTCGTTGCCTACACCATTGATAATAGCTGTTTGGAACTCTTCAGTTACTTTTGAAGTAGTAATTAAAGTTTCTGGATAAGTCGGAGAATCATTTAGTGGAACAGCACAACAACTAGGGCCATTACTTGAACTAGGAAGTGAAGGATCATACTTAGATGTATCTACTGAAGCTAAGTCATCAACTACCTTAATTACTCCTCTAATCATTCCCATCCAACAGCTGAAATTTATATCTTTATCATCAGGTGTAAATTCTATTACATTTTCTCCACTTTTAAGTTTTTGTTGAAGATTTAATGAATTAGCCACGATTGAATTATTACAATAGTTAAGACTTTCACCTTCAATTATCCATTTAACAGGTACTCCTTTTTGAACATAAAATACATTAGGACTATAACCATTATTATTAGCAGTCATATTTATAACTTGAACTCCATCTTCCATAACAGCGATAGTGGAATCTGTACTAGCATTTGATGCATAAGAACCTTTCATCATAAAGCCTAATGGATTTAGATTAACTCCAGAAAGAGCTAGGCCTCTATTACCCATTATCACTCCTAAAACTATGATAAGAACACCACTAAGTTTAAGAAGTTTCTTAGTGTAACCTTTGCTTAAGAAGCCAGAAATTGCACCAAAAGTAAGCATTAGAGGAACAGTACCTAAAGCAAATATGAACATTGATAAAGCACCTTTAAATGCACTGCCAGTACCAAGAGCAAAGAGTTGCATAGTTTGTAGTGGACCACAAGGCATAAATCCATTTAAAAGCCCTACAATAAAAGGTGAATTAAATTTTCTTTTATATTGAGATAGAAAGCTCGGGATTTTTATGCTAAACTTTCTAAAAAGTTTAAAGCCTGATATGTTTAAACCCATTATAATCATAAAAATTCCTGCAAAGATTTGAATAAAAGCTTTAGCAGTAATTGATAATGAAAATATTGAACCTATTCCACCGATTATTCCTCCTAAAATAGTATAAGAGATAACTCTTCCAATATTGTATAATAGTGAAGGTTTAATTGATTCAAGTTTGGATTTACTTTCTTTAGCAAAAGATAAACTTTGAGAAAGCATTATACCTCCACACATTCCTACACAGTGAATGGAAGTAAATATACCAACTATAAAAAGAAAAGCATACGAAGCATTATTAAGCTTTGATTCCATATCAAAACCACTAGTTCTGAATCCAAGAATTAATATAATAAATATTATTACAAGTATTCCTATAGTCCCCAAATTGCTTGAAGATTCAGTGGAATATCCAGCTTTATTTATAGCTTTTTTTATTTCATCTAGATTGCACAGGTCAGTATCATATTCAATGTCTAGAGTTTCCTTAGTATAGTTTGCTTTGGCACTTATTACGCCATTAATTTTTTTTACAGTGTTTTCAATTCTTTTTTCGCATGATGTACAAGTCATTTCATAAACTTTAATTTTTTCTCTTTTAATACCCATAGATATCCTCCTAATTACTAGTTAAAAAAAGTATATGAAATAATTATGTTATTTTTATGAAGATAATCATTATTAAGAAGCTCCAAGAAGATAGGTAATTTATTTGATTATATAAGATGTGGACTTTATTTGTGGTTGTTTATGAAATTTAGAAGTTGATTTATGTAAAATAGAAAAATCATAAACAAGAGTATGAAAAATATATAGTTATAAATACATAATAATTATGAAATAGGGGTAAATTAAAATTGATTAATATAATGGGTAATAAACTATTTATTTAATTTATTAGTATATTTAGTAATTTAAATAAGTTGTTATTTTAACCTAATAAAAAATATAGTAGGAATATAGAAAAGGAGAAATGACTTATGTATAACAAAATTAATTTACCATATGCATTTGATGCATTAGAACCATATATAGATGAAGAAACAGTTAAAACACACTATGGAAAGCACCTTCAAACATATGAAACTAATTTAAATAAAGCTTTAGAAGGTTATGAAGAATATACAAAAGGAAAAACTTTAGATCAATTAATAAAAGATGTAGAAGATTTACCAGAAGAAATAAGAGTAGCAGTAGTAAATAATGGTGGTGGAGTATCAAACCATAACCTATATTTTTCAATACTTTCTCCAACTCCAAAGAAAGCACCAGAAGGAAAATTACTTGAAGAAATAAATAAAACTTTTGGAAGTGTAGAAAAGCTAAAAGAAGAATTAACAAATGCAGCTATTTCTCAGTTTGGATCTGGTTATGGATTCTTAGTTAAAGATAAGGATGGAAAATTATCAGTAGTAAAGAGAGCTAATCAAAATTCACCAGTCATGGATAATCTTATTCCTATTTTAACAATAGATGTATGGGAACATGCTTATTACTTAAAATATAAAAACTTAAGAGCAGACTATGCTAAAAATATTTGGAATGTAATAGACTGGGAAAAAGTTGAAGGTCTTTATGAAGATTGTCATAACATTTAAAAACTTGAATTAGATTCAAAACAATATTAGAAAAAAGCACATCATTATTTAATATGCTTCCTTTTATAGTAAACAGATATAATAATAAAGCTGTTAATATAAAAGGGCAGTTAAATTTGATGTGCTTTTAATTAACCTTAAGTTAAAAAGCATATTCTTCAAAGTAAGTGGATATTAAAAATCTTCATACTTTCTACACAAATCTAATTTATAGTATATATTAAATAATAATTAATTTTAATTAGGAGGAGTAAGATGAAGAGCAAAAATAGTAAATATATAATAATAGGAGTCATTGCATTAGCAATAATAATTGCATATGCTTTATTGATGAATCCTTTTAATGAATCTTTAATTAATAATACAGATAGAGAAGAAAAGACAAATATAACTAATAATACTAATAATGATAATAATATAGATGAGTCTAAAAATAAATTGCCAATACCTGAGCTTTTAGAGGATACAAATCCAGATGAAAATATAGCTGAATTTACTTTAGAGCCACAAGAAGGAAAAACTTCATTTATAGATAATAAGCAAACAAATACTATGGGGTATAATGGAAGTTTTCTAGGGCCAGTAATAAGAGTAAATAAAGGAGAAAAGGTAAATATCCATGTTAATAATAAGTTGAAAGAAGCAACAACTATTCATTGGCACGGATTAGAGGTAGAGGGTAAAAATGATGGAGGTCCTCATCAAGGAATACAATCAGGAGAGACGTGGAGTCCAAGCTTTACTATAAATCAGCCAGCAGCAACTTTATGGTATCATCCACATTTTATTGGAAGTACAGCAACACAAGTTTATAAAGGTCTAGCAGGATTATTTTATATTGAAGATGAAGTATCCAAAAGTTTAAATATTCCTAAGGACTATGGAATAAATGATATACCATTAGTTATTCAAGATAGAAGCTTTAATAAAGATGGAAGCTTTATATATGATCCAAATATGATGGATGGAGCAGTAGGAGACACAATAATTATTAATGGTTCAATTAATCCCACTTTAGATGTTAAAACAGAAAAAGTTAGATTTAGGATAGTAAATGGAGCTAATTCAAGTAATTTTGATTTGAAGTTAAGTAATAATGATGAATTCTATCAAATTGCTTCAGATGGAGGATTTTTAGAAGCGCCAGTAAAACAAAATAGCATTTTCCTATCACCTGGTGAAAGAGGCGAAATAATAGTTGATTTTTCAAAGTATGAAGTTGGAACCAAAATAGAATTAAAAAGCGATAACAAAAGTATAATAACCTTTAATGTTAATGAAAAAGTGCAAGATAAAACTGAAATACCTAATAGCTTAACTACTATAGATAGAATGACAAAGGATACTGTAACTAAAGAAAGAAGTTTTGAACTTAGAGGTATGGGGCATATGGTATCAATAAATAATGAAAAATTTGATATGGATATAATAAATGAAGTAGGTAAATATGGAGAAACTGAAATTTGGACAATTACTAATCCAGCTACAATGATGCATTCTATGGGGCATCCATTCCATATACACGGAACACAATTTCAAATCTTAACAAGGAATGGAAAAGAACCTTTACCAGAGGAAATGGGATGGAAAGATACTGTGTTTATTAATCCTGATGAAGAAGTAAAACTTATCGTAAGGTTTAATAATGTAGGAGCATATATGTATCATTGTCACATACTAGAACATGAAGAAGAAGGTATGATGGGGCAAATAAAAATAGAGTAAAATCATATTAGAAAATATTTTATTTTGATAGGTATTAAAAGTATTAATAATATTAATGTTTACTAAGTTGATAATCTTAAAAAGAAAGAGGCGTGGTTATTTAGCTAACTATTAAAAGTTTAGTTCAAATAAATTCGTCTCTTTATTCTTTAATAATGGTATAGTGAATAATAAGGATATAAATTGAATTTATTATACAAAAGATAGTAAAAAATAATTTATAATAACAATAATATAATAAATTTAATAACATAAAGGAGCTATAATGAGTGATACATGGGAAGAAAAGTGGTTTGAAGATATAGAGTATTTAAAAGAAAACTTAATAGAGAGACATAAAAATTTATTTTTTCATATATCAAGAGATGAGTTTCAAGAAAAAATAAATTATTTAAAATCAATAGTAAATAATTTAGATTACGATGATATGAAAGTTGAGCTAAGTAGAATTGTTGCATCAGTAAAGGACGCACATACTTCTATTATTTTTCCAGTTAAAAAGTATTTACCATTTAAGTTTTATTGGTTTAATGATGGAATTTATATAATAAAGACTAATGAAAAATATAAAAGTTTGTTGTATAAAAAGGTAAGCTCAATTGAGGGTATATCAATATATGAAATTATAGAAGAACTAAAAGAAATAATCTCATATGAAAATGAGTTTTTATTTAAAGAGCAAAGCATGAAATATCTTCAAGCAGCTGATGTACTATATGGATTATTATTAATAGATTCAGTAGATAAAGTTAAAATTAAAGCAAATAATTTTGAATGTATTGTAGTAGAGACTTTATCCTTAGAGGAATTGATATATACAGAAGAATATAAATTACCTATATATGCAAAAAATGAATTTGAAAACTTTTGGTATGAACATTTGATAGATTCAAAAGAAATATATATAAAATATAATTCATGTAGAGAAGATGGAGATATAAAATTAAGTCAAAAGATAAATGACGTAGTTGAATATATTAATAAAAATTCCATTGAAAAATTAACATTGGATTTAAGTGATAATCTTGGAGGCGATTCTAGATTAATTAGAACACTTATAGATTTTATAAAAACAAATAAATATATAAATAAACGTGAAAATTTAAAAGTCATAATTGGTAGAAGAACTTTCTCATCAGCCCTTTTAAATGCCTATGAATTTATAAATGAAACTAATGCAAAGATAGTAGGAGAACCATCTGGAGGAAAACCTAACTGTTATGGTGAAATATTAAAATTTGAATTACCAAATAGTAAATTTATTGTTACTTACTCAACAAAATATTACAAGTTAATAGATGATGATTCAGTTATGGCATTATATCCAGAAGAAATAGTTTATAGAAAAATAGAGGATTATATAAAATGATAAAGCTTGGAACTTTCTTTAAAAATAAAGAAAGTAATTTTAGTAGAAGTAGAGCAATTTATTTATTATTAACTTTAACTACAATGTGCTTTGGATTAGTCTCAAGAAAGTATATTAATTATTTGCCTAGTTTTTTAGGAAAGTATGCAGGAGATACCTTATGGGCAACTATGGTCTATTTAGGATTAGCCGTTCTATTTAATAGGTTTAATATAAGAAAAATTACAATATTATCTTTAATATTCTCTTATGGAATAGAAATTTCACAACTATATCAAGGAGTGTGGCTTAATGAAATAAGAAATACTCTAATAGGATCATTAATATTAGGTCATGGATTTTTATTTTCTGATTTGATTTGTTATACTGTTGGGATATTTATAGGAATAATAATAGATAAATTTATATTTAGAATTAAGTTTGATTGATATTAGGTATGATATATAAGGAGGAGAATGATGATAAATTTTGCACATAGGGGAGCAAGTTTTAATTATCCAGAAAATACGATGCTTTCATTAAAGGAAGGAATCAAATCTGGGGCAAATGGTCTAGAAATAGATGTGCATAAGACAAAAGATAATAAACTTGTTGTAATTCATGATGAAGATGTAGAGCGTACTTATTTAGGGAAGGGTTTAGTTAAGGATTTTAATCTTGATGAGTTAATAAAACTTAAAAATAGAAAAAAATTATTTACAGATAATATAGATTGTCATATACCTACATTAGAGGAAGTACTAGAACTAATTAAAGGTAAAGATATAACATTAAATATAGAATTAAAGACAGATGAGATTCATTATAGGGGAATTGAATCAGATGTAATTAGTTTAATAAATGAATATAAATTAAATAAACAAATAATTTTATCAAGCTTTAATCATGATTCTATAAAAATTGCTAAAAGATTAGATAGTAGTATAAAGATAGGGATATTATATGATAAGCCAATAGAGGATGTAATTAAATATGCTAAAGAGTTAGAGGTAGATGCAATTCATCCTGATTTAAGACTTGTATCAAGAGAGTTAATTCAAGAAGCACATGAAAATAATCTGAAGGTTAATATATATACTGTTAATAATCCAATATATATGAGATTACTTATTAAAAATAAAGCAGATGGATTATTTACTGATTATCCAGAGTTATTAAGAGAAATATTAAAAGAAGAAATATAAAAAGAAAAAGTTAAATTAATCCATAGTGTTTTCTTATTACGGAATATACTGTAGATTAATTTAACTTTTTTGTTTAAGTATAGGGTTCTAAGTTTTTATAGCTATATCCATAGGTATTTTTGTGTTTATAAACATAAAATAAAGAAAACACTAAAGTTAAGGTTTCCGCAAGAGGAACAGCAAGCCAAACACCATTTACACCTATTAATGATGGTAAAAATATTATTCCAGTTGATAAGAATACAAATGTTCTTAAAAGTGAAAGTAAAGCAGATACTTTACCATTAGAAAATGCAGTAAACATTCCAGATGTAAATATATTTACCCCACATAATAAGAAGCTTATTTGGAATAAATTAAATCCATTTAAAGTAATATCATAAATTTCATTTCCTTTCCCAGCAAATATAGAAACTAATGATGGAGATAAGTATTTTGAAATTATAAAAGTGAAAATAGAAAACAACATTATGAATATATAACTATATTTAATTATTTTAGTAAGCTGTTTTTTATCTTTACTGCCAAAGTTATAGCTTATACGAGGTGATACCCCAGAAGTAAAGCCTATTAAAGCAGAAACTAATAAAAATTGAGTATATAAAACTATAGTTATAGAAGCAACACCATTTTCACCTAAAAGCTTTAACATTATTATATTATATAAAAATGTTGTAACAGCTGATGATATTTGAGTTACCATTTCTGAAGAACCATTGCTACAACTATATAGTATTGTTTTAAAATTGAATTTAGGCTTAACAAAATGTAAGATGTTTTTCTTATTAAAGAAATACACAATTCCAATTATTGATGGAAGTAAATAACCTATACATGTTGCTAATGCAGCACCAACAATTCCCATATTTAAAGGTACAATAAGTACATAATCTAAAATAATATTTGTTATTCCTCCTATTATTGCACTTAATAAACCTAAGTTTGGATTACCTGCTGTAATTAAAAAATAATCAAAAAGCATTTTAAGTATAATTACAGGAGTAAAAAGTAACATCGTAAACAAGTATTTATGGGAGTTTTCATATAAACTATCAGTTGAGCCTAATAAGTAAATAATTTGTTTTATAAATAGTAAAGAAAATATAGCTATTATTAGCCCAAATACTATTGAAGAAATTGTTATAAGAGTAAAGCTTTCTTTTGCTTCTTTATTTTTTCCTTCTCCCATTAACTTTGCAACAATAGCACTTCCACCAGTAGCCATCATAACGCTTATTCCTATTAATATGCAAATAATTGGATATACTATATTTATTGCAGAAAGAGCAGTTGATCCAATATATCTAGAGACAAATATACCATCAATAATTGTGTATAGTGAGAAAAATACCATCATTATAATTGTTGGCAAGGTAAATTTTATAAGATTAAAAAAAGTAATTTTCTTTCCAAGTGAATTATTCATGTCTCCCCCTCCTAAGTATTAATTGATTTTTTCCTTTTCTTATAATAAAGTATCCAGTAAGGGAATAGTCAATAGGAGGTTTATTATTTATGGAAAAAAGATATAAAAAATATTATACAACAGGGGAATTTGCAGAGATTTGGGGTATAAAAAAGAAAACTCTTTTTCATTATGATAATATTGATTTATTTAAGCCTGAAAAAATTATGAATAATGGATATAGGTATTATTCAAAGCACCAATTAGAAGTTTTTAATGTTATATCAGTATTAAAGGAAATTGGCATGCCATTAAAGGAAATTAAAAAGTTTTTAGATAAAAGAACTCCTGAAAGCACTTTAGAATTATTTAAATATGAAAAAGAAGAAGTTGAGAAGGAGATAAAAAATTTAAAAAGAATTCAAAAACTTTTAGAAGTTAAATTGAGATTAATAAATGTTGGGATAAATGCTCCAAATGAACTATCTTTAGAAGAAAAAGATGAAGAGTATATAGTATTAAGCAATCCAGTAAAGGAAACTGAAGATGATTATGATATAGAAACATATACACAACTTATAAAATACTGTATTGATAATGATTTGGATTATGGTTATCCAGTTGGATCTATGATAAGTAAAGAAAATTTACTTAATAAAAGATTTGATAATTATAGTTATTATTTTAGTAAGGTAATAGGAAAGAAAAAATATAAGGATTTAGTTATAAAGCCAAAAGGTCTTTATTTAGTAGGTTATTCACGTGGATATTACGATAAAGTCTATAAGATATATGAAAAAATGATAAAATACATAGAAGAAAATAATTTAAGAATTAGTGGATATTCTTATGAAGAAGTATTAATAGATGAAATAGCCAGTAGTAATGGTGAGGATATTGTTATTAAAGTTTCAATAAAAGTTGAAAGAAATTAATTATAGTAATATTTGAATTTATAACGGGACTATCTCTAAATAGTTAGGACTTAAAATAGCTTTTAGTCTGCAAATTAAATAGAATGTAGTTACAACCTAAAAGCACCTAATAAAAATATTTATATCTTATTAGGTGCTATTTATTTAAAATCTCTAAATTAGTTTTTAAGTATAGTTTTGAGATATCCTATTTATCTTAATTATTTTCTATAAATTTTAGAATATTATCATTTACTTTAATTTTTTCTTCAATAAATGGTACATGACCACTTTCTGTTAAAGGAATTAATGTAGAATTTTTAATATTTTCATTTAAATACTTAGCAAATTCATAAGGACAAACTTCATCATGGGTTCCGTGTAAAATTAATGTTGGAATATTTATTTTAGGTATATCATTAAATAGTCTTTCATTTTTTAAGCTAATTAAACATTGAGTAGTTGCCCATGGTGAAGAGGATAATGCTAGATCATCAAACCATTTTAAAAGATCTCGAGATATATACCTATAGAAGAATAAATTAGAAATATTATTAATAAAATTAGGTCGATCGTTAAGAGAGTTGTTTATAAATCTAATAACATCTTCTTCAGTATAGCCATAAGGAAAACCTTTTGTTTTTACCCAGCTAGGAGCAGCAGCTCCTATTAAACAAAGTTTAGATACCCCTTGAGCATTATAATTAGCTACGTATCTTATTGATATTGCAGCACCCATAGAGTGTCCTACTAAAGTTATATTATCTAATTTAAGAACATCTATTATTTTTTTGATGTCTGCAGCCATAGTATTATAATCATAACCTTTGTATGGTCTATCAGAGGCTAAAAATCCCCTTAAATCAATCCCAACACATCGATAGCCCTTACCTGGGAAGAACGTTAGTTGATATTCGTATATTTCATGATTAAGTGGCCATCCATGTATAAATAATATAGTTTTTTCAGCTTCAGTATTTATATCTTCAATAGCAATTCGAGTATTGTCACTTGTTTTAACAAAATATTTCATAAGGATCTCCCGTATATAGTTTATCTCTAATAATATATTCAAAAATTACAGCTTATGTTAATAATTTAAAATGTTCAAATAAGATGTGTTTTAAAATGTTTTTTATTGTAATTTTAAAAGTGAATATTATAGATGTGATTTTGAAATTATAAATATATAATGTTTAATAGATAAGGAGATAAAGATGAAGGTACAAAATTATTGCCAAAGTGATAATTTAAAATCTTGTATATTATGCTATCCAGTAAACTTTAAAATAATAGATAAAAGTAGTGAGTATTATAATAAAGTAAATTATGATTTGCTTTATAGTCAATATAATAATTTTATAAATTCAATGAGTAAAAATAATATTAATTTATACTTTATAGATATAAATAAAAATGCAACTCAGCAAGTGTTCACCCAAGATATTGGATTTATAATAGATGATATAATGTTTGTTAGCAAAATGAGAAATGAAGATAGAAAAATTGAGACTGAAAATTTTATGAATTTTATAAAGGGTAATAATATTAAATATTATGCAATGAAGAATAACATAGAAGGTGGAGATGTTATAAAGTATCAAGATGTTATTTTTGTTGGAATGAGCAGCAGAACAACTATACAGGCTGTCAATGAACTCCAAGAAGCTTTAATAAGTATGGGGAATAAGGCAAAGGTTATTCCAATAAATTTTGATAATAGTAAAATACATTTAGATTGTGTTTTCAATACCTTAGATAAAGGAAGTGCAGTTATATCACCTTATGTTTATGATAAAAAGATAATAGAGAAATACATAAACAATTTATATGAAATATCAAAAAGGGATGCAGATGATTTAGGAACTAACTATGTATATTTAGGAAATAAGAAGTTATTAAGCAGTAATAAATCTGTAACTGAAATGCTTAAAGAAAAAGGCTATGAAGTTGAATTTATAGAATACAGTGAAATAATGAAAAGCGAAGGAAGTTTAGGGTGTTCATGTATGTTTAGTTTAAGGAAATAGTTTATGTGTAGTATTAGAGAATAATTTTTGCTTTGTAAAATATTTACGCGGATATAACTTTCATGCAGAATAAATTAAAAAAACAAAATTTATTATTTGATTAAATTAGTGCTTAGGATGAACATAAAAAGAATTTTATAAATATACTATAATAAAATTCTTATGGAGGAAAAACTATGCTAGGCCGTAAAAGATATATTTTCTTATCTTTAGAGTTACATTTATTTTATGCAAGAATTATGAAAGAGCATGCTATTTTTTTGGAGGCAGGATTTACGCCTAAAAATACTAAGCTTGCTAAAGAAGCAGATGAATATAAATTACAATTAGAAAAACTTTTATTAGATACTATAAAAATAAGTAATGGAAGAGTTAGGCAAGAAGTATTAGATTCTGGGGAGCTTTACACAGATTACACTTTAAGTACAGAAAGAAAAACAGAATACTATACTGGTATAGAAATAAATTCTAAAATAACAATTATGGAAACAAAATTACAGCCTAAAGGTGATAAGGAACATGATAAAAAAATAATGGATTCTGTGAAAAAACTTAATTGTAGGGCTATAAAATTACTTGATGGATTAATAGACTTAAAAACAAAAGTTTTAAATGAAGTACTATCATGTAATTTATTTACTGCAAGTTATCCTACATTCTTAGATCACTTAATACATGAAGCAAAATTATACCGTTCATATGTTTACTCTTTGGAAAATGATCAAGATATCGAAGAGAAAAATATTAAGGATGCTGAGTTATTTTGGGACCATATTATGCTTGAACATGCTTCCTTTATAAGAGGTTTATTAGATCCTTCCGAAGGAACTCTAATAAGAACAGCAGATGAGTTTATAAAAAAATATAACGATTTAATTCAAAAGACTATCAATATGGACAATATAGCAATGCTGAGTGTTACTGATAATACATTAACAGAAACTATTAATTTCAGGGATTTTAAAAAGTCAGGTACAGAAGGAATTGATGAGTGTAAAATAAAGTCCATGATGCTTCCACTTATGGCTGATCATGTTTTAAGAGAAGCTAATCATTATATAAGATTACTTAAAAGTTTTGAAAATAGAATTTAGATAAATAATATTTTAATGAAGGAAAATAATAATATACATAAGAAGAGCTAATAAGAAAATCTTATAAAGAATATAGTTTAGTAACCACCTTTTTAGGGTGGTTATTTTAATTATAAAAAATAAATATAGAAACTTTAAGATTCATTCCAAATAATTGAATTTATTTAAATCATTTACAATGAATAAATATTACTTTAAAATAAGCATATACTGAAGGAAAATAAAATAAACTTATTTAAAATAGGAGTTATTTATGTATCAATACAATTGGCTTTTTGAAGCACAATCAATAGGAGAATTTTTTAAGAGACTAGGGATTTTTATTTTAATAGTAATAATATTTGTTTTACATTTTATTGGAGTATCTTATTTAATTGATAGTTTTATTAAAGCATTTAATTATAACTACTTATTAATAACAACGAAGATATTTGATAATATTGTATGTTTATTAATTCCAGTAGTAATATTAGCAATGATTTACTTTAGAATTAAAATAAAAAGGATGACAAGAGATATAATTTATAGGAAAAGAAATAAAAGAGGTTCTATAATCTTCTATTCTATTTTACTTTCTTTAATATTAGTTTTTATCTATAGCTTAAATAAATATACAATATTTTATGAAAATAAAATTATAAAACATAATATTATAAAGCCTCTGGAAAAGGAATATAGTTATTCTGATATAAAAGAAGGGGACATAGGTATAAATTGGAGAAATAGAAAATCCCCAAGTTTCTATTATTATATTCATTTTAATGATGGATATAAAGTTAATATTTCAAAGGATATATGGCTAAGTCGGTATAGTTTTAAAGAGATAATTAAAATTAATGATATTCTTTTGCAAGAGGATATTATTAGAAATATAGACAAGACATATCTTGATATTTATACAATAGATTTTGGTGAAGACAGAAAAAATGATATGTATGAGTTATTTAATATTAGTAATTAACTAAATTAATATTAAATAATATCTAGAAATTTTATATGAGTTTTATAGAAAAAAGTTTAATTAGAAATAGATTTATTTTATCAGCTATTATAAATGGTTTTTATGTTTGTTTATTAAAAGAATAATTATATAAATAAATTTAAAAGGAGTCTTAAGCTATGAAAAATAAAAAGATATGTCCTAAATGTAACGGTGAGAAAATCTTAAGAATACCTGGTGAAACTGGTATATATGGAACGGGGAATAATATTCCAGCAGGGTTTCTAAATGGTACTGTAAATATTTCAAGATATTTATGTTGCAATTGTGGATACATGGAAGAATGGGTAGATAATAAAGAAGATATAAACAAGTTGGAAAAAAGATATAGTAAATAATAATATAATAAAATAAAAAACAAGGATCTATCGCATAAAGATATTTAAGTAAAATGTAGAATGTAAAATTTAAAGTGATATTTCATACTGAAATACTTAAATTTACATTATTTTAAAACTACTTTCAGTAGTTTTCATCTTAATTTTACATTATAAATTTACATTTTTAGTTGCGTAACAGAGCCTTGTTTTTTTGTTAGAAAATTATAAGATTAAAGATTTTAAAAGTACGATAGGATAACTTTTAAAGGCTAATGTGAAAGCTTATAAGTATATTTTTCCTTTGTATTGTCTATAATCTCAACTAGATTAGTTTAGTTAAAGTGATTTAATTTGTGAAAGCAAAAGTAAATTTATTTCTAAATTTAAGACGTTATTAGTTGTATCTTATTTATGGTGATATATAAACTCATGAAATAATATTTTGCTACATTAAGAGTTAACAAGTTCACAAGATTAATGTATTTAGGAGGAAGTTTATGGATATGGAAAAAATATTCTTTAAAACATTTTTAAAGAATTTTGAAGACTTATCATTTGAAGTAAAGTTTTGGGATGATGAGGTTGTTAAAGTTGGAAAAGAGGAGCCTTTATTTAATCTATATTTAAAAAAGCCAATACCAAAGAAAGCATTATTAACTAGTACTTCATTAGCTTTTGGGGAAGCCTATATGGATGGTGATATAGAAATAGATGGAAATTTATTCACTGTATTTGATGAGTTGTTAAAGTGTATAGATAAGTTTTCTACTGATTTTAAAGGCTTACCAAAGATATTTAAAAGTTCAACATCTGAAAAACATCAAAAAGAAGAAATATCATATCATTATGATATAGGAAATGATTTCTATAAATTATGGCTAGATGATACTATGAGTTATTCCTGCGGATATTTTAAAAATCCAACAGATACTTTATATGATGCTCAAATGAATAAGATTCATCATCTATTAAAAAAATTAAATCTAAAAGAAGGATTGACTTTATTAGATATAGGATGTGGATGGGGTGGACTTCTTATAGAAGCTGCTAAATTATATAAGGTTAAAGGTCTTGGAATAACTTTAAGTAAGGAACAACATGATGAGTTTAAAAAGAGAATAAAAGAAGAAGGATTAGAAAATTATTTAGATGTAAAAATAATGGATTATAGAGATCTAAAGAAATCAAAATTAAACTTTGATAGAATTGTTAGTGTTGGAATGCTTGAGCATGTAGGACGTGAAAATTATAATTTATTTTTTGAAAATGTAAATTCTGTATTGAATAAAGGTGGAGTCTTTGTGCTTCATTATATAAGTGGTTTAAAAGAATCACAAGGAGATGCATGGATAAAGAAATACATATTCCCAGGTGGGGTAATACCAACACTTAGGGAAATAATATCATTATCAGCAGAGTATAAATTTTATACTATAGATGTTGAAAGTCTAAGATTACATTATAAAAATACATTATTACATTGGGCAGAAAATTTTGATAAAAATATAGATAAGGTTAGAAAAATGCATGATAGTAATGGCAGAGTATTTGATGAAAGATTTATAAGAATGTGGAGAATGTATTTATATTGCTGTGCAGCATCTTTTAACAATGGAGTTATTGATCTACATCAAATAGTTTTTGTAAAAGATATAAATAATAATTTACCAATGACTAGAGAGTATATATATAGATAATGATACAATAAATTATGTTAATAAAGTTATTATTAACATACATTTAAAGAATAATAACTAAAAATAAATATTATAGATGAAAAAGAAAATTATCCATATTTTGAGTTGTTTTAATTTAAAATATGGATTTTTATCTTTTAAAAATAAAATATAAAACTTTTATCAAGTATTTTATTGAATATAATCTCAAGTAAAGAAGTGTGTTGTAAAAATTATATATAGTATAAGTCGTTAGATATTAGTTATTTTTGAAACGTTGAATGAAAAAGTAACTTCCGTTTTAGCGTAAGCTATTGTAACTGCAAGAGTAAAGTCAGTTTTTAAATATAATTCTAATAGTAAAAAGCTATAAAACAAGTTATAATTTATATAATATATCAATTTTTAAGGTTTATAAGCAGGCTTAATAAGCCTACGGAAATCGTCTTGCAAAACTAAGTTCCGTTTGCTTCAACTTTGTATTATTAAGTTCCGCTGATACTTGCTCTAAATTTTTGATATATTATTTATTAAAAAGTGCAGGTTTTAGATGTACCTCATCTGAATGGATATGTTTTAATGATAGCTTGTCTAATAGTGAAACATCTAACAACATTTGGGCTAGTTTGAATGGTGTATTTCCGTTTAAACTAGCTCTTGCTGTACTATTAATATGGTTAATCATTAAAGTAATATCTTCTTGAGTCCTATCATTAAAGGATTTTCCTTTAGGCATTATATACCTTATGTATTCATGATTCTTTTCTACGTGAGGCTTCTGATAGGAAGCCATAGCATTACAGTAGAATATCTTAGTTCTTTGATTTCCCATAGAATCTAATTCTAAATCTTCTGGATTTTTAAATTCTGAACCGTTATCTGTTAGAATAACAGGAAAGCTACGCTTAAAAACTTCATGTCCTAAAACTTCATATAACTTATCTATAATATCTTTAACTGCTATCTGGCTACAGCTATCTATAATAAAAGCTAACATTAATGAGCAATTTCTAAACATAAAAGTGAGAAGTACTTTGCCACTTCGTGTGCCGTGGACAGTATCCATCTCTACTATGTTGGTATTAGGATTATCCTCAATAAACTTAACAAAGTTATCAAAAGTTCTTCCTATTCTATTAATAGACTTTTTAACTATAGGAAGTTTAGATTTTTTTCTAGGCTTATATTTGACTTTTCTAGGTAAATCAATATTTCTAGCTGTAAAAACATTTTTATCAAAATAATAATATAAAGTTCTTTCACAACAGTTTATCTCATTTTTATGATGAGTAAAAATATGTGATAATGATTGTCCTTTTAAAACGAGTGGTGAGATTATTTCATCTATATTTTTTAGCTGATCTGAAGTTATATTAAGTCCTTCTCTAGAAGATACTAATAGTTCCTTATATTTTGTATCCGCAACTTTAGCTTTATAATAGTTCTTTTCACCGGTACACGTAGTGACTTTGCTGCAACTGTTGCAAACATAAGGATAACGATTAAGTTTAGAACACTTCTTAGTTGAATATTCACTACAAGATCTATAACAATTTATAAACCTACATTTCTTACATTGCTTACCACAACTACTATTACATAAGTTTGTCTTAGTGCAACTTCTTCGATGTTGGCACGGTTGTATATCATTTTCCTTTTTCTTACTTACTTTAAGAAATCTATTTCTTTTAATTTCCTTAGATATAGTAGTTGGATCCTTTTTTAATCTTTCGGCAATTTCTTTTAATGGGTAATTTTGATCTAATCCATATTCAATTATAATTCGATCTTCAATCCTAAGGTGTTTTCCCTTGCATAAATTATTGTTTGACATAATTAATCCTCCTAATATGCTAAGGATAAATATCAAATTAATTATATCAGATACTTTGCAAGACTAACTTCTGTTTAAGTAAAAAAACGGAAGTTACTTTTTCAATTTACAGTTATTTTTGAAATCTTAAATAATAAGTCTATATTATAGTTATATTATTGCTAAATTTGTTAAAAATAAGAAATTTTTAAGAATTTGTTAAGGGAAAATTATAGTAATTAGGATACAATTAAAATATATGATTAAAAATATGTAACTTAGGGGGAAGAATAATGAAGTCGCTTTTTAGAAAGGTTGCAGTAATTATTAGTTTAGTTTTAATGATTATTGCGTTACCTAGTATAAGTTTAATAACAAAGGCTGAAGATACAAAAACAGATCCATATGAATTGAAAATTACATCAGGTATTGAAGGAAAGTTTAGGGCTTTAAAATATATACCTGTGACAGTAGAATTTACTAGTTTGGAAAAGGATTTCAATGGTGAGGTAGAAATTAGAACAACTGGTTCTTATTCATCAACTTATGATGCTTATAGTAAAGAGGTTTCAATAGCTAAAGGAGAAACTACTAAAGTAGTTATCCCAATTAAGCTTTTAGAAGGATCAAGTAAAATAACTGTTAACCTTATTGAAAATGGGAAAGTATTATTTGAAAAAAAGAGTTTAATATCAAATGGTAGAGTAAATGATTCTAATTTATTTATAGGTATATTAACTGATGATGCGTCATCTTTAAATTATATAGGATCAATTTCTCTTGAATCTAAAGAGATTAAAGGTGTAATTGAAAGGGTTCAATTAGACAAAGATATTATAGGTGAAAGTAACTTAAATATAGAGGGATTAGATGTAATACTTATTAATAATTACAATATGTCTAATTTGAAAAAAGAGCAGTATCAATCTTTGAACTCTTGGATAAATAAAGGCGGAACATTAATAATTGGTGCTGGAGCTAATGAAAGTAAAACTATCAGCAGTATAGATAAAGACTTTTTAAATATAAAATCTAATGGGAATTCAGAGAAAGCTATAAAATTAGTAGATGATAATTTAAAACTTATATTTTCTAACTTAGAAATTAAAGATGCTAAGATTAATAATGGAAGTGATGAGAATCCATTAATATATTCAGTAGAAAGAGGTAAGGGAGAAATATTAGTATCAACTTTTGATTTAGGATTAGAGCCATTAATATCATCAAAGGATGCTGGAAAGTTTTTAAGTACTATATTATCAGATTCATATTCAAGCCTATTTAATAATGGAATGAACGGTAAATATATGCCAGGATATTATAGAATGCATGAGCTAACTAGAAATATTCCTATAAATGAAATTGTAGGGGTTAAGTCTTTAGCAGTTGTACTTGGATTATATGCATTAGTAGTTGGAGTATTACTTTATATTATATTAAAGAAGATTAATAAGAGAGATTTAACTTGGATAGCAGTTCCAGTTATATCAATAGTATTTACTTTAGTTATTTATTTTATGGGAAGCTTAACAAGAGTAAATGATATTATATTAAATCAAAATAATATTATTTCATTAGATAAAGATGGTAAGGGAATAGCAAAGGGATATTTAGGAATAGGAACAAAATATAAAGATGATGTAATTATAAAAAAAACAGAAGATTTAACTATGAATTATTCTACTCAAGACAATTATTTTTATGGTAATCAAGAACAAGATGTAGCTGATATGCTTAGAGTAAAAACTACTTATAGTGGGAATAACTCCTATTTTACTTTTAAAGATAGTAATGCATTAGATATGAAATCATTTGAAGTTATTGGTAAGGAACAAGTAATTACAACTATTGACTCTTCATTTAATTTAGATGATGGAAATTTAAATGGTAAAGTAAAAAATAATTTAGATTATGATATAAAAAAATTGTTATTGGTAGCTGGAAGAAATATTTGGGATATGGGCTCACTTGAAAAGGGGCAAGAAAAGGAAATTTCTAAATTAGTGATTGCTAGTTCAGGGGGACTAGAAGCGTATGGAGATACATTAAATCAAAAGTATTACAATGCAAAGTATGATAAAAATAAGAATATAAAAACAGAAGAGTTTAATGGAATACTTAGAACTTCAGCTATTATTTCAACAGTTTCTAGTGAGATATCAATTAATAAAGATATTAAATTAGTTGCAATAACTGATATGCCAGTAGAATATGATGTAGACTTTGGAAAGAAATCAGTTTCTAAATTTGACACTACTGTAATAATTCAAGATGCAGTATTAGATTTCAAAGATAAGGATGGAAATTATAATTTTCCTGATGGATACTTTGAAGGTGTTATAGAGTCATCTGCAGCTAATGTACACATAGATGAATATGGTGGATATATTTATGGTCAAGGGGAAGTTAAATTTAGTTATGAAATAGATAAAAACTTTGAAGTATTAGATTTAATCGTAAAACAAGGTGTAGATAGATATGGAAACAATATACCAGATAACTCAGAAAAATATATTTATAATTATAAGACTGAAAGCTACGATGAAATCAAAATGTCTCAAGGTTACGAAAAGATTAAAGACTTAGATAACTATATAAAAGACAACACAGTAAAAATTAAGTTTATAGTTGATGATTCAAAAGGCCAATCAATGATTCCAAGAATTACTGTTAAGGGGAGGGAAAGATAATGCTAGTTATAAAAAATCTTGAAAAATCTTATGGTAAGTTTAAGGCATTGAATGGATTAAACTTAGAAATTGAGAAAGGCGAGATATTTGGATTTATAGGTCCAAATGGAGCTGGGAAAAGTACTACAATGAAAATTGTATCAGGCTTACTTTCCCCAGATAGTGGTGAAGTTTATGTAGATGGAATAGATGCAATAAAAAATAATAAAGCATTAAAAGATAAAATAGGATATATGCCAGATTTCTTTGGGGTTTATGATAATTTAAGAGCAATAGAATACCTAGAGTTTTATGCTTCTATTTATGGAATTGTTGGAGAAGAAGCAAGGAAATTATCTATGGACTTGTTAGAATTAGTTAACTTACAAGATAAGTGGGATGCAAATGTAGATGGGTTATCAAGGGGAATGAAGCAAAGGTTATGTTTAGCAAGGTGTTTAGTTCATAATCCAGAGTTATTAATATTAGATGAGCCAGCTTCAGGTATGGATCCAAGAGCAAGATTTGAAATGAAGGGGATATTAAAAAATCTTAAAGAAATGGGAAAGACAATTATAGTATCCTCTCATATACTTTCTGAACTTGGTGAAATATGTACTAGAATTGGAATAATTAAAAATGGAGCTATTGTATGTGGAGGAACTGTTGAGGATGTTATGCTTCGAGCATCAGGTAGTGCGCCTATTAATATAACTGTAATTGAAGATCCTGAAAAAGCAATAAAGGTTCTAAAAGAAATACCAGATGTTAAGGAAATTTCATTAGACGGGAATAAAATTACAGCAAATGTCGCAGGAGGCGATAAGGAAGCTAAGGAAATATTAAAAGCTTTAGTTACACAAGAGGTATCTGTAATCGGATTTGCTAAAGCTGTAGGAAATTTAGAAGATGTATTTATACAAATAACAGAGGAAGATAATTAGAAGGGGGATGAAAAGATGAGATTAAATCCAGTTTTAAGAAATGAAAGCAAGCTATCTGTTAGAACAGCTAGATTTTCACTAATGTTATTAATATATATAGCTGTATTATCTGTAGGGACATTGATTTTTTATAATAGCTATAGTAGTGAAGTTTATGCTTCAGGAATAAATCCACAAAATGCAGTTTCTCTTTATATTATTATGGCAGTAATTCAGGCAATATTATTGATGTTTATTGTGCCATCATTAACAGCAACTTCAATATGTTCAGAAAGAGAAAAGCAAACATTAGATATATTATTATCAACAAGATTAAAACCACTTCAAATTATATTAGGAAAGCTTTCAGCATCTTCATTAAAGGTAATAATGCTTATAATTTGTACAATACCATTATATGCGATATGTGGGTTAGTCGGAGGGATAAAATTAAGTAATATATTGGTTTTAATTGGCTCCTTTATTATTAATACAATATTTGTTGGTTCTATTGGAGTGTTTATTTCAACCTATTCAAAGACATCTAAAGCAGCAACAGCTTTATGTTATGCATTAGTATTATTCATTTTTGTTGGAACTGTAGTTATAGCATATATTATCTTGTTGATTAATGCATCAAGAGGAATATATAGTGGAGTAACAACACCTCCATCTATATCACCAATTGCATATTTAAGCCCAGCTACTGGATTTTTTGTAATGTTATCTAATCAAGTAGGATTTGGAGGAAATTCTTTTTATTTCATAGGACAAATTGGAATGGCTAAGTACACTGAATATATTTCTGTAGGAATTCAAATAGTATTAAGTTGCATATTTATAGGATTTGCAGCTAGAAGATTAAATCCACTAAATAGAAAAAGAAATAAGAAGGTAAAGATTAAGACAAAGAAAAAAGTAAAGGAGTAAAGCTATGAATTCTTTAAATAATGAAATATTAACCTTTATAAAAAAGGCATCAAAAAGAATTAGGGCGAACTTCATAATAAACTTGAGCATAGTAGGTTTAAAATACCTACTATGCTCAATCTTATGCTTATTATTAATATCTTTATTTATAACATTTCCATATGTAGAAGAAGTTTCTCTTAGTGGTTTAGCTTTAGGATTAATTTCAATAATAATATATGGATTTATAAAATCACCTGATAAAAAAAGTGTTTCTTTAATAGTTGATTCAAAAGGATTAAATGAAAGAGTTACTACTTCTTTAGAATTAATAAATGAAGAAGATAATATTTCAATTGCTCAAAAGAAAGATACTGTATCATTTATTAAAAGTTTTAGCATAAAAGATAATTTGAAAATAACTGTAGATAAAAAGCAAATACTTATAGTTTTAGGATTAATAATAATGTGTTTTATGACTTCATTTATAGATACTTCAGCTAAAAAAGAAGCTAATTCAATTAGAGAATTTAATAAATATCAACAGGAATTTATTAAAAAAATCGAAGAAGAAAAGAAGTTAGTTGAAAAATCAGAAGAATTAACTGAAGAAGAAAAAGAGGCTATAAAAAAGATATTAGAAGATGCAAAGAAGGAGTTAAAGGAAAGCGAAAAGAAGCTTGATGTAAATAAAACTTTAGAAAGAATGGAAAAGAAGCTAGAAGATAAAAAGAATGAAGTAAAGAATGATAAAAGTAAATCTGCTATAGAAAAGACTCAAAAGAATTTATTAGATGAGTTTAATAAAGATAAAGAAGAAGGCGCAAAGAAAGACTTAAATAAATTGACTAATGAGCTTATGAAAAAGAAGGAAGGTAAAGAGCTTGCAGATGCAATATTGTCTAAGGATAAGGAAAAATTAGAAAAGGCTTTAGGAAACTTAAAAAAATCCCTGGGAAATATGAGTAGTAGTGAGCTAAATAATTTATCAAAAGCTCTTGCAAATGCCTCTAATAGCGTAAGTGATGAAAATCTTTCAGAAGCCTTAAGTGAAGCTTCAAACTCAGTTCTAGATGGAAAGCTTGATGCAGAAAGTCTAAAGGATGCTATTCAAAATTCACAAAGTAATAGTAGTGGAAAGAAGCATGGAGATAAAGAAGGCGAAGGAGAAGGCGAAGGTCAAGGAGAGGGCGAAGGCGAAGGTGAAGGAAATGGATCAGGTAGTGGATCAGGAAGTGGAAACGGGAATGAAAGTGGAAATGGAAGTGGAACAGGTTGGAATACAGGAAGTGATGAAGGCAAAGAAAATGATTTAGAAAATAAAGAGGGAGAGCAAATATATATTCCAGGAAGAGACGTTGGAAATGATGAAAATCTAACTGGAAATAAAAATCAAGATGGAAATTCCCAAACTATAGAAACTGAAAATGGATTTAATTTAGATGGAAATAAAATAAATTACGATAAGGTAATAGGAGATTATACTAACAGTGCATTAGAAGGTGCAAATAATAGTAATCTTCCAGAAAGTTTAAAAGATCTTATAAAGGATTATTTTGAAGGATTAAACTAAGAGGTGAAAAGTATGGAAATAAGTGAAAAAGAAATAATAGAAGTTTCAGAGAAAATAAGAAGATGTGAAGAAGAAATATCTAAAGGAATAATAGGACAAAAGGATATAATTAGAAATGTTTTAATTGCTATTTTTGCAGATGGTAATGTACTTTTAGAGGGTATGCCTGGAATGGGAAAAACTCAGTTAGTAAAAACAATTGGGAAGGTACTAAATTTAAGCTTTTCAAGAATACAGTTTACACCAGATTTAATGCCAGCAGACGTAGTTGGAACAAATATAGTAGTTAAAGAAAATGATAAAACTTTATTTAAATTTGAAAAGGGACCTGTATTTACAAATTTACTGTTAGCAGATGAAATAAATAGAGCAACTCCTAAAACTCAATCTGCATTACTTGAAGCTATGGGAGAAAAAACAGTAACAGTTGGTAAGACAACATATGAAATGTCAAAACCATTTATGGTGCTTGCAACTCAAAACCCAATAGAACAAGAAGGAACATATCCACTTCCAGAAGCACAATTAGATAGATTTCTATTTAAGTTAAATGTAGATTTTCCAAATCTAGAAGAGCTTAAGGCTATTATGGATTTAACATTAACTAATAACAAAGTTGAATTTGATGCTGTTCTTGAAGGCGATGAAATATTAAAGATAAGAGAAGCAATTAGAGAAATAAAACTTGCAGAAGCAGTTAAAGAATTTGCATTAAAGCTTATATTAGCAACTCATCCAGAAATTCCAGAAGCTTCAGAGTTTGTTAAGAGATATGTAGAAGCAGGGGCAAGTCCAAGAGCTGCACAAGGTATTATTAGTGGGGCAAAAGTAAGAGCAGTTATGGAAGGTAGATTAAATGTATCATTTGAGGATATTAAGGCTTTAGCTTATCCAGTTTTAAGGCACAGAATAATATTAAATTTTGATGCTATAACAGAAGGTTTAACAGAAGAAAGTATTATAGATAAGATACTAGAAGATTTAAAGGTTGTGTAAAAAATGAGTGAAAGGATATTTAATGAGGACTTTTTTAAAAAGCTAAATAAAATAAATATGCATATAAATTTTAAGCTTTCCTCAGGAACACAAGGAGGAAGAAAGTCAAAAGCAAAAGGAGTTTCTGTAGAGTTTTCTGATTATAGAGAATATGCTCCAGGTGATGATTTTAGGCGAATAGATTGGAATGCATATGGTAGATTTGATAAGTTTTTTATAAAGGTTTTTATGGAAGAAAGAGAAGGTGTTTTTAATTTCTTTGTTGATAAAAGTAAATCAATGGATTATGGAAATGAAAACAAAAAAGATACAGCATTAAAAGTTGTTGCTGCTTTAAGCTATATTGCCTTAAATAATTTAGATAGAGTAAATATAAGTACTATGGATAATGGTGATATACAAAGTATAAAATCAGCAGCTGGAAACAAAGCCTTTCAAAGGATATTAAAAGAGTTAGAAAATATTGAATTTGATGGTAAAACAGATCTTACAAGTAGTATAAAAAAGAGACCATTAACTCCTAGAGGTGTATCTGTAGTGGTATCTGATTTTTTAAATAATGATGGATTAAAAGATTTAGAAGATGCTCTTAAGTATTTAGCTTTTAAAAAGCAAGATATAATACTAGTTCAAATATTATCAAATGAAGAAATTGATCCAGAGTTTAATAATGAAATTACCTTTATAGATAGTGAGACAGGTGAAAATGTAAAAATGAGTTTAACTCCAAGTTTGATAAAAGAGTATAAAAATACTTTAAAGTCTTATAAAAAGTCTATTGAGGATATTACAAGAAAATATGGTGGTAAATTTATAAGTGTAAATTCATCTATGGAAATAGAAGAAATAATATTAGGTGAGTTTAGCAAGAAAAGAGTATTGTATTAGGAGGATTATGTTATGGGATTCACAAATTTATGGCCCTTATTTTTATTAATAACAATTCCTCTTTTAATAATGCTTTATATATTAAAAAGAAAGTATAAAGAAGAGGTTATATCTTCAACACTTTTGTGGAATGAAGTTTATAAAAATACTAGAGCAAACACTCCATGGGAAAAGCTAAGAAAAAATATTATGTTACTTTTGCAAATAATAATATTACTTTTATTTATTTTAAGTTTAATGAAACCTTTTTTAAACTTTGGAGGTAAGACTTATAAAAATATTATTTTAGTACTAGATAATACTGCAAGCATGAGTGCTGAATATGGTAATAATACTAGGCTAGATGAAAGTAAAGCCCTTGCTAAGGAGTTTTTACAATCAACAAAGGATGATACTAATACTTTTATAATAAGCTTTGATGGAAGTAGTAACTTACTACAAAATGGAGATTTTAATAAAGAAGTTTCTAATGAAATAATTGAATCAATACCTCAAAGTTATAATACTGGAGATATAAATGATACTTTATCATTTATAAAGGCAATAGGCCAAGGAATTGAAGAAGAATATGAAGTTATAGCTTTTACAGATAAAGAACTTTCGTTAGGTGATGTAAATGGAAAGGTTGTATCATTAGCAAATTCAGGGGTAAATGCATCTGTAGACAATGTATCTCATAAGTTTTTAGAAGATAAAGTAAGAGTTATAGCAACTATAACAAATAGGGGTACAGGGGTTTATGAAGGTGATTTTTCTCTTTATGATGGGGAAGAACTTGCTGCTGTTGAAAGCTTGCAATTACAAGAAGGAGAAAATAAAACATTAACTTTTGACTTGCCTAAAATAAATGGTGAAGTTTTAAAGGGAGAATTATCTAGAAAAGATATGATTCTTGGTGACAACACTTATAACCATGTTGTAGGAAAGAAAAAAGTAAATAAGGTTCTTATAGTTACAGAACAAAATCTATTTTTAGAAAGAGCCTTTGGCAGCATTGAAAATACAGAAGTATATAAGACTAATGATGCATCAAACTTAACAAGTGCAGATGCATATGATTTATATGTATTTGATAATGTTACTCCTGATATAATGCCATCGAAAGGAAGCATACTATTTATTAATCCAGCTTCAAATGAATTCTTTAATGTTGTTTCAGGGGGAGAAGGGGGAGAGGCTAAAGCTGTTATAGGAGAACTTTCAAAGTACTTAGAAGATACAACATTTACTGCTGCTAAGTATAATGCAATAGAAATTCCTTATTACGGAAGAGGCTTCTTAAATATAGATGAAAGTTATATAGGATTTAAAGGAGAAGTTGATGGAAGAAAAATAGCTGCTTTATCTTTTGATCTTCACAATAGTGATTTTGCACTTAAAAAGGAATTTCCTGTATTAATGTATGAGCTTGGAGAAAATTTAATATCAAGTGGAATGGTATATAAAAGTAACTTTAAAGCTGGAGAAAAGATAATAGCTAAAGGCGTGTCATTAGATAATAATATTACTTTAACATATCCAAGTGGAAATACATTAGAAATAAAATCAGGTGATGAAATAAAAGAAGATAGTGAACTTGGGATTTATAAGCTAAATGTCTTAGAAGAAAAAGAATTATTTTCAGTTAACTTTCCATCAGAAAAGGAAAGTAACACTAATATAAATAATATTGGTGAAAGTGAAAATATAAGTGATGCAAAAGCTGATTTAAAACGAGGCTTAAATATTTCTCCATTACTTATAATATTAGCTATTTCAGTAGTAGCTTTCGAGTGGATTATGTATAAGAGAGGATATTAGGAGGCAAAGAAGAGATGAAGATAGAAATAGGAAATTTGTACTTTTTAATATTGATTCCAATTATTTTTGCCTTTATGTATTATAGCTTTAAAAAATATAAACCATGGAGTAAAAATGAAATTGCAATATTTATAAGTAGAATAGTGATTTTTACACTTTTAATATTTGCATTTGGAAATATAACTATAAATTTAAAGGGAAGAAATATATCAACTGTATTTTTACTAGATGTATCAGAAAGTACAAGTGACTTTGAAGAATCAGGGAAGGATTTTATATCTACAGCTATAGAGTCAATGCCTAAAGGAAATAAAGCTGGAGTAGTTTTATTTGGAGATGATTCAAAAATTGATAAAGTGTTAAATAAGAAAAAAGAATATAAATCTATAGACGAAAAGCCAGTTGTAACAGCAACAAATATTCAAGAAGCAGTAGAAAGTGCTTTAGGATTATTTGAAAGAGGTGGCTCTAAAAGAATAGTTTTAATAACTGATGGAGAAGAAAATCAAGGCGATATATTAAAATCTATACCGTTAATTAATGAACAAAAAATAGATTTTAAAATTTATAAGATTACTGGAGAAAAGGGAGAAGAAATCTACGTTGATAATGTTAAAGTACCAGATAATATATCAGTAGGCGAGGAGTTTTCAGTTTCTATTGATATAAAATCAAATTATGCAACAAAGGCTAAGCTAACATTATTTTCAGGAAGAAATAAAGTAGGAGAACAGCAGGTACAAATACAAAAAGGAAAGAATTCTTTTGTATTTAAAGATAAGCAAAGTTCTGGTGGATTTAAAGGATATAGAGTTTTAATAGAAGCAGATGGAGACACAAACAAAGTTAATAATGAATTTAGTACTTTTACAAACGTAATGGATAAGCCTAATATTCTTCTTATTAATGGAGTTAAAGGTGATTCTGAAGCTTTAGAAGGAATATTATCAAATTCAGGTGCTAATATTAAGAAAATAGCTCCAAGTGGATCACCAAGTACTTTAAATGAATTATTGGAATACAAATCAATAGTTTTAAATGATGTTCATAGAGATGATTTGAGCAATGGCTTTATGGATAATATAGAAGCTTATGTAAAAGACTATGGTGGTGGATTAATAACCTTTGGTGGTGAAGATTCTTATGCTCTTGGAGGATATAAAGATACTTCACTTGAAAAAGTATTGCCTGTTTATATGGATAAGAGAGGAAAAAATGAAGTGCCTGCAATAAGTATCAATTTAATAATAGATAAATCAGGTAGTATGAGTGCTGAAGGTGGTGGAGTTAGTAAATTAACTTTAGCTAAGGAAGCTGCAATGAAGGCATTAGAAAACTTAAGAGAAGTAGATGAGATATCAGTAATAGCATTTGATGATACTTATGATGAGGTTGTGCCTCTGCAAAAGGTTGGCGATAAAGAAGCTATAAAGGAACTTATATCTGGAATTCAAATAAGAGGAGGAACATCAATTTATCCAGCACTTGAACAAGGTTATAATATGCAAATGCAAAGTAGTGCAAAGATAAAGCACACAATATTATTAACTGATGGGCAAGATGGATATGGATTTGATAATTATGCTAATCTTCTTCAAAACTTTAATGATAATAATATTACTTTATCAACAGTTGCAGTTGGTGAAGGTGCTAATACTGATCTTCTGAATCAGCTTGCTTCAATAGGAAAAGGAAGAAGTTATTATACAGATATATATACTGATATTCCTAGAATATTTGCAAAGGAAGTTCTTTTATCAGCAGGGACATATATAATAAATGAAGAATTTACCCCTAAGATATTAAGTAACCATGAAATATTAGCAGGAGTTAAAACATCAGATGGAATTCCAAGTTTACTTGGATATATAGGAACCTCTATAAAAGAAAATGCAGTTGAAATATTAAGCTCTAATCATGATGAGCCAATACTTGCAGCTATGCAATATGGAATAGGAAAAACAGTAAGCTTTACATCAGACGTTAGTGGTGAGTGGAGTAAAAACTATTTAGCTTGGGAGTATGGTCCACAGCTTATAAAAAATATGGTTTACTTTACTATTCCAAAGTATGGAGAAGAAGGAAAACTTAATATTAGCCAAGAAGGAAATGAAGCAAAAGTAGAATTTTATAATGATAAGATATCTAAAGATGCAAAGGTTAAAGGGATATACAATGGTGAAAATGGCGAAGAAGGGGAATTCGAATTAAGTCAAGTTGAGCCAGGAAAATTTGAAGCTAATATTCCACTAGACTCATTAGGATTTTATAATTTTAGTATAAGAGAAGAGGAAAGTGGAGAGGTAAAAAATAATTATAAAGGAGCATTTGCTCTTCAATATTCAGATGAATATAAATTTAATACTAATGGAGAAAAGTTAGATGTAGTAGTTAAAGAAACAAAGGGAAGTTTTATAAACAAGCCAGAAGAAGTTTTTGAAGGAAAGCTTCAAAGAGAATATAAAAAGATAAATTTAACAACTCCATTAATAGTAATAAGTATTTTATTATTTATGCTTGATATAGCTTATAGAAGATTAAATATAGATTTAGTTAGATTTTTTAAGAAGAGAAAAGATAAAGTTAAAAAAGAAAAAGTAGCTAAAAATACTAATTCTATAAAAAATAATGAGATTAATATAAAAGAAGAAAAGAAAATTATTAAAGAAAATACTATATCATCAGAAAATAGTAAGTCAAAAAATAAGGTTAATGTTAGAATGAATGTTGAAGCTTTGGAGCAAGATTCAACTAAGGAAAATGAAAGTAAAGATAAAAAAGATAAAGAAAAAGATAATAAAAAATCAAAGAAAAAGTTAGATAAAGAAGCTCCAAAGAAAGAATCGTTAGATACAAGTGCTCTTCTTAAGAAAAAGAGCGATAGAAAGAAGATATAGTTATAAAGGATATATGATTTTTGTATTTAAATCATATATCCTTTATTTTTTTACTAGTAACTATAAAAGAATTAGAAAGTCATCTTTATTATTTTAAGATATATTAATTAAATAGTTTTACAAATAAAAAATAATATATTTTTTTATATTGTTGATAATATTAAAGAAAAGTTTAAAATTTTTACGTTATTGAATTTGCTATTTTGTTATGATAGTATTTTTTCTTGTATGTAAAAAAGGAGAGAGGATAATGGATAAAAAGAAGATAATATCAAATACAATAATATTTATATTTATTATTTCCTTTATTAGTCTTTTTAAGGTTATGTTTGGGCAAGAAAATACTTTAGTTGGAGTTACAGTAATAACTGCAGCACTAACTTTGATGGAAAGAGATTTAACTATAGCACCATTTAAAAATTTTATTAAAGTATTACTTGTAAATTTATTTAGTTTACTTTTTTCAGTTTTAGCAATTCAAAATATATGGATTGGAATATTTATAAATTTTATAGCACTATTTATAATTGGATATTTATTTAGCTATAATTTAAAAAAATCTATTGTTGTTCCATTTGGACTTCAATATTTCTTTATGTTGTTTTATCCAGCCTACGGAGAAGTTTTATTTAATAGATTTTTATCATTGATTTTTGGTGCTGTATTTGTAATGATCGTACAGTTTGTAGTAAATAGGGATAGAATATTTACTACTGGTGGGAAAATATTAGATGGAATTAGTGGAATGACTTTATCTAAAATTAGACTAATAAAAGAAAATAAAAATTTTCAAGAAGAAAATATTAAAATAGGTGAATCTATAAATTCCTTAAAAAGAATAATATATGATAAGAGAGTTCAGGATTACTATTTAACTAATGATGCCAGTATATCAACTGATATTTTGTGGGCTTTAGAGCGTATAAATATATTATTAGATTCAATAAATAATTTAACTAATAAGGAAATATACGGTTCACTATTAGATGATATTTATAGGGAAGTTGAAATTATAAAAAATAGAGATTTTACTTCAAGCAATATAAATATATTTAAAAATAAAATGTATGATAAAGAAATAGATAATTATTATGTAGAAGAGTTCACTAATTTAATTAGATGTCTAAATGATGAATTTGAGCATATTAGTGATTTAAATAGGAGAGAAAAGGATTCTATAAAAAGAGATTATGAAATTCCACATCATTTTCATAATATATATATTCACAAAAAGAACTTTAATATAGATTCTGCAAAAGTAAGATATTCAATAAGACTTGGAATAATTGGTTCAATAACAGTATTTTTAACACAATATTTTAATTTGTCAGAAGGGCGATGGATGGCATTTACAATTTTTTCGCTAATTCAACCTTATTCAGAAATATCAAAAACAAGAATTAAGGAAAGAGTTGAAGGTACTTTAATTGGAGTAGTAATTGTATTAATTGCTTTTAGTTTAATAAAAAATCAGGCAGCAAGAGGAGCTATATTGCTAGTAGTAGGATATTTAAACCCATTTGCAAATGGATATAGAAATACTATTGTTCTTGTTACTATATCTGCAATTGCATCTGCTGCTATTACAGGCGGTACAATTAAGCTTGCTTTATATAGAATAATATTTGTAATTGTTGGAGCAGTATTAACAATATTTGCAGATAAATATATTCTTCCATATAAAATTAAAGATGCTAATAAATATTTAGTTGAAACCTATGATTCAATAATAAAGCAAATGATAGAAGATTTATCAAAAGTTCATAGTGATTATAGTATAAGAAACTTATACTTAATAACTGGATTTATAGAAGATAAAATGAAAATCACTATGTTCCAAAAGGAATTTCTAGGAGCCAAGGAGTTTCTTGAAAATAGAAAAATGTTTGTAAATAATATATATGATTGTTATATAAATATGAGTAATGGGAATGAACTTGATTATAATAAGCTAATTAATGGATTTAAGCTTCAGTAGATGTAGTAAAAGTATTAATGAAAATAAACACAAATAAAAGAAGCAAGATTACTCTTGATTCGTAGTAATATAGTAAAAACATTAGTGAAATAAACACCTTGTATAATTAGTAGGCTAATTAGAAGGTGTTTATTTTTATAGAATATTTTAATTAAATAGTATATTAACTTTAAAATAGTTGTAGCAAAATGAATTATAGTGAAATACTTATATAGTAACAATAATTTAATAGGAGAAAACCATATGCAAATGATGGATATGCTTTTTAGGGGCCTTATGGGAGGCGGAATGCCTAATATGGGTGGAGGCGGAAATCCACTAGGCGGATTAGGTGGAGGAGGAAACCCACTTATTAATATGCTATTAGGTTCTATGATGGGTGGACCTATGGGTGGACAAAATCAAATGAACGGTGCAAATAATAATCCTTTATCTATGTTAATGAATGGAATGGGAGGAATGAATGGAGCAGGTAATGGAATGAATGGTCAGGGAAATGGTATGAACCAATTGTTAAGTATGCTTATGGGCGGAAATGGTATGAATATGCCAAATCAAAATGGAGGAAATACTAACAATAGAGGAAATGCTGGTTCTCAAAATCCTAATGCAAATAATCCCTTATCAATGCTCATGAATGGATTAGGCGGTATGAATTCTGCAGGAGCAGGAAATCAGCAAAGAAGTTCAGGTAATGGTAGCGTAGATATGAACCAGTTAATGAGTATGTTAATGGGTGGAGGCAGTCAAAATAATCCTACTTCAAATAATAATGCTAATAATATGAATAATAATGGAAACCAACAAATGGATCCATTAGCTATGCTTTTTAATGCTATGAATGGTGGCGGTATGAATAATAATGTTAATTTAAATTCAAATAATCGTAGAAGACGTTCTTCACATAGTAAACACCATAGAAGTAGAAGATAATTTAATATTTAAGCATTAAAGTAAGTATTAGCTCAACTGAGTTAATACTTATTTTAAATTACTTAACATAATATAAAAGTTTATAAAAGAAATATTTTACATGGAAAAATTAAAAGACTTTATAATTCTTAAGAAAGATGGTATTCTATATAATCGAGAATAAATTTATAGGAGATTAGTAGAGTTATGGCAAGAAATATGACAAAAGATATGACGACTGGAAATCCAGTTAAATTAATACTATTATTTTCAATACCACTACTTATAGGAAATATATTTCAGCAGTTTTATAGCATGGTGGATACTATCATAGTTGGTAGATTTATAGGTGTAGATGCACTAGCAGCAGTTGGATCTACAGGTTCTATGTCATTTTTAATAAACGGTTTTGTTGTTGGCTTAACAAGTGGATTTGCTGTTTTAGTATCTCAAAAGTTTGGAGCTAAAGATGAAGAAGGCTTGAAAAAAGCAGTGGCAAGTGCATTAGTATTATCTGTAATAGCAACAATTATAATTACTTTAGTAAGTGTTGTACTAGCAAAACCTTTGCTTCATTTAATGAATACTCCAGAGAATATAATAGATGATGCAAATTCATACATAATAATAATTTATGGAGGAACTATAGCTACAGTAGTTTACAATATTATAGCAGGTATATTAAGAGCTTTAGGAGATAGTAAAACTCCATTGTACTTTTTAATAGTTGCTTCTATATTAAATATAGTTCTAGACATAGTATTTATAGTTAACTTTTCAATGGGAGTAGCTGGAGCAGCGTGGGCAACAATTATTTCTCAAGGAGTTTCTGGATTACTATGTATAATTTATACATACAAAAAATATAAGATTTTAAGATTAAAAAAGGAAGATTTTAAAGTTAAGAGTAGGGTTTATAAAAAACATTTAAAAATTGGAACTCCTATGGCTCTACAATTTTCTATAACAGCTATTGGTATTATGACAGTTCAAGGAGCTTTAAATGTCTTTGGTTCTTCAGCTATTGCAGCTTATACAGCAGCATCAAAGGTATTACAAATAGTAATGCAACCAGCTATAACTTTTGGTGTTACTATGGCAACATATTGTGGACAAAACCTAGGTGCTAAGAACTATGCACGTATAAAACAAGGTGTAAAAAAATGTACTGAGATATCTGTAATTACAAGTATTATTGCAGGTATAATATTAGTATTTGGAGGTAAATTCTTCGTAGGATTATTCATTGAAAATCCAGATGCAAGTATTTTAGCATATGCTCAAGAATGTCTTAACTATTCTGCTATATTCTTTATACCATTAGGGCTAATATTTATATATAGAAATGCACTTCAAGGTATGGGGGAATCCTTTGTTCCAATGATGGCAGGGGCTTTCGAGCTTATAGCAAGAGCAGTGGTTGCTTTTGCATTACCTAGTTTTATAGGATATACAGGAATATGTTTAGCTGACCCAGTTGCATGGCTTTCAGCATCAATTCCACTTGGAATTTATTATTTTAAAAAAATGAAATCTATTGAAATTTAGCTGTAGCAATAGATAAAAGAAGAAAAATGTAAGATAATTTTAGTTTGTTGAAGGTTGTAGTGAAAACTACAACTTTTTTTGATATATTTTTATATAAATATATTAAAAATAGTGATAATTAGCGTTAATTTACTAATTAAAATAAGGGCAGGTTTGGCATTATAAAATATGATATAATACTTAACAAGTGCAGTAATTGTTGATGAGAAATGAATAATTTAATATAATAAAGGTAATAAATTAAACAAAAGATAAACGAGGAAGAAAAGATAATGAGTGAAAATATAAAAAAGGATATTCATCATATACATGATAAGAGCTATAAAGATTTATATTCGAAAAAGGAGATAGCAGTAGATTTATTTAAATCTTTAGTAGATAAGGAGTGGACTAAGTATTTAGTTGTTGAAAATCTAACTTTAGTAAATAAATCATATATAACAGCAGATTATGAAGAACTAGAGTCTGATATTGTTTATAAAGCTAATATTAATAATACCGAAGTATATTTTTATATACTTTTAGAATTTCAATCAACAGTAGATTATAGAATGCCTCTTAGACTACTTTTTTATATGTGTGAAATATTAAGAGAACATACTGTTAATGCAAAGCATAAAAAGTATGATAAAAATATAAAAATACCAGCTGTAATCCCTATTGTTTTATATAATGGAGAAGAAAAATGGGAAGTTCCAAAAGAGTTTAGAAAAATGATTTACAATGAAGAACTTTTTGGAAGTAATATTTTGAATTTTACTTATGATGTTTTTGATATAAGTAATGATGAAAAGTTTAATAAGGAAAATCTTGTAATAAGTCAAAATGTTACATCTGCAATATTTTTATTAGATCAAAAGGTAGATGCTTTAGAATTTTTGGAAAGAATAAAAGTTATAGCGTTATATTTTAACTCACTTTCAGAAACTGAAATTAAAGCAATTAAGAATTGGATTAAGAATACCGTAGTTAAAGAGTTAGCAGATTCAGCTATAAAGATATTAGAAGCGGATAAAATGGAGGTTGAGCTTATGGTTGCAAGAAATGCTTTTATATTAGAAGATATGAAAGACAAGGCAAAAGAAGAGGGAAAAGCAGAAGGAAGAGCAGAAGGAAGAGCAGAGGCAAGAAAAGAGTTAGCTATAAAATTACTTGATATATTAGATGATGAAATTATTTCAGAAAAGACAGGATTAGATATTGAAACAGTTAAGGAGTTAAGAAAATTAAATCATTAATTTAAATAGTAAGTGGGATATAAAGCACCTACAAGCACCCTAAGATTCATAAACTTTTAAATTGCATAGAAAAGTAGTTATTTTTGTTTTAAACAAAAATAACTACTTTTTACTATTTTAAGTTATTTTCACATGAATTATCAATTATACATTTTTAATTCTTAATTGTGCGATAGCACCTAAAATCCTCTTTTCTTTGCTTCAACTCCACTTTCATTAAGAGCAGGTTCTTCAACTGTAAAATTATATGAACTATTTGCTTGTTGATTTTGAGTTTTTGTCCCATTTCTTAGTACATTTTCTTTTGAATGAGTTCTTTTGTTATCATTTTTCATAAATTTTCCCTCCTAAAATAATATTACCTTTATAGTATTAGGAGATTAATAAAAATTATTAGTTCATTAAGGTAAGAGGAAATAAATTTAATATTATCCATATTTTGATTTCTAAAGGGTATCACGTTTTGTTATATCCTTTTAAAGTATTGAATTTACTGCTTTTGAGGGCTTATTAAGTAGTTTTTTTATCTATTATTTAAATATGCAAAAAGCGATAAGTTTTAAAATTTTTAAATAAAAAATTAATTTAAGTAATGATATATATTAAATTATGTACTTTATTATAATTAGAAGATATAACCATTATTTAAGATAGTAATATAGCATTAAGAATTTTGATTGGGCGGGTGAAGTGAGTTATAAAAATTTAGTCATCTTATATATCTTAAATTTAGAATTATGTTAGAAATTATATAAAAATCGGAAAGTTAATACATATCATTAATTTTAATTCCAATTTACAAAAAATAAATGATTTAATTGATTTAAAATGTTATAATCATTAGACGTAACGTTAATATTGATATGTAGGGGATTAATACGAAGATTTCAAGTATCAATTGTCAATTTTAAAAAAGTGGGTGTTTAAATGTCAAATAACAGATTTTTACCAATCAGTAAAGAAGATATGCAAGAACGTGGATGGGAACAATGTGATTTCATTATAGTAACAGGGGATGCCTATATAGATCATCATAGTTTTGGAACAGCAATTATTTCAAGAGTATTAGAAGATGCAGGATATAAAGTTGGTATAATCCCACAGCCAGATTGGCATAGTACAGACGATTTTATGAAGCTTGGAAGACCAAGGCTTGCTTTCCTAGTTAATGGTGGGAATATGGATCCTATGGTTAACCATTATACTGTAAGCAAGAGAAGAAGGGAAAAAGATCTTTATACTCCTGGTGGGAAAATGGGAGCAAGACCAGATAGAGCTACAATAGTTTATTGTAATAAAATAAGAGAAGCTTATAAAAATATAAATATTGTTATAGGTGGACTTGAAGCAAGTTTAAGAAGACTAGCTCACTATGATTATTGGGATAATAATGTAAGAAATTCAATACTTATAGATAGTGGAGCAGATCTTATAACATATGGAATGAGTGAAAAGCAAATTGTAGAAGTTGCAAATGCTTTAAATGATGGATTTGAAGCAAAATACATAAGGCATATAAATGGAACTACATATACTATAGATTCATTAGATGAAATTTATGGTGATTATAAGTTATTACCTTCAAGAGAAGAAGTTACAAAAGATAAAATGAAATATGCAGAGGCTTTTAAAATACAATATGAAGAACAAGATCCTGTAAGAGGGAAAGTACTTGTACAAAAGCATGGAGATAGATATGTAGTTTGTAATACTCCAGAAATGCCTCTTACAAGAGAAGAATTAGACAAAGTTTATGCACTTCCATACACTAAAGAATGTCATCCTATATATGATGAATTTGGTGGAATTGCAGCTTTAGAAGAAGTTAAGTTTAGTATAGTAAGCTCAAGAGGATGTTTTGGTAACTGTTCATTTTGTGCAATTACTTTCCATCAAGGAAGAGCAGTTCAAAGTAGAAGTGAATCATCTATATTAGATGAAGCTGTTGAAATAACTAATCTTAAAGATTTTAAGGGATATATACATGATGTTGGAGGCCCAACTGCAAACTTTAGAAAACCAGCTTGTAAAACACAGCTTACTATAGGTGCATGTAAGAGTAAACAATGTTTAACTCCAAAGCCATGTAAAAACTTAATAGTAGATCATAGTGAATTCTTAGGATTACTTAGAAAGATAAGAAAACTTCCTAAAGTAAAGAAGGCATTTGTTCGTTCAGGATTAAGATATGACTACATAATGGCAGATAAAGATGATACTTTCTTTAGAGAACTTGTTGAACACCATGTTAGTGGACAATTAAAAGTTGCTCCAGAACACGTTGCAGCTAATACTTTAAAATATATGGGTAAGCCTTCCGGTGATACTTATGATAGATTTAGAGAAAAGTTCTTTAAGATTAACAAGCAATTAGGTAAAGAACAATATTTAATTCCATACCTAATGTCAAGTCATCCAGGTAGTGGATTAAATGAAGCTATAGAATTAGCTGAATATTTAAGAGATACAAAATATCAGCCAGAGCAAGTTCAAGATTTCTATCCAACACCAGGAACATTATCAACTGCTATGTTCTATACAGGAGTAGATCCTATAACTGGTGTAGAGGTTTATATTCCAAAGACAAGAGAAGAAAAAGCTATGCAAAGAGCACTTCTTCAATTTAAAAATCCTAAGAACTATAACTTAGTTCATGATGCTTTAGTCAAAGCAGGAAGAGAAGACTTAATAGGAAATGGTCCTAAATGCTTAATAAAATCAAAAGCTGATAGATATATGGCTAAGATGAAAAAGGAAGAAGCAATAGCAAGGGGAAGTTCTAATAGAGGTAAACAAGGCTATAAGTCAAAATCTTCTTCAAAGTCATCTTCAAAAATGAATAGTAAATCAAATTCAAAGTCTACAAATAACAAAGGTGCGGCAAAAGAAAAATTTGGAGATTTTAAAGGTAAGGGATCAAAGTCAAGAAATAGCAAGAGTAATAGTAGAAAAGGTAGATAAAATTAAACTACTACAATAATCCTATAGCCAAAGGGGAATAAGGAAATGAAAAAGAGTTTTAGGATAGATGAATTCATATTAAAATATCCACAAGTAGAAGAGATAATAAAAGAAAATAATATAGACATCGAAGTTTTAAATGATATTTATAATGATTTCGTAGATTATGAAGTTTCTTATGAGAATCAAGCAGATTTTATATCTAATATTTTACGTTCTCAGCCAATGATTCATTCAGTGAAATCAAGGATAAAAGATCCAGATAGATTAATTGAAAAAATCATAAGAAAAACTGAAGATAGAAAATTAAAATATGGCGAAGACTTTCAATTTACTTTAGATAATTATAAAAATGAAATAAATGATTTAATTGGAATTAGAGTTATACATATATTTAAAGATCAGTGGCAGGATATTCATGAATTTATCACTAAGACTTGGAAGGTTATTGAAGTTACTGCAAATGTTAGAGAAGGAGATAATACTAAAAAGTTTGAAGAACTAGATATTGAGGTTAGATCAAGAATATCAGGATATAGATCAGTTCATTACTTAGTTGAGTTTTATCCAACTAACGAAAAAGTTATAGCTGAAATTCAAGTTAGAACAATATTTGAAGAAGGTTATGGTGAAATAGATCATAGACTTAGATATTCCCATGTAGAAATACCAGAAATACTAAAATCAAATCTTCTTTTATTTAATAGAATTGCAGGAAGCGCTGATGAAATGGCATCTTTGATAAATGATTTAAGTAAAGAATGGTTTAATAAAGAAGAGGAATATTTAAGAGTAATAAAAGAGCAAAAAGAAGAGATAGAAAAATTAAGAAGTTTAAAATAAAGTCATAAGGAAGTAGGTGTTAAATATGAATCAAGATATAGGCTGGAAACAAAGATTTTCAAATTTTAAAAAGGCAGCAGCTCAATTAAGCGAATTTATAGAAAAAGGTGACCTTTAATAAATTTGAAGTACAAGGATTAATTCAATGTTTTGAATATACTTTTGAATTAGCATGGAAAACAATGAAGGATTATCTAGAGTTTGAAGGATATGAAGTCAAAAGTCCACGATCAACAATTCAAATAGCTTTTCAAACACAGTTAATTATAGAAGGACATATATGGATTGATGCATTAGAAAAAAGAAATTTAATGGCACATACTTATGATGAAGAAGTTGCTAAGCAAGCAGAAGAATTAATAAAATCAGAATATTATCCTATAATAAAAGAATTATTAGAAAAGTTAGAGGAATAATTATGGAGTTTTGATTAAAAGAATTTGATTTAAATTATATAAGAGAAAAGCTTAGTAAATTTAATGAAATTGAAAAAACAATTATTTTTGGCTCTAGGGCTAAGGAAAATTACAAGCCAGGATCAGATATAGATTTAGCTATTATAGGAGAAAATATTAATTTTGATACTGTTTCAAGATTACATTCCTTATTAGAAGATCAAGGTCCATTACCATATTTATTTGATATAGTAGATTATACACATTAAAATGATGATGAGTTAAAAGCACATATTGATAGATCAGGCAAAGTTATTTATATAAAGAATAGTTAATTTAAATTAATTCTATAAATATGTTTTTATTTTTAAAAGCACCTTGAGAAGTCAAGGTGCTTTTTTTATCTTAGGATATTAGCAGAAGATATTTATCTTTTGGTGATACTACTTTCTTTAAAAATCCTTTAAGTATTTTTCACCTTAATTTTTTCATTCTTTTATTTTTTCATTCTTTCACCATTTTGCTTCGCAAAATATTACAGATTATATATTGACTAAACATAGATAATAATCTATATTTAAATATGTTGTATATAGATAATCATCTATATAATTTATAAACTATATATAGACAACTATCTATGTAAGGAGGGTGTTATGATTAAAAACTATGAGAAGAATATAAAGATATTTAAAGCACTAGGTGAAATAAATAGAGTAAAAATAGTAGATATGCTATCTACAGGAGAAAAATGTGCTTGTATAATATTAGAAAGTTTTCATTTTACCCAACCAACATTATCACATCATATGAAAGTATTGATGGATTGTGGGATAGTAAAATGCAGAAAAGAAGGTACATGGATGTATTATAGTTTGGATATAGAATCATGTGATGAAGTTATGAGATTTTTAAATAGTATTTTGACTGATAATCAAAAATGTATATGCAGTTCAAAGTGTATAGATAAAATTAAGAACTTTGAAAATGGAGAGAGTTATGAAAAAAGTTGATTTAACTAAGGGTAATGTGTTAAAGGTATTAATTACTTTAGCAATACCTATAATAGGAAGTTCTCTATTACAATTTACTTATAACTTAATAGATATGTTATGGGTAGGGGGACTTGGTAGTGATGCAGTAGCAAGTATAGGATCCTCTAGCTTTTTTATTGGACTTGGATATTCAATTAATGCTTTTGTTGTAATAGGGACAGGAATAAAAGTTGCACATTCTATAGGAAAAAAAGATAATAAAGCAGTAGAAGAGTATATATCTAATGGAGTAATATTAAATGGAATTGTTAGTTTAATATATTGTTTAGTATTGATCTTTTTTGGAAAGAACTTTATACAGTTTTTAAATTTAGGTAATACTATAGTTGAGAAAGAAGCGTATATTTATTTAGCTATAAGTTCACCAATGCTTTTCTTTTCCTTCTTTAATACTTTATTTATCAGAATTTTTAATAGTTTTGGTGTTAACAAAAGTGCTCTTAATATAAGTGCAATTGGAGTAGTTATAAATATGATCCTAGATCCTTTATTTATATACGGAGCAAAGTTAGGTGTTACAGGTGCTGCACTTGGAACTTTAATAGCAAATGGTATAATGTTTTTATTATTTATAGTGAAGGCAAGGAGTTTATTTAGTATTAATTTAAAAAATGGATTAGATTATAGTAAGATTAAAGAAATAACTGTTTTAGGACTTCCTATGTCTTTTCAAAGAGTATTATTTACTTTAGTAAATATAATTTTAGCTAGAATAATAGGGGGATTTGGTTCAGATGCAATAGCAGCTCAAAAAATAGGTCTACAAATAGAATCTATAGTTTATATGGTTGTAGGTGGATTAAATGGAGCTATTGCTGGTTTTGTTGGCCAAAATTATGGAGCTAAAAGGTATGATAGAATAAATGAAGGTTATAATACAGCAGTAGGAATAGGAATTATTTATGCTTTATTTGTAAGTGTAATATTTATATTTGTTCCGGAAGTATTAGTAAAGATATTTATTAGAGAAAATAATGCTATCGTAATTGCAAGTGATTATTTAAGAATAATAGGATTTTCACAAATATTTGCAAGCATAGAAATGATATCTAACGGTGTATTTACAGGGCTTGGAGTGCCTAAAATACCAGCGCTTATAAGTATAATTTTTACTATACTTAGAATTCCACTAGCATTAGTTCTTACAAGATATATAGGAGTAAGTGGAATCTGGTGGGGAATATCGATATCAAGTATTTTAAAAGGGACTACAGCTTATTCGATTTATAAATTTAAGATATGGAAGGAGTATCAAGATGTTAGATGTGATTAAATCACTTGAATATAAAAATAAATTATTAAGAGGAAATTTTGGAATTGAGCGTGAAACATTAAGAGTAAATGAAAATGGTGAGTTAGCTTTAACTAAACATCCAGAAGTGTTTGAATGTAAGATAAGCCATCCGTATATAACTACTGATTTTTCTGAAAGTCAAATTGAACTTATAACACCAACTTTAAATACTTTAGAAGAGGTTCATAGTTTTTTAAATTCTCTTTATGATATTACAGCATTAGAGCTTAAGGATGAATATCTTTGGCCACAATCTATGCCATGTGATATTCCAGAGGATGATTTAATTCCTGTTGCAGATTATGGTAAGTGTGATACTGGCAGGGGAGCAAGTGATTATAGAAAAAAACTTTTGAAAAAGTATGGTGGAAAAAAACAATTAATATCTGGAATACATTATAATTTTTCTTTTAATGAAGAATTAATAAAAGATTTATATAGAGTTCTTGGAAAAGAAGAAAGTTACAGAGACTTTAGAGATAATATATATTTAAAAGTAGTTAGAAATTATTTAAGATACAGATGGTTACTTATATATCTTTTAGGTGGAACTACTATTATGCATAAGACTTTTGGTGATAAATGTGTAGTAGATTTAAATAAGATATCAAATGATAGTTTTACTAATGATGGAGCCATATCTTATAGAAATAGTGAATGCGGATATAAGAATCCTATAGATTTACATCCAGAATATACTTCGGTTAAGGATTACGTTTCAAGCGTATATAGATTTATAGATGATAAACTTATAGATAGTCATAAAGAGTTATATACACAAATAAGACTAAAAGCAATAGATAACACTAGATTTTTAGATTCATTATTAGATGATGGAATAAATTATCTTGAAATAAGAAGCATAGATATAAATCCATTTAATAAAGCTGGTATATCACTAGATGATTTGAACTTTATAAATATATTTACTATATACTTACTTATTAAAGAAGAAAGTGATTATAAGAATTGGCAAGAAGAAGCTCAAAATAATCAAAATATAATTTCTATGTATGGACAAATGGATGTAACTTTATATAAAGATGGGAAAACTATATCTAAAAATGATTGGGCTATGCAAATATTAAATGAAATTAAAGATATGAATGATGAGCTATGTTTAGGAAAAGAAGAAATAATAAATAATATGATGGAAAAGATATTAAATCCTAAATTAACTTATGCTTATAGAATTTCTGAAATGGTAAAAGAAGAAGGATTTATAGAAAGTCATTTAAAACTAGCTAAAACATATCGTGAAGATGCTTATAAAAATAGATTTAAGTTAGAAGGATTTGAAGATTTAGAGCTTTCAACTCAAATATTAATGAAGGAAGCTATGAAAAGAGGAATAAAGGTTGACGTAATAGATAGAAGTGAAAACTTTATTTCATTAAAGAAAGGCGACCATATTGAATATGTAAAGCAAGCAACTAAAACTTCTAAAGACAGCTATATAACAGTTTTAATGATGGAAAATAAAGTTGTTACAAAGGAAATTTTAAATAAAAATAATATAAAAGTTCCGAGTGGGTTTGAGTTCTTTTCCTTAGAAGAGGCTTTTGAAAATATTAATAAATTTATTGATAAACCTATAGTAGTAAAGCCGAAGTCAACTAACTTTGGAATTGGTATATCAATATTTAAAGATGGAGCTAAGGAAGATGATCTTAAAGAGGCTTTTGAAATTGCTTTTACAAATGACAATACAGTTTTAGTAGAAGAGTTTATTAAAGGAAAAGAGTATAGATTTTTAGTAATAGGAGATAAAGTGCCTGGAATCCTTCATAGAGTGCCAGCAAATGTTATTGGAAATGGCATTAGTACAATTAAAGAACTTGTTGAAGAAAAAAATAAAAGTTCCTTAAGAGGAAAGGGCTATAAAACTCCATTAGAAAAAATAAATTTAGATGATCATGCCAAGTTATTTTTAAAACAAGAAGGTAAGGACTTTGATTATATTCCTAATGAATATGAAATTGTCTATCTAAGAGAAAACTCTAATATTAGTACAGGTGGAGATAGTATAGATTATACAGATTTAATACCTAAAAAGTTTAAAGATATAGCTGTAGAATCAGCAAAGTCAGTTGGTGCTAATATCTGTGGTGTTGATATGATGATAGAAGATTATAATGATGAAAATTCAAGTTATGCAATAATTGAACTTAACTTTAATCCTGCTATTCATATACATTCATATCCTTATAAAGGAGAAGAAAGAGAAATTGCAAAGGAAATACTAGAGATTCTTGAATTATTAAATAAATAGATATTAATAAAAGGAACTTTTCTTAACTTAATTGTTATAGAGAAGTTCTTTTATTTATTTTATTATAAGGTATGAAGGTATAAAATATTTTTAATATCACTAGGTTCTATATTAATATTAAGCCTTTATTAAAATTTTATATAAATTTATAAAATACAAATCTATGTTTATAATAAATTAATTAATATTTTATTATGTAAATGTTATAATATTATTAAAATATTATATGAGGTGAAATATTAACATGCTAAAGTATGAGCAAATAGCATTAGATTTACAAGATAAGATATTAAGTGGTAAGTATAAAGAAAATGAACAATTGCCTTTAGAAAAAGAAATGTGTGAATATTACAATGTAAGTAGAATAACTGTAAAGAAGGCTGTAGATAAACTTGTTATGAGTGGATTGGTTATTAAAAGAAGAGGTGAAGGAACATTTGTAAAAAGTGTTGATAATGAAAATGTAAACGAAATAAGTAAATCAAGGCAATTTGCAGGATTTACTAATACATCTTTATGTAAAAAAGTTACTTCTAAAGTACTTGAGTTTAAAGTTGTAAATCCATCAGAAGAAATAGCAAAAAAGTTAAAAGTAAATCAATCTGATTTCGTATACTACATTTGTCGTGTAAGATATGCAGATAATGAACCTTATGTTATTGAATATACATATATGCCAATAGATATAATAATTGGACTTAAAATAGGAATTTTAGAAAAGTCTATATATGAATACATAGAAAAAGAACTTAAGTTAAAAATAAAGAGTGCCCATAGAACTATAAGGGCTTTATTGCCAACAGAACTTGAACAAAAATATTTAGAAGCAAGTAAATATACACCATTATTAGAAGTTGAACAAATTGCATTTCTAGATAACGGACAACCTTTTGAATATTCAAAATCACGTCATAGAAATGATAAATTTGAATTTAAAAGTATAAGCGTTAGATAGAAAGTAAATAAAATAGTTGAATTTAAAGTGTAATCGTAGTTTTCAGATTGCACTTTTTTTGATTTTAAACCTTATCAAGAAAAAAAGTATAAAAATATTTTCGTAAAAAGATATACTTTTGCTTTACAAAAGATATATCTTTATGTATAATAAGTATTGTAATAGATTTCATAAAGTAATTATAAATTTTAGGGAGATGAGATTGTATGTCAAAATTTAATGAATTTATTGAGAAGTACATGTTACCTTTTGCAGGCAAACTTAGTACAAGCCGTATCTTGACAGTTTTACGTGATGCATTTATGCTAAGTTTTCCTCTAACAATAGTAGGGTCATTTGCAGTTGTTTTAGTAAATTTACCTTACTTAGATAAATTAATTGGTGAAGAGGGAAAAACTGCACTAGGTAATATACTAAATATATTACCATCAGCAACTATGAGTATAGCTACATTATTTGTAGTATTAGGTATAGGGTATTATTTGGCTAAGAGTTATGATGTTGATGCCATATTCCCAGCAGCTATATCTGTAGCAGCATTCCTTGTATTGACACCACTTATGGTTACAACTGAAGCTGGCGAAATAGTAAACGATGTAATTCCAATAGCAAGATTAGGAGCTAAGGGAATGTTTGTTGGAATACTAACAGCCTTTCTTGCAACAAGAGTTTATGTTTGGATACTTAATAAAAATTGGACAATAAAGATGCCAGATGGTGTTCCACCAACAGTAGCAAAATCATTTGCAGCTTTAATACCTTCATTTATTGTATTAGGATTATTTTTAGTAATAAGAATGATATTTACAGCTACACCATGGGGAAATATTCATGACTTTATATATGAAATAATACAAATGCCATTAATGTCATTAGGTAGTGGATTATTTGCAACTATAATTGCTATATTTGCAATACAAATTTTATGGTTCTTTGGATTACATGGACAAATTATAGTTAATTCAGTTTTAGATCCAATTTGGAATACTTTATCATTACAAAATTATGAAGCTTTTATAGCTCATAAAGATGTACCTAATATAATAACTAAGCAATTTATGGAAACTTATACAGTTGGTATAGGTGGTACTGGTATGACTTTAGCTGTTATAATTGGAATATTTATAATAGCTAGAAGTAAACAATTAAGACAGGTTGCTAAAATAGCAGCACCAGCAGGTATATTTAATGTTAACGAACCAGTTATATTTGGATTACCAATAGTTATGAATCCAGCAATACTTATTCCTTGGATATTAGCACCAATGGCAGCAGTAGTTATAGCATATTTAGCAATGAGAATAGGATTAGTTCCTATGACTACAGGGGTATCTGTTCCTTGGACAGTTCCAATATTCTTTAGTGGTATGTTAGCTACAAACTCAATTCGTGGTGGTATTTTACAATTAGTTGAATTAGCAGTAGTATTATTAATATGGGTACCATTTATAAGAGTTTTAGATATACAAGCACTTAAAGCAGAAAAAGAAGCTAAAAATTCAGAAAATAAAAAATCTAATCGTTTTAAGAAAAAAGCAGAAACAGTAGAAGCAGCAGAAAATTAGTAGAAAATTAGTAGAAAATAAAATAGAATTAAATTGATATAGTAATTAAAGTATAATTGGAGGGATATATATGGAAAATATATTATTAGTTTGTTCAGCAGGAATGTCAACAAGTTTATTAGTTACAAAGATGAAAAAAGCAGCAGAGGAAAATGATGTACAATGCAATATATGGGCAGTATCACAAAGTGAAGCTGAATCTAATTGGGAAAAAGCTGATGTTATTTTATTAGGACCTCAAGTACGCTTTATAGAATCAAAAATTAAAACAATGGTTAAAGATAAAATACCAGTAGCAGTAATTGATGTTGTTACTTATGGTAGAGTTGATGGATTGGCTGTATTAGAACAAGCATATGATGTTATAGATGCCTTTCAAAAATAAATATTTGAGATAATTAAAAAACAATTAGCAAATATAGATTAATTTCTTAATTGCTAATTGTTTTTTTATAAATTTTTATAAAAAAATAAGGTATAATAAATCTATTAAATATTTTTTATTATACCTTATTTACTATATATTATTTTGAATATTTTTTATGAGTTAAAATCAATTCTTCAACAACTAATTTTAATGTTTCTGTAGTCATCAATTGATCTTCGGCATGCATTAAAATTAATGAAAATTGTAGGTTTTCACCATCAGCTTCTTTTTGTATTAATCCAAAATGGCTATGGTGACCGTTAGTTAAGAACTTAGATGCTTCTTTAACTTTTTCATCTGCTGCATCGAAATTTTCTTCTCTAGCTAGCATTAAAGCTTCCATTAATAAAGATCTTGCCTCACCTACATTACTAATTAATTCAAATGCTATTGCTTCCATATTAGTTTCATTATTAAGTTCCATGAAAAATCCCCTCCATTAATAAGTATATACTTATTATACAGAAAGGTATTATATATTTCAATATTAATCGAGCAATAAAAGATATAATTGTTTATATTAAAAGTATAGACAAATAATTTAATAATATATATAATGGTGTTGTGAAATAATTTAGATTTGAAGAGATAATATAGGCGATTAAGATATTTATAGGAGGAATAATCATGACAATAAAATATAATTTTCCTGAAAACTTCTGGTGGGGATCTGCAACATCAGGGCCACAATCTGAAGGGGAGTTCAATAAACCTCACAAGAGTGTATTCGATTACTGGTATGAAGTTGAACCAGAAGCTTTCTTTGATAAAGTAGGGCCATCAGTAACATCAAATTTTTATAATAGTTATAAAGAAGATTTAGCTATGCTTAAAGAAATCGGCTTAAATAGTTTTAGAACTTCTATTCAATGGACTAGACTTATAAAAGATTTAGAAACTGGTGAACCTGATGAGGATGCAGTAAGATTTTATAATGATGTAATTGATGAAACTATAAAGAATGGGATGATTCCAGTAATGAATCTTCATCACTTTGATATACCTGTAGAGTTATACAATAAATATGGTGGTTGGGAATCAAAGCATGTAGTTGATTTATTTGTTAAATTTGCAGAAACAGCATTTAAACTATTTTCAGATAGAGTAAAACATTGGACAACCTTTAACGAACCAATAGTTGTAGTTGAAGGGGAATATTTATATCAATTCCATTATCCTAAATTAGTAGATGGAAAAAAAGCAATGCAAGTTTTATATAATCTAAACTTAGCTTCTGCTAAAGCTATTAAAAAATATAGAGAACTAGGATGCAATAAAGATGGAGGGAAAATTGGAATCATACTAAATTTAACTCCTGCATATCCAAGAAGTAATAGTGAAGAGGATTTAAGAGCGGCTAAAATTGCAGATAGCGTATTTAACAATTCATTTTTAAATCCTGCAGTAAAAGGAGAATTCCCAGAAATTTTAGTTGATATATTAACTAAAGATAATGTATTATGGGAGTCCACTAAAGAAGAATTAAAAATAATAAAAGAAAATACAATAGATTTTCTAGGTGTAAATTACTATCAACCAAGGAGAGTAATGGCTAAAGAGTCAGAGTTCGATGAAAGTAATGGATGGATGCCAGATAAATATTTTGATAACTATGATATGCCAAATAAGAGAATGAATCCATATAGAGGATGGGAAATATATCCTAAGGCTATGTATGATATAGCAATGAATATAAGAGATAACTATAACAATATTCCATGGTATATATCTGAAAATGGTATGGGTGTTGAAGGAGAAGAAATATATATAAATGAAAATGGAATTGTTGAAGATGACTATAGAATAGATTTCTTTAAGGAACATTTAGAATATCTTCATAAGGGGATAGAAGAAGGTTCAAATTGTTTTGGATTCCATTCATGGACACCTATAGATTGTTGGTCTTGGAGTAATGCATATAAGAATAGATATGGATATATTGCTTTAGACTTAAAGACATTACAAAAATCAATAAAGAAGTCAGGAAGATGGATTAAGGAAGTATCTGAAAATAATGGCTTTTAATTTATAAGAGGAATACCGTTTAGGTATTCCTTTTCTAATTCTAATATATTCAGAATTAAATTTATAAAGATAAATTAGTTTTAAGCTATAAATTTATTTACAATAAGAGCTTTATAAGTTAATTACTCTTTATAGATAAATTAAAGAATAATATTAAATAGATTTGTGATAATATCAGAAATAGAAAGTATGTATAATTATTATATAAATATGGAAATACCATAAGAAAATATAGTAAAATAAATTGATAAAGAATATAGTTTACTTTGTATCGTTAAGATTTAAATGATAGATTTTAGCGCTATAAAAAGTGAGGAGTGTGATAATGATGAAATATAGTATTAATAAGGAATACGTATTAAGTACTGCTAAAAGAATATTGGAGTTTGATAGTCCAACAGGATTTTGTTTCGATATAATTAAGATTATTGAAGAAATTTCTAATAGCTTTGGATATAAGTTTGAAATAACAAATAAGGGATGTGGAATAATAACAATTCCAGGAAAAAGTAATGATAAGGTTATAGGACTTGCAGATCATGTAGATACATTAGGGGCAATGGTTAGATCTATTACTAATAATGGAACACTAAAGTTCACTTTACTTGGAGGTCCAATTCCACCAACTTTAGATAGTGAATATTGTAAGATAAGAACTAGGGATGGAAGAATATATACAGGAACATTTTTAAGTACAAGCCCAGCAGCTCATGTTTATCCAGATAGTAAGGAAAAAAAGCGTGATCCAGAAAATATGGAAGTAAGAATTGATGAAAAAGTACTTTCAAAGAAAGATGTTGAAGATATTGGAATATGTCCTGGAGATTTTATTTTTATAGATCATAAGACAACAATAACTGAAAGTGGTTTTATAAAATCAAGATTTATAGATGATAAGGGGAGTGTAGCTGCATTGATGGGATTATTAGAAATCTTTAATAGAGAAAAAATAACTCCTAAGTACACAACAAAGTTATTTATTTCTATATATGAGGAAGTTGGACATGGAGCTTCATATATTCCAAATGATATAACTGAAATGATAGCAGTAGATATGGGGTGTATTGGAGATGATTTAAGTTGTACAGAGTATGATGTATCAATTTGTGCTAAGGACTCTGGTGGACCTTATGATTATAATATGGTTACATCTCTTATAGAATTAGCTAAAGCAAATAATATAAAGTATGCAGTAGATATTTATCCAATGTATGGATCTGATGTAGGAGCTGCATTAAGAGGTGGAAATGATATAAGAGGTGCACTTATAGGACCTGGAGTTCATGCATCACATGGAATGGAAAGAACACACTATGAAGGGTTAGAAAATACAATAAAGTTACTGTTAGCATATCTAATGAACTAAATGAAATAAAAGTATAATTAAGTAAAAATTAAGAAAAACAATATTTAATTTTAAGAAAGATGGGGTAAAATAAAAGTCATCAACATATATAGCTTGGAGTGAAGATGAAATGGACAATATTCAAATAGTAATAGAATATTTTGCAAGATATGGCTTAATATTTTTATTTATAATTATATTTTTAGAATACTTAAACTTTCCTGGATTAGGAGCTGCTATAATAATGCCAGCTATAGGAATTGCTGTAGCAAAGTCAGGAATTAACTTTTTTGTAGCATTAGGAATATCTGTTTTAGCAGGGGCATTAGCAAGTTATGTTTTATTCGGAATATCTTATTGGTTTGGTAAGCCAATATTAACTAAGGTATACAATAAGTTTCCTAAGTCGCGTAAATCTATTGATAAGGTATGCTTATACATAGAAAATTATGGGGATAAAGGAGTTTTAATAACTAGATTAATTCCAGTAGGAAGAACTTTAATACCTTTTGTTGCTGGAATGTTCAGAATGAATATAATAAGGTTTTCTATTTATTCAACTATTGGTATAGCAATATGGAATGCAGTATTTATATATGTAGGATATGCATTTGGAAGTTGGTTTATTTAAAAAAATAAAAAAGGTAACTGTAAAAAGAACATTTAACATAAGGGTGAATATATTATATTATAACTTAGCTTAAGGAGTGAAGAGTATGGTTTCAAGTGAACTAGATATAAATACTTCGAAAAATGAGCTAGAAGAAAATTCAAAAGATAAAGTAGAAGTAAAAAGTTGTAATGATAATATATGTTTTATAGTTAATCCATCTGATCCGTTTACAATTCCAAAATTTATAGATAAATTGCCAATTATGGAAGTGGCAAAACCTATATATGATGATAACAATGATTCTAAAGATAATGAAAAAAGATATCATATTAGTATGGAAGAAGCAGAGCATTATTTTTCATCATATTTTCCACCAACCAAGATTTGGGGATATAATGGATTATATCCTGGTCCAACAATAGAAGCATTTAAAAATATTCCAACTTATGTATTATGGGATAACAAATTGCCTGATAAACATTTTTTACCTTATGATAAAACCTTGCATGGAACTGTAGATGATCCAGAATCAAAAACAGTAGTTCATTTGCATGGAGCAAAGGTAGAAAGTAGTAGTGATGGACATCCAGAAGCTTGGTTCACTAATGGATTTAAAATTACAGGATCGGAGTTTATTAGAAAAACTTATAAATATACAAATTATCAATCAGGTACTACATTATGGTACCATGATCATGCTATGGGTCAAACAAGATTAAATGTATATGCAGGTCTTGCAGGTATGTATATTCTTAGAGATTTATTAGAGGAAAGATTAAATTTGCCTAAGGGTAAATATGAAATTCCTCTTTTAGTACAAGATAAATCATTTACTGAAGAAGGAGAATTATTTTATCCGGCAGATCCACCATTTCCAGTTAGTGTATCTCCATCAATAGTACCTGGATTCTTTGGGGATACAATATTAGTTAATGGTAAAGTATGGCCGTATTTAGATGTTGAGCCTCGTAAGTATAGATTTAGAATAGTAAATGCTTCAAATAGACGTCAATATATTATGAGACTTTCTAATGATGAGGAATTTATTCAAATAGGTACTGATGGAGGATTATTAGAAGAACCTGTCAACCTAACATCATTTAAGTTAATGCCATCTGAAAGAATTGATATAATAATAGATTTTTCACAACATGTTGGAGAAAGAATTATATTAATGAATGATGATGCTGATTCAGATATATCAGGTACTAATATGATTATGAGATTTAATGTTGTAGAGCCATTACAAGTCGAGGATACAAGTGTTGTTCCTAGTACCCTTAGAGCAGTGCATCCATTAAATAAGGATTTAGTAAGAAGAAAAAGAAAAGTATCTTTTGGAGCTATGACTGATAGTTATGGTAGACCAATGCTTATGATTGATAATATGACTTGGAGTGATCCTGTTACTGAGAAACCTGAACTAGATAGTATTGAAATATGGAATTTAATTAATCCAATGGCTTTGCCACATCCAATTCACATTCATTTAGTACAGTTTAAGATTCTTTGGAGAAGACCTTTTGATGTAGATGCTTATAATAATACAGGTGAAGTAATTTATACTGGACCAAAAGAAGAGCCTCATGATTATGAAAGAGGCTTTAAAGATACAGTTGATTCAGAGGCTAGAAAAGTAACTAGAATCATAATGCAATTTAAAGGCTATGCAGGCAATTATGTATGGCATTGTCATTTCCTAGAACATGAGGATCATGAAATGATGAGACCTTTAAAAGTTGTAGAATGCGATTGTGTAAAATAATATAATAATGTTATCTAAAATAATTAAGCAGTAGATAGGTATCTATCTACTGTTTTTTATAAAATATCTAACATTGTTAAAATTAGTGCTATAGGGTAAAATAAATAATGCTATTTAATAGTAATAAATAGTTTTATTAGAAATTTAGTTTAAATAACAGAATTTTAAAAAGAGAGGTATTCTAATGAATATAGATAAATTTGAGGATATGAAGTTAAGTGAAGAAATTCTTAAAGCACTAAAGAATTTAGGGTTTGAAAAACCATCTGAAGTTCAACAAGAGGTTATTCCATATATGTTAAATAAAAAGGATTTAGTTGTGAAATCTCAAACGGGGAGTGGAAAAACAGCTAGTTTTGGAATTCCAATATGTGAGCTAGTGAATGTAGAAGAAAATAAGGTAAAAGCTTTAATATTAGTTCCAACAAGAGAGCTTGCAATGCAAGTAAAAGAAGATATATCAAATATAGGAAGATTAAAGAAGGTTAGGTGTGCAGCTATATTTGGAAAGCAGCCTTTCAATGAGCAAGTAAGAGAACTTAAGCAAAGAGTACATATAGTATGTGGAACTCCTGGAAGGGTTATAGATCATATAGAAAGGGGAAACTTAAATACTCAGGATATAGACCTTGTAGTAATAGACGAAGCTGATAAAATGCTTAATATGGGATTTATAGATCAAATTACAGATGTATTAGATAAATTACCAAAATCAAAAAATGTAGCTTTATTTTCAGCGACAATTCCAAAGGAAATAGAGGGATTATATTTAAGTTATATGAATAATCCAACTGTACTTAGTATAAAATCAAAGGTGTTTAATAGGGATAAAATATCTGAAAACTATATAACTGTAGATAGAGAAGAAAAGTTTAAATATCTATTAAAATCTCTTTATGCATTTACAGATGAATCAGCAATAATTTTCTGTAATACTAAGGATTCAGTTAGGAACTTAAGTTCTTTATTAAAAAAAGAAAAAATTAGTGTTAGAGAATTGCATGGAGATATGGAGCAAAAAGATAGACTAGCAACTATGGAAAGTTTTAAAAATAAGGAATTTAAAGTGCTTGTAGCAACTGATGTTGCAGCTAGAGGAATTCATATAGACCATATAACTAATGTATTTAATTATGAAGTTCCAATGGAAAAAGAAAGTTATGTACATAGAATAGGAAGAAGTGGAAGAGGAGAGAAAAAAGGACTTGCGATATCATTAGTGTCTAAAGGGGAAAAAAGATTTTTAACCGAAATTGAAGAATATATAGGTTACAATATAGAAGAGGTTAGTCTTCCAGCATACGAAGAAATAGTAGAAGGAAGAAAAAGATTCTTTGAAAGTCAGAAGAATGATTATAGTAATAAAACAAATGTTAAGAAGAATATTCATAACGAAGTTACTAAAATACATATAACAGCAGGGAAGAAGAAAAAAATAAGAAATATAGATATATTGGGGGCATTTAGTAATTTAAATGAGGTAACAGGTGATGATATAGGAATTATAGATGTGCAAGATGGTCATTCATTTGTTGATATTCTAAATGGAAAAGGAAATTTAATATTAAAAAAATATAAAGAAATAAAAATAAAAGGAAAAGTTGCTAAGTTAAGCAAAGCTAAAAATTAAAGACTATAATTCTTAGTAGACATATGTTAATAAGGTGATGACTCGTAAAAGTTATTTATGAGTAGTCACCTTATTACTTTTATTTTTAGATTAATTATATTTGTAATTTATTAAAAATCTAGAGTAACTTTAATCAAACAATTTATAATTAATATATTTAAATATAAATTTAAAAAACTTGAATGGTATATATGAAAAATTGTATAATTATAGTAAGAATAAAATGATAAATTTGGGATGGTGAACAAAATGAGGATTTCACAAAAAATAGCGATGTTGTTATTCTATTCCACTTTATTGATATCTATTATTATTAGTGCAATATTTATGTTTATAGTTTATAAATTAGAAGAGAGTTCACTAGAAGCAATTATAAATTATAGATTAACATTAATATTAATACTATTTCTGTTAATCTCAGTAAATATAGGAATTTATTTATTTGTTAATGAAAATATAATAAAAAGATTTAAGTTAATTGAAAAATCTATAAAAAAACTTATAATGTCAGCTGATAAAAATAATAATTTTAAAAATGATGAAATAAGTAAGTTGGATGATGAAATTAATATAGTATTAAATAAACTTGTGCATACAGAAATGTATTTGCAACAAGAGGAAAAAAATTATACAAATATATTAAATGCAATGTCTAATTCATTTTTTCATTTAAAAGCAATAGAAAATAACGAAGGGGAATATATAGATGGAATTATTATAGACGTTAATTTTGCTGGCGCAGAGTTATTGGGGCTTACACAAGAAGAAATAATAAATAATAAATTGTCGGATATATATATAAATTTTTCAAGATATAGAAATCAGATATTAGAAATTTTAACAAGAATAAAAAATTCAAAATCAGAATGCATTGCACAGGAAATAAACATAATAGATGACAAGTGGGGAGTTGTATCGATATACTCACTTAATGAGGGGTACTTTTCAATAATAGTAAATGACGTTACAGAAATAAAAAAATATGCTGAGGATATGACTTACTTAGCTAATTATGATACTTTGACGAACTTATTAAATAGGCATAACTTGCTTGAATATTTAATAGAATTAATAAGTAGAGATGAAAAGTTTAGCATTTATTTTATCGACCTTGACGATTTTAAAAATATAAATGATACTTTAGGACATAATACAGGAGATGAGGTTCTAAGAGTTGTAGCAGATAGATTAACGGAATTATGTTCTGATGATATAACTGTTGGTAGATTGGGTGGAGATGAATTTATAGTAGTTAAAAGAGGCGAAAGTGATTTAGATAATATAAATGACATAGCGAAAGGTATATTAAAACTCTTAAAAAAAAGCATTCAATTTAGTAGATATAATTTTAGTTTAAAAGCAAGTATAGGAATAAGCTGTTATCCAGATCATGCTGAAGATGTATTTACTTTATTAAAGTATGCTGATATATCTATGTATGAGGCAAAACAAAGAGGCGGAAATACATATAAGATATTCTCAGAAGAAATGTTAGAAAATTTAAATCTAGAAAGTAGACTGAGTATGGCTATAGATAATGATGAAATTGAAGTATATTACCAACCAGTATATGATGTTAAATCTAAAAAGATAGTAGGTGCGGAAGCTTTAAGTAGATGGATTACTCCTACTGGAATAATTTCACCAATAAAGTTTATACCATTAGCTAAAAAAAATGGAGATATAATTAGAATAGATGAGTTTGTACTAAAGGAATCATGTAAATTTTGCAAAAAAATGAGAAATTTAACTGAAACTGATTTTAAAGTCTCAGTAAATATATCATATACTGCTTTAAAGCAAGTTAACTTTTTAGAGAGGATTATAAGTATAGTAAATGAATGTAATGTAAATCCTAATTTTATAAAGATAGAAATTACTGAAGATGAAATAATAGATAATATTGAGTTTACTGTAAGCATATTAAATCAGTTGAGAAAACTTGGCTTTAATATAGCTTTAGATGATTTTGGTGTAGGATATTCTTCTTTTAATTACGTAAAAACTTTACCATTAGATACTCTAAAAATAGATAGAAGTTTACTTATAAGTGTAGAAAATGACAAAAAAACATTCGCTATTATTAAAACTCTAATTAATTTAGCTCATACTTTAGATTTAGATGTGGTTTGTGAAGGTGCTGAAATAAAAAATCAAATTGAACTACTTACAAATATAGAGTGCGATAAAATACAAGGGTATTATATAAGTAAGCCTTTGAATTTAAATGATTTTAATAATTTTATATTAAATTTTAATAATACAGAATCTTGTTTTGAAGAAGTAGCAGTAACAAATTAAAGTTAAGTTTTAATAAATAAGTTTTGATAAAGTTAAAATTAATTTATATTATAGAAAGAAGGTTTTTTATGAATATAATAAAAAAAGACGGAAGACTTGAAAAATTTAATATAAGGAAAGTTAAAACTAGTATAGAAAATGCTGCAAGAGATTGTGGTGCAATGGTAAATGAGTCAGATTTAAATATATTAGTAGGTGATGTTGAAAAACTATTGTCAAAGATTAGAAAAGATTCTTTAATTACTTCTAGTTATGAGGTAATAGGTGTAATTTTTGAAGTATTAAAAAGAGATGGGTTTAATTCAATTTTAAGATCTTATGTTGAATTTGATAAATAAAATATAATGTAGAACAACTTAAGATGAATATAATAAATTCATTTATAGTTATTGTTATGATATAATTTAATTAACTTTAATTATAAACGGAGGATTAAGAATGTATAAGTTAGTAGCCATGGATATGGATGGAACTTTACTTAGGGAAGATAAAAGTATATCTAATAGAACTAAGAGGGCTATCCAAGCAGCAAGAGATAAAGGTGTTACAGTAGTTTTAGCAACTGGAAGACCAATAGAAGGTGTTTCAAGATATTTAGAAGAATTAGATATGCTAACAGAAAATGATTATGTACTTAGCTATAATGGAGCCTTAGTACAAAAAATAAAAAGTAAAGAAGCAATAAATAAGGTAGCATTAAATGGTGCTGATTTACATTACTTAAAAAATTTAAGTGATGAATTAGGAGTTAATATTCATGCCTTTTGGGAAAAGAAAGGGTTAATTACTCCTAAAAATAGCAAATATACAGAAGTTGAAGCTCAAATTAATAATATAGAGATTCATGAAATGAATATAGATTCCATAGCTGATGATGAGGTTATGATAAAAATTATGATGATAGATGAGCCTGAAATACTAGGACCAGCTATAGAAAAATTACCAAAAGAAGTATATGAAAAATATACTGTTGTAAGAAGTACACCATATTTCTTAGAGTTCTTAAATAAAGATGCTAATAAAGGTGTTGGAGTTGAATTATTAGCAAAGCATCTAGGTATAAAGAGAGAAGAAATAATAACTTTAGGTGATGCAGGTAATGATATACATATGTTAGAATACGCAGGCCTTGGAGTAGCTATGGAAAATGCTTTTGATGAAATAAAAGAAATGGCTGATTATATTACAGACACAAATGAAAATGATGGGGTTGCTAAAGTAATAGAAAAGTTCATACTAGAAAATAATTAAAAAATCAGAAATAATTAAAAATGAAAAATTATCAAAAAATGAAAAATTATTAAATTAGAACGGGCTGAGTATTAGCGGATAAAAGATCCTTAATCAGTAGCCCGTTTTTAACTTTTATAATATATTAATAAAAATATTTAAGATATACTAATAAATAATTTTATAATTAAATAAAATTACATACTGATTAATCACTTAATTTAAGTATAGGCAAAAAACATGCTACAAATTATACTATATTTTATTATTAATATAAACTAACAACTTATAACAATACTATATATTCATTTCTAAATATATACAGATGTGTTTTAAAAAAATGTTGTTAATAAAAAGAGTTAGATTTTAATAGTAAAAATAGAACTGTATAATAATACAATACAAAATTAATAATTACCAATACAATTATATTGATATAATAATTTGAAATTTTGAAAGTCCTTCACTTTTAACAATATATTTTCACAATTTAATTTTTTAAATAATGAAATTTGATTAGCACAGTTAAGAGAAAAGTTGAATTTATAATCAAGTATATACCAACTTAAATAATTTTCTAAGTATTTAGTTGCAACCCCTCTAAATCTAATAAGCCATCTATAAATGTTAAAAGTAAATTTAGATACTGTTGGTAATCTATTATAATAGCTACTAGGATTTTCAGCATTAAAATTTTCAACTGTATTTTTAGTATACTTTTCTATTTCATTTTTAGATAGCTTAGAGTTGTGATTTTTGGCAAAAGCAATTAAGCATCTATCATTAAAAGCAGATAAAAATGCTGATTTATCTAAATTAGGATAAAAATTTTTAGATATTGATGCCAATGAAATAGAGTATCTACCTATTGCCTTAGATAGAATTGAATTATTATTATCAATAGCACAGACTACAAAAATCTTTTCTTTGCTTAAGTATTTAGCATCTCTATTTCCTTTAAAGTTTTCGTTTAGCATTATTTTGTTAACTTCAACATAATTTTTTAGGGTTTTGAAATTATTATTAGAAGCTGCTGCAACAAGAATTTTATGTCGCCAATAAAATGATGTAGCTAGGTTTATGCTCAAAATACTTGAACAATCTCGTAAAGAAAAGCCACTATTCATAAGAACTAAGTATTTCATCCATAATGTAATATCTTTTTTTGAATAGCTAAAAGGTGAATTAGTTTTTGTAGAAAATGTTTTAGAACAATTTTTGTTTTTACATTTATAGCGTTGAATACTTTTAAATTTACCATTTTTAATGAAATTAGTACTATTACAATGAGGACAAACTTTGATTTCTTTATCTTTAAATAAATCTATTAAATTAAGTTGATTTAAATGATCATCTATTAATTTAAAATTTCTTTTAAAATTATTTTCTTTTATTAAATTATTATTAGACTCTAGCCTTTGTTTAATAATATACTCCATTTCACTCACCCTTAACTTAAAAGTATAAAAAGAATAATCATAGTTTAAGTGTATATAATATGTATTTTTATTCTAGACAAATATGGTAGAGTTTAATCAACAAACAGGTTATTATATTTAAAACAACACGTTTTTAAAACACATATTCATATGGAACAAAATATTAATTATAGGTAATTAGGATTAAAAGTTATATTTATTTTTAAATTAATTATGCACTCAGTTTAAAGAGTCAACTTTAAGTGATACAGTTTTTGATTTAAAGTATCATTTTTTATCATTTTATTTCTTATCATTTTATCATTCTTTCACTTTTTCACCGTATTTTTAACGAACTATTGTCAAAACATAATCATATAACTATATATAATAGACAAATATAGAAAGAAGGATGATTATGTGTGGAATAACAGGATTTGTGAATTTTAAGGAAAACATCAAAAATAATATAAAGACCTTAAAAGAGATGACAGATACACTAATTAATAGAGGACCCAATGCCGAAGGTACTTATATATCCAATAATGTAATGTTTGGACATAGAAGACTTATTGTAGTTGATCCAGAAGGTGGAAGGCAACCAATGAAAAAGGTTGTTAATGGAAAAGAATATGTAGTGGTATATAATGGTGAATTATATAATACAGAAGATTTAAGAAAAGAATTAATAAATGACGGATATACTTTTGAAGGGTATTCAGATACTGAAATATTACTTATTTCTTACATTAGATGGGGAATAGATTGTATTAAAAAATTTAATGGTATATTTGCATTTGCAATTTATGATGAAAGAGAAAAGAGAGTTTTACTTGCAAGGGATACTATGGGAGTTAAGCCGCTATTTTATACAATGAAAAATGGTACATTTATATTTGGATCAGAAATAAAAGCTTTATTTAAGCATCCATATGTGGAACCAGTAGTAGATAAAGATGGTTTAACAGAATTATTTGCACTTGGGCCAGCAGTAATACCTGGAACAACAGTATATAAAGATATTGAAGAAGTTAAACCAGCACAATATATAGTTGTTAATGAAGATGGAATTAAGAAAGATATGTACTGGGAATTAAAAGCTGAAGAATTTAATGAAAGCGAAGAAGAAGCAGTGGAACATGTTAGAGAATTACTTATCGATGCAATTAATAGGCAATTAGTTGGAGATGTTCCACTTTGTACCTTCTTATCAGGAGGATTAGATTCCTCAGCTATATCAGCAATAGCTGCAAAGGAATATAAAAAGAAAAATAAGACACTTACAACTTATTCAATAGATTATGAAGATAACGAAAAGTTCTTTAAATCATCATTATTTCAACCAACATCTGACCAGCATTTTGCAGAATTAATGGCTGAATATATTGGTAGTAATCATAGGACTGTTGTATTAAATCATAGAGATTTAGCAAATGCATTAGATGATGCAGTACTTGGAAGAGATTTACCAGGAATGGCAGATGTAGATTCCTCTTTATATTTATTCTGTAAGGAAGTTAAAAAGGAATTTGTTATAGCATTATCTGGAGAATGTGCTGATGAGTTATTTGGAGGCTATCCATGGTTTACTAATGAAGAGATGATAAATGCTAATACTTTTCCTTGGTCTAGATTTATAGGTGAAAGAAAGGCGATTTTAAGTCCAGATTTAAAAAAATTAAAAATAGAAGAAGTTGCTCAAACTGCTTATAATGATACTTTAAAGGAAGTTCCTCATCTAAGCGGAGAAAGTAAGTTAGAGTATAGAATGAGAGAATTATTTTATTTGAATTTACGATGGTTTATGGTTAATTTATTAAATAGAAAAGATAGAATGAGTATGGCAAATAGTCTAGAGGTTAGAGTACCTTTTGCAGATTATAGAATAGTAGAATATGCATTTAATATTCCATCAAATATAAAATTATTAGATGGAAGAGAAAAAGGATTATTAAGAAAATCATTAGAAGGAATATTACCAGATTCAATAATATATAGAAAAAAGAGTCCATATCCAAAAACTCATAATCCTATATATACAGACATGGTTTGTAATACTATGACTAAAATATTAAATGATAAATCTTCACCTATTTTAGATATAATAGATACAACAAAGGTAAAAGAAATAGTCGATACAAAAGGGGCAGCATATAAAACACCATGGTATGGACAATTAATGACTGGCCCACAAATGATAGCATATTTAATACAAGTAAATAATTGGTTGAAATTTTATAATGTAAAATTAATATAGTTTTATGATTATCTCTATAAAATATATTTTAAAATAGAAACTTATATAATTTTTATAAGCATCTTGTAAATTCAAATTTGTGAGATGCTTATTATTTTTGTTACTTTCTCCAATTTATTAATAAATATATTAGTAGTACAATTTAATAAAGAATACAAGGGGGAGAGATAATGGATAAGAAATTAGAATTAATTTTGGAGGAAATAATAAGTGATTTCAAGGATATAAAAGAGGTAGCGGCTATAAGTTTTGCAGGTTCTTCTACATCCAAAAGAAATGATAATTTATCAGATATAGATATTGATGTATTTACTTACTCAGATATTCCAGTAGAGATAAGAGAAAATATAGTTAGTAAGTATGCAGATTATAAAGAGGTTGGAAATGACTATTGGGGACAAGGTGATGAATTTATACTAAGGGATACAAATACGCCAATAGATATAGCTTATTTTAGTATAGATTGGATAGAAGATGTAATAAACAATATATTAATAAAACAAAATGCATCTGTAGGATATAGCACATGTTTTTGGCACAATGTAAAAAATTCTAATATTATTTTTGATAGAGAAGGAAGATTAACTCAATTAAAGAAAATTACAAATTGTAAATATCCTACGAGACTTAAAAAAAATATTATAGAAAAGAATTATCCATTATTAAAAAGAAATATATCTTCTTATTATAATCAAATAAGTAAAGCAATAAATAGAAGAGATTTAAATAGTATTAATCATAGATTATCAGGATTCCTAGCAAGTTATTTCGATATAATATTTGCTATTAATGAAGTGCCTCATCCAGGAGAAAAGAGATTAGTAAATATAGTTAAAAATACATGCAGTAAAATTCCAAAGAATTTTGAAGTAGATATTAATAATGCGTTAAAGTCAGCTGGAAAGTTAGATAAAACTTTGTTATCAAACTTAGATTCACTTATAAGTAATTTAGATAACATTATATAAATAGTTATCTTCTCATACGTAATATTTTGCGAAGCAAAATAGTGAAAGAGGAAATGGTGAAGAGTAAAAAAGTTAATGTGAAAAGTCATCGGAAAATTTTTGATTAGAATATGCTTCATATAGTTATAAATTTAAGTTTTGCAGCGAAAAACATCCTAAATAATTGTATATTAATTTTATTGGAACTATAATATAAATAAAAACTTTAGGTGGGATGATAATATGGCAACAGCGATTTATATAAATGGAGATATAAAAGAAAATATAGATATTAATAAGAAATCACCTAATATAGCTGGATATTTATATAACTCTAATAATTCAAAAAAAGTAAGCAATAGGAGTTTTACTAATATTCATAAAGATATAATAATAAAGAATAAAGAAATGGTAATTTTAAAGATACCTGTTGTAATTGATGGGGAAAAGATCATAGTAGATGCATTTATTAATAAAAATGAATTTATAATAAATTATGAAACTGATATACTAATAGAATTTTTAAAGGAAAAAATATCATTACATGAAAAAATAGATAAGTATATGTTGTGCTTATTTTTATTTCAATACTTCGCATATGAGTATACAGAGGAATTATTGAATATAGAGGAAAAAGTAGATGATTTATTTCAAGAAGCAGTTTATAAGGGAAATGCAGATAATAAAGAAATCTTAGAAGTGAAGAAAAAAGTATCATTAATAAAGAGATTTACTTCGTACTATAAATCTATGATAACTTATTTAGATGATGAATTTGGTGAATTAGATCTTTACAATAAAGTTTTATTAGTTTTAGATAATACCTTAAGTTTAGTAGATAATATTGAAGCTTCAATATATTCTTGTATAGATATTTATAATTCAGAGTTATCAAATAAAATGAATAAAACTATGCAGCTATTAACAGTTATTACTGTTTCTACATTGCCCCTAACAATCGTATCAGGGATATTTGGAATGAATTTTAAAAATATGCCTTTGTTAAATAATGACTATGGTTTTCTTATATCGATTGGGATTACATTAGTAATTATATTATTAGAAATATTATATTTTAGAAAAAATAAATACTAAAGAGATATTTTCATACACATTATAAAAATATTTAGATACAATAAATTAGTTATCTAAATATTTTTTTTTGCATAAACTTATAATAATTATATAAAAATAGTAAAAATATGGAATATAATATGTTAAAATACAGTTAATAAAAGATAGAAGAGGAGGTAAGATGAAGGGCTTTAAATTTATATTTTTATTTATTATCCCTTTTTTTACTTTTACATCGTGTGATGTGGAAGTGGAAGAGCTTAAAGAAATAGATATATATTTTTTTAATGTAGGGAAGGCTGATAGTATTCTTATTAAAAGTAATGAAGTTACTATTCTAATCGATACAGCTAGAGATGAAAAAGGAGATTATATAGTAGAAAGAATAAAAGATTTAGGAGTTGAAAAATTAGATTATATGATAATAACTCACCTTGATAAGGATCATGTTGGTGGAGCAGATAAAATATTAGAAAAAGTAGAAGTTGGAAAGATTTTTACATCCTATGTAAATGAAGAAAAAAAGCAGTATAGAGAAATGGTGGAGGTAGCTAATAAAAAGAATATAGAAATAGCAAAGGTTGAAGTAGAAGAAAAAATATTTGATGGAGATTTAAAAGTAGAAGTTCTAGCTCCAAAGGACAATTATATTAATGAAAATGAGAATTCTATAGTACTAAATGTAAGATATGGGAAAAATAAATTTCTATTTACAGGTGATATAGAAGAGAACGCTACAGAGGAGTTATTAAGAGATTCAAAAATTAAAAATCATGATTTATTAAAAATTCCTCATCATGGAAGAAATAATGATTTTATGGTTGATTTTTTAGCTAAGGTGAAACCAGAGTTTTCTATAATAACAACTGATAATGTAGAGCATACGCCTAGTAAAAAGCTTATGCAAGCATTAGAAAATATAAAAAGTAATGTACTAATTACAGGAGATGGAGAAATTCATGTTACTAGTAATGGCATTAAAATAAATATAGAACAATGAGGATATCTTAAAAAATAATGGGAGGAGCAATGGAGAAAGCTTTAAATGTAGAAAGAAAAGAATTAAAGTACTTGATAAATGAATTTAATAAGCAATATTTGTTGTCGGCATTAAAAGCTACACTAAGTGAGGATAATCACAATGGTGAAGTAGGGTATAGTGTAAGGAGTTTATATTTTGATAGTATAGATAATAAAGATTACTTTAGTAAAATGAATGGCGAAGAAAATAGAAAAAAGATAAGACTTAGAGTCTATGGAACAAATGATAAAAACGTAAAATTAGAGGTGAAAAGAAAATTTAATATAAATCAACGGAAGGATACTCTAATAATAGCAAGGAATGTAGCTGAAAGAATAATAGATGGGGATTTTTCAGTTTTATTAAATTATGATGAGCCCTTAGCAAATGAAATATATACGATAATGACAACTGGTAATTATAGACCAGTAGTTATGATTGAATATGAAAGAATAGCATTTTATCATGACTTTAGTGATATTAGAGTTACTTTAGACTTTAACATTAGAAAAAGTGAAGCAAATTTTGATTTGTTTAGTGATGATATTGTTATGGAACCAATATTTTTATATCCATATATAGTATTAGAAGTTAAGCATGGAACTTATATTCATAAATGGCTTACAGAAATTATATCAGAATGCGAAGCAGTTCAAAAATCAGTTAGCAAATATTGCTTATCAAGATCAATATTTGAAGGTTATTTTATTTAGAAAGGGAGAAAAATATGAGTTTTAGAACGTTTTATTACTATCTTATGGATAATGTTATTTTAGAAAGAGTGTTGCCTATAGCTTTAGGAATGACAGTAACTTTAATTTTATCATTATTAATTTATGTAACTTATAAGTACTGTTATAGAGGAGTTTCATATAGTAGAAATTTTAATCTTTCACTTATCATGATGAGTTTAGTTACAGCTGTAGTAATGATGGTTATTGGAAGTAATATAGCCTTATCGCTTGGTATGGTGGGAGCTTTATCTATAGTAAGATTTAGAACAGCAGTAAAAGATCCAAGAGATACTGTTTATATTTTTTGGAGCATATCAGTTGGATTAGCTTGTGGAGTTGAAATATATGATATTGCAATTATTGGTTCATTATTTATAGCAGTAGTAGTGTTTATATTTAGTATAAATACTACTTCAAGAGAAAAATATCTTTTAGTGATTCGTGGGAAAATTGGGATAGAAGAAAATATATACTCAGTAATATTTAAACAAGTTAAGCATTATAAAGTTAGATCTAGAACTATAAATAATGAAAATATGGAAATAGTATGTGAAGTAAGATTAAAGAAAGATGAAGATATAAGACTTATTAATAGGTTAAGTAGCATAGAAGGAATAAAATCTATGAATTTAGTTTCACAAAGTGGTGAAATGATAGGATAATTATGAGAAGTGGAAAAAGAACCTCAAAACCAAATTATAAGATGATTATTTTAAATAGCATAAAGACTATTGCTATAGGTTGTATAGTTATAGTTAGTTTACTTTTCCTATTTAAAGTATCTCTTAAAGATTATTATGATACAAGCAAAGAAGAATCAGTTAAGTATAATTTTGATTTTCAAAGTGAATTACCATTAATAGTTATTGATACTAAAGGACAAGAGATTAATAAAGAATCAACTATAGTTGCAGATATGAAGATATATAATAGTAGGAAAGAGTATAATAACATTTCTGATGAAATTCAATTGGAGAGTGATATATTAATAAAAATTAGAGGAAATACTACCTCAAGTAAGCCTAAAAAGCAATATTCAGTTACTTTGATAGATGGCGATGGGAATAATAATCCAAGGGAAGTACTTGGTATGCCAGTAGAAAGTGATTGGGTTTTAAATGGACCATACATGGATAAATCATTAATAAGAAACCACATTGTCTATAGCGTAAGTAGAGAAATAATGGATTATGCGCCTAGAACAAAATATTGTGAGGTGTTTTTGAAAACTTCAGGAGAAGAGCAGGACTTAAAAGAAGAGGATTATGTAGGTTTATATATAATGATAGAAAAAATTAAAGTTGATGATAATAGAGTTAATTTATCAAAGCCAATTTCTTATTTAGAAGAAACAAGCTATATGATTTTAAGGGATTCTATAAAGGATGATGATATTTTATTAGACACATATTCTCAAAGACTAAAGACTGAAAATGGAAGATATGAGAATGAATTAATATGTGCATATCCATCATCGAAAAACTTAACTCAAGAAAAATTAGATTATATTACAAAGGATGTTGATGAATTTGAAAAGAGGCTATATTCACCATTCTTTACAGACAAAGATTTAGGATATAGAAATCATATTGATATAGAAAGTTTTGCTACTTATGCTGTTATAAATGAATTTTTTAGAAATGTTGACCAAGGAGCAAGAAGTGCTTATTACTACAAGGAGATAGGTGGAAAGCTTAAGGCTGGGCCAGTTTGGGATTATAATTTTTCTATGGGAAATGCAACTTATAGTGATGCATGGGTCCCAGAAGGGTTTGAACTTGAAGATATGCCATGGTTTGATCAACTAGTTCAAGATGATTACTTTGTTGAAAGTTTTGTGAAAAAATATAGAGAGCTAAGAAAAACTTATTTAAGTGAGGATTATTTATATAAGTTAATAGATAATACTGTATTATCATTAGGAGATGCAATAGAAAGGAATTTTGCTAGATGGCATGAAGTATACGGAGAAAATGTATGGCCTAATCCAAATGATCCAGCAACAGAAAATCATGAAGAGGAAATAGAAGCTATGAAAAAGTTTATTAATAAGAGAGGTAAGTGGATGGATGAAAATATATATGAGGTAAAGAGTGAAAAGTAGTAAGGTGAAGTTATGAGTATAAAAGTTTTTTTAAAAAGAGTTTTAATAATAACAATGATAATATTAATTATTATATCAGCATTATATATATTTCAAGATAAGCAAAGATTTACTAAAAAAACAGGAACAATAAACTTTTCTACTAAAACTGAAGAGAAAAATATATTAGTAAATAAAAATGGAGAATGGGAAAACTTTTTTGTAAAGGGAGTTAATTTAGGAGCATCAAAACCGGGATATTTTCCAAATGAATATGGTGTTACTAAAGAAGATTATCTAAGATGGTTCAATCTTATAGCAGAAATGAATGCTAATACAATAAGAGTATATACAATATTAAAACCAGAATTTTATGAAGCGTTATATGAATTTAATAAAGATAGGGAAAATCCGTTATATATAATACATGGAATGTGGGTCAATGATAATTCAATCGAAGAAACTATGAATGCATATGATGATAGGATAATAAAAAATATGAAAAGAGATATAACTTCATTAATTGATGTAGTCCATGGTAATGCATATATTCCTCAAAACTCCACACATGCATCAGGAAAGTATAAATATGATATATCACAGTATGTACTAGGATTTATACTGGGGATTGAGTGGGAAGGATACTTTGTCTATGGAACAGATTTATTTAATGAAGAGATAACTTCCTATGATGGTGAATATTTGAAATTAGAAGAAGGAACTCCATTTGAAGCATTTTTAGCTCAAGTTGGGGATTATGCTGTTGAATATGAAAGTGAGAAGTATGAAGAACAAAGAATAATTGCTTTTGCTAATTGGCCTCCTACAGATCCATTAATACAGCCCTATGAACCAGAAGATTATAATGATATTGCCCAAATAGATGTAGATAAAATAAAGGGAACAGAAAAATTTGAAACAGGAATGTTTGCTTCATATCACATATATCCTAATTATCCAAATTTCTTAAATATGGAACCAGAATATACTGAATTCATTGATGATGAAGGAAAAAATAATTCATATAGAGCATATCTAAAAAAGATAAATAATCATCATGAGATTCCAGTAATTGTTACGGAATTTGGAGTTCCAAGTTCACGTGGAATAGCCCATTTCGATTCAACAAGAGGATTTGATCAAGGAAATTTAAGTGAAAATGAACAAGCAGAAATTATTCCAGAATTATATGAGGATATAGTTAAGGAAAACATGGCAGGTGCAATAGTTTTTTCTTGGCAAGATGAGTGGTTTAAAACATCATGGAATACAAATGACTTAATAGATACAGAAAGAACAGCCTATTGGTTAGATGAACAAACCAATGAACAGTTTTATGGTTTATTATCATTTGATACAGGAGAAGAACATGTTAAATCATATCCAGATGGAAATTTTAGTGAATGGGAAAATAGTAAAGCAATAATAAATGATGATGAAGCTAAGCTTTATATGGATAGCGATGAAAGTTATATATACTTTAAACTTAATATAAAGGATTTGGATTTAGAAAATGATAGCGTGTATATACCTATAGATGTAACACCTAATTCAGGAGCATATAAAAGTAGTCTATTTGGATTAGAATTTGATAGAGGTGTTGATTTTATAATAGAAATAAAGGGAAAAGAAAATTCAAGAGTATATATACATGATTATTATGATTATTTAAGATATAGAGCTAAAAGTTTACCTTCAATACAAAAGTTTACTGAAGAAAGAACTAAGGATATGGATAACTTTAATTATATATATCAATACTTAATGGAAAATGTAGATATTTATATAAAAGAGACTAAGCAAAAATTAATTAAGGATGAACAAATTTTTGAGAGTGGAAAGCTGATTTATGGTAATGGAAATCCTAATTCAGATGAATATAATTCTTTAGCAGATTTCTTTATAGTGGGCGATGAAATAGAGATTAGAATACCATGGCAGTTATTAAATTTCTATGATCCATCAAAACAAAAAGTAGCAGGAGATTATTGTGTTGAAGGATTAAATCCAAAACCAATTAGAATTAGTAAAATATATTCGGGCATCAATGTAAAGAGGGGTGAGGAGCTAGTATATAGTAGTAATCTACAATCATATAGTTGGAAAGAGTGGAATACTCCAAGTTATCATGAAAGGTTGAAACCTGCATATTATAGTGTTCAAAAGATGTTTGAAGATGAGTAATAAAAAAGGGGTGATAGATTTCAATGAATGTAAAAATAGTGTTTTTTATAGTGGGGCTTCTTGCATATATAATGTTAAGCATTATAATATTTGTATTTTTATCTAGATTGATAAAAAGAAAGAATATGAAAATGGTTATTAAGGCACGAAAAGAAATAAATCCATTAATTGATAAACAAATAGAAAATATTAAATTAAATAATAAGATAGATAATGATGCTATTATAAAAATAAATGATAGAATAAATAATCCAATTTATCTAGACGTATTTAATGATAAGATTATAGAACTTAGAAGTAAAAAGGAAGACAAGGAGGCAGTAAATGCTTTCCTAGATAACTTTAGAAAAAGATTTGTTCAAGAGTTTAAGATGCTAGACAAAGAAGACTATTTAAAATATGCACATAGTATTTTTGTTTATGGTGAATATAGATATCACGATATTAGAATTGTTGATAGATTGATCGAGGGATTAAATAGTGAATCAAATTATATAAAAATAAATTCTATAAGGGCTTTAGCAAAAATAGGAGATAAAGATAAATTTATAAATTCACTAAAAATTATTTCAGATAGAAACATATATATAAATGATAAGATTTTAATTGATTCAATGGATATATTCGAAGGCGATAAAAAAGATTTTAATGAGGAATTAGGTAAAAATATAGATAGCTTCTCAGAAAGAATAAAGATTTTAGTTATAAATCACTTTACGAATAATAAATTTGAAGAGGTAAATAAGCAGCTATTTAATAAGTTAAAAAGTAATGATGAGAGTACAGAAGTTAAGTTAGCTATAATAAAATATTTTGGAAGAATTAAGTATGCTTATATGGAGATAGAGTTAATAAATTTATTAAATAATGAAAGATGGGAAATAAGAGCATTAGCAGCAAAAATAGCAGTAAATTATAGTTCTAAAGTAATAAAAGAAGGGCTGTTAAAAACATTATGCGATTCAAATTGGTTTGTAAGATACAATTCGGCAATGTCCATTATAAATTTTGATAATAATACTTTACTAATTGAAAAAGCTATGAAGCTTGATGATAAGTATGCTAGAGATATTATGCTGTATAGCTTATTTAATAAAAAGCTTATAACTTATAATGAATATATAAATCTTACAGTAAAAGAGAATAATTCATTAGTTGAGGGGGGCTTTAAATGATTGAAAGTATAGTTATAGTATTAAATAAAATATTTTTTTACTACATGTTTATTTATTCAGTAATTTTCTTCATAACAACATTATTATCAACTGTGGATATAGAGAAATTTATTAAGAGGAGAAAATTTGTATCATCTTTAACTTTAAATAAGAATGAAAATTATATTCCAATTTCTATATTAGTTCCAGCTTATAATGAGGATGTAACTATAATAGATAGTATAAAATCCCTTTTAAACTTAGATTATCCTGAATATGAGATAGTAGTTGTAAATGATGGTTCTACAGATAATACAGAAAAATATGTTATAGATACTTTTAATTTAAAAAGAATAATTACACCTATCAGAAAGCAAATTGATTGTAAGGATGTTATATCTGTTTATGAAAATACAATGGACAATATAAGAATTGTTCTTGTAAACAAGATGAATGGAGGAAAAGCAGATGCCTTGAATATGGGGATAAATGTAAGTAAATATCCTTTATTTATTTCACTAGATGCAGATTCTATGCTACAAAAAGATTCACTTTTAAAAATAGTTGAGCCTTTTATAGAAGATGATAGAACTGTAGCTGCTGGAGGAAGTATTCAAGTTGCTAATGGATTAACAATAAAAGAGGGGAAAGTAATAAAAGAAGTAACACCTAAAAAGTTTATCGTTTTATTTCAAATGATAGAGTATATAAGGGTATTCATAGCATCTAGAGTTGCATTTAATAAGTTTAATTTAAATATGATAATTTCAGGTGCTTTTGGATTGTTTAATAAATCAATAGTTATTTCTACGGGGGGATATAACTCTAAAACTGTAGGTGAAGATATGGAACTTGTTGTTAAGCTTCATACCTATTGTCTTAAAAATAAGAAAAAATACAAGATAGAATATGTTCCAGATGCAATTTGTTTTTCACAAGTACCAGAAAGATATTCGGATCTTAAAAAGCAAAGAAGAAGATGGCATATGGGTTTAATTCAAAGTATATGGAGGCATAAATACGTATTTTTAAATATTAAATATGGAGCATTAAGCTTTATATCATATATTTATTATTTAGTTTTTGAGGTAATATCTCCAATTATAGAGATATTAGGTTTATTATCTATATTTTTAGCTTTTATAATGGAAGTTGTAAATATAAAATTTATGCTTTTATATTTATTCTTATTTATTTTTTATAACGTAATTGTTTCTTGGGTCTCTATAACTTTAAATAACTTTTTATTTGACTATAAGTTTAGGAGAAAAATATCAGTAAAACTATATTTATTTAGTATTTTAGAGTGTATTGGCTTTAGACAATTATGTTCTCTTTATAGAATAAGTGCTTTTATAAATTATAGAAAGAATAGATATCAATGGGGAAAAATTACAAGAATCAATATGAGTGGGGGTATAGATGAAAAATAAAAGATTAATTAAAATAATAATCATAATAGTTATTTTATTAATTGTAACAATGCCTTTTTATCTATGGAAACTTAAGGGCAGTAGTGATATAAAGGCTATAATCTTAGATAAGACAGTACCTACCGAAGAATATAGGGAACACAAAAATATTATGTGGATACTTAATAATAAGAAGATATTAAATAAGTACACAAATGCAGCATTTCAGTATAATGAAGATTATTATGGATTTTTCCCATATAAATTAAAGGAAGATTCTACAGAGGATTATTTTATTAAAGAGATTCCAGAACAATTAGATAATGACTTAGATTTAATATATTTAGCTGATACTTATGGAGTTCACAGCAATGATTATGAACTTGATAATTTTAAATATAAGGATTTATCTTATGGAGGAATTACTGATAAAGAATTAGATGCAATATATGATGTATTAAATGGAAAGACAATAGTTGGAGAATTTAATATATTTAATTCTCCAACTCAAGGAGAAGCAAGAGAAAGGACTATGGATATCTTCGGAGTTGAATGGTCTGGATGGATAGCAAGATATTTTAAAGATTTAAGTAGGTCTTATGGAGAAGTACCGAACTGGATAATTCAAAATTATGAAAAGCAATATCAAGAAGAATGGAGCAAGGAAGGAACAGGAATAGTATATGTTCATGAAGATGGGCAAGTTATTGTTCTAGAAGATAAAAAACATTTAAATGAAAATTATGTTTATCTTTCATTTACTGACCAGGCAAAAAGCCAATATAATTTAAAAGATAATGTTAAATATTATTATTGGTATGAAGTGATAACAGTAAAAGATAATGCTAAAGTATTAGGAAGCTTTAATATAGATGTTACAGAAGAAGGAAGTAAGGTATTAAGCAAATATGGCTTAGATACATCATATCCTGCATTTATAGAGAAAAAAGGAGATTATAACTCATATTACATGGCTTGTGATGCTTCTGATAACAATAAAATTTTAAACAACTATAAAGTAGAGTTTTATGCACCTTTTATGAATAAACTATCAATAGATAATACGATTAGTAATAAAAACTTTTTCTGGAAATGTTACTATCCATTTTTTAATAAAATTTTAGATGAGATAGTGGATTAAAATAATAATAAAATATAACGGGGGTCGCGTTTCGCGCCCCCCATTTATATTTTATTAAATTTACTAATTTTAATAACTTTATACTATTAAATATGAAATTTGATGCAAAATGAAAATTATATTTAATATTTTATATATAAATATTTTGTATTTTGTATTTTGCATTTTTATTTTCAAAATAGAACTTTTTACATTAGATATCTAATCCCTATAGTCTTATAATCTTTTATATATATTCTTGGAGCCCTTCTACCAATAAGGCAAAGAACTTCATAGCTTATTGTATTTATTAATTTAGCCATATCATCAGCATCAAATTTAACACTTCCATCAGATCCTAGTAATATAACTTCATTTCCAAGATGAACATTTTCTATATCAGTAATATCAACCATAAACTGATCCATACAAACATTGCCTATAATAGGTGCTAACTGACCGTTTATAATAACTTTTCCTTTGTTTGAAAGTCCCCTAGAATATCCATCTGCATAACCAACAGGTAGTGTTGCAACTATGGTTTTTCTAGTTGTTTTGAAGGTTTTACCATATCCTATATATTCATTTTCTTCAACTTCTTTTATGTGAATGATTTTAGTTTTCCATGTTAAAACTGGCTTTATATCAAAATGCTCTTTATCAACTTCATTTGAGGGATAATAACCATATTGAATTATACCAGGTCTTACACAATCATAATGACTTTCTGGCAAATCAATTATAGCAGCACTATTAGATAAATTCTTTTTATTTATATAAACACCGGCTTCTTGAAGTTTATCCAAGAAAGTATTATAAATTTCAATTTGTTTTAAAGAGTAACTCTTATCCTTACAATCAGCAGTGGAAAAATGAGAAAAAATACTTTCAATTTTAAGATTGCTTAATTTAGAGATATTTAGTATATCTTCTAAGCCCTTATCAGTTTTTCTAAAGCCAATTCTACCCATTCCAGAGTCTATAGCTATATGAATATTAATAGTTTTATTTAAGGCTTTTGCTTTTTTATTAAGATTTATAGCAAATTCATAAGTTGATATTGTAGGTTCAACATCATATTCTACTAAAGCGTCTATCGCATAATCTTCACTAATACCAAGTAGCATTATAGGAGCTGATATTTCATTTTCTCTAAGTTCAATTGCTTCAACTATATTAGCAACTGCAAGTCTATTAATACCATGATTAAGTAAAACCTTTGATATTTCTACTGCACCATGACCATATGCATTTGCTTTTACGACTCCAATTATTTCACTATTACCAGATTTATTCTTGATTTGCTCTATGTTATATATTAAATTATTTAAATTAATTTCTGCCCAAATTGGATGTAATAAATTCATATCTAAACCCCTCGCTATCATTGACTTATTAGTACTACCACTGATACTATTATATACATAAACTGAAACTTTGATAAGTGTCAGTTTGTATTAATTTAATGATGCCAGTTTTGAAGATAATATAAAGGCTACCATAACTAGATGTGCTTATTTTATATATTCTATTTATCTTCGCTAACTTATATTTATCAGTTACTATTGCTAAATTAAGAAATATTAACATTAATGATATGTATTAAATTGGAGATGTTATATAAAAATCGAAAAATTAATATATATCATTACGGTTAATTCGAAAGAGGTGTTTATTGTGGATTTTATTAATATTAATTTAGATACTAACAGTAGTGTTCCTTTATATATACAATTATATAATTTTATAAAGAAGGAAATTCAAAGCGGAAAGTTAGAATCGAATAGCAAGTTACCATCAAAAAGAAAGCTTTCTAAACATTTAGAGATTAGTCAAAATACGATAGAATCAGCATATGAGCAACTTATTACTGAAGGATATATAATATCAAAACCTAAGAAAGGGTATTATGTATCAGAATTTCAAGGAGTAATAAATATTAGTTCAATCAATGATAAATATGATAATAAAAAAACAGTTGGGAAGAAGTATAAATATGAATTTTTTTCAAGTAGAGTAGATTTGGAAAGTTTTCCTTATACAGCATGGAGAAAAATAAATAAAGATATAATAAATGAGGAAAATAAAAATTTATTACAAATAGGACATTCTCAAGGTGATAGAAATTTAAGAGAAGCTATTTCGAATTATTTAAAATTTTCTAGAGGAGTAAATTCAAGTGCAGATAACATAGTTATTGGAGCAGGAACAGAATATTTAGTTCAAATATTAATAAATATTTTAGGTAACGATAAGATTTATGGCATGGAAGACCCAGGTTATTACAAGATAAGAAAAATATTAAAAACTCATAATATAGAAGTTAAGCCTATAAAGATAGATACCCAAGGAATAGATGTAGAGAATCTTAGTAAAAGTAATGTAGAAATAATTCATATAACACCATCCCATCAATTTCCTACGGGAGTTATAATGCCAATAAGTAGAAGAATGCAGCTTTTATCTTGGGCAAATGAAAAGAGTAATAGATATATAATTGAAGATGATTATGATAGTGAGTTTAGGTTTGAAGGTAAACCAATACCAGCTCTGCAAAGTTTAGATACTAAGGAAAAAGTTATATATTTAGGTACTTTTTCAAAATGCTTTGCTCCTTCAATTAGAATAGGATATATGGTTTTACCTAATGAGTTAATTAAAATATATAGAGAAAATTTTAGTTTTCTTACTTGTACAGTTTCGAGAATAGATCAACAATCTTTATTTAGATTCATGGAAGAAGGATATTTTGAAAGGCATCTAAATAAAATGAGAAATATATATAAGAAAAAAAGAGAATTTTTAGTTTCATTAATAAAAAAATATCTTAAAGGAACTGAAATAATAGGAACCAATTCTGGATTACATTTGTTACTAAAGGTTAACAATGGAATGACAGAAGAGGAATTAATTCAAAAAGCAGAAGAAAAAGAAATAAAAATTTTAGGCTTATCTAATTCATATTTTAAAATGAAAGATAAGATTAGTATAGTTTTTCTAGGATATGCTAGTTTAACGCATAAAGAAATAGAGGAAGCTGTAATATTATTAAAAGAAGCTTGGAAACTATAATAAAAAGGAATTAATAAAATAATATATAGGCATAATAATACAGGTAAATAAAATACCTATTTATAAGGAGTTTGTACTATGTCTTATATTAATTTTAAAGAAGAAGTATGTGTAGCTAAAATACAATTACAGAATAGAATTGATAACAATGAAAAGTTATTCAATCAAATTAAGCAATATAAAAATATATCTAGTAACTATAACTCAAATGAGAAATATAGTTTTAAAGAGTTTAACGACATTGTTTTAGGTGGAGGTCATCCACAAAGTGAAGATGAATTTCAAGAGATAAGTTATACAGATATAATTTGTGCGAAATTTGTAAACTGTAGATTTTCAAATATAAAATTTAAAGGATGTAAGTTTATAGGATGCTATTTTATAAATTGTAATTTCATAGGTGGTGGCGCAGTATTTGATGAATGTATCTTCATTAAGCAAGAAAGCGATACAAAACCGAATTTAAATAAGGAAGACAATTTGTCATGTGAATTTAATGAATGTAATATATATGCAAAGTTCTTAAATTGTGATTTAGGTCACATAGTATTTAATAAGTGCCTTTTGAATAACACTAATTTTGAATTAAGTGATATGACAAGTGGAATTATATTTGATTGTGATTTAAAGAAAGTAATAATAATAGATACTGATTTATCTGGTGCTAAAATAGTAAAATCTTATATAGAAGACTTAGAATTTAGGGATAAGTATAAAAGTAAGTTAGATGAAAAAACATTTATAGATAAAATAAAATTAAGAAAGAAAAATAGAGATGAATACGAAGGAATATATACAGTATATGAAAATATAGCAGATAAATTTAAGGAAAACAACTTAGTTAATAATTTCGGGGAGTATTATTTTTTATGTAGAAAAACACAAAGAAAGGTTTTAAAGCCTATACCAAGAATAATGTCTTTTTTGGGATTTGTAACTTGCGGATATGGCGAAAGACCATTGTATGCAGCATATTTTTCACTTTTTGTAATATTTGTATTTTCAATTTTATATTTACTGTTTGGGATAATAGTAGATGAAAAAATTGTTAGGTATACGTTTTTAGAAAATGGCTTTACATTTAGAAGATTTTTAAAGGACTACAACGAAAGTTTAAATTTAAGTGTAGGTATGTTTGCAGCAGTGGGCCTTAATGAAGCTCAACCAGCTCCAATTTCATATATGCTTAGTAATATAGAAATGCTATTAGGAGTATTAATGATGGGAATAGGAACAGGAGCATTAGTTAAAAAGATAGTAAGGTAAATTAAAAAATATAAAATCTATGTAGGTACTGAAAAGAAATTTATAGTACCTACATAACTGAGAAAAAATAAATAATATTACAAATAGAAAAAGAGATATTTTATACATCTCTTTTTTTATTTGTAATATGAAATTTTTATGATTTCTCTTAGTTGGGTGCCTAATTTTTAAAATGCTAAAATTTTAATTTGATATAGTTTAATACTCATAGAATTAAGTATAATGCATATGCATAATTTAAAATAATTATTATAAAATATTACATCAGATTAATTTAAGAATATATATAGCTTATTCATAATATAAAATAAAAATATATTGTTTTTCGATAAAAATAGCTTGATAAACAATTTTGTGAATGTTAATATAATTATTAGAAAAGGAGAGATTACTATGAAGTTAAAAGATGAAAAAACTTTATCGAAGGTATTATCAATTATTCTTAATATTACTATAGTATTTGGAATAATTCTTACGGCTATGGTATTTTATATGACATTCTATAAAAGAGGAATACAAGACATTGTTATTAATGAAGTCTTAGTTACAATACTATTAATTGTTGGTATAGCTAGCTTGTTTTATATAGTATTTCAGCTTAAAGGAATAATAAAGACATTAATAATTGGAGACCCATTTGTTAGATCAAATGCAATTGCTTTCAAGAAAATATCAGTATCATCATTAATAATATCAGTCTGTTATTTAATTAATTTATTTGTAAATTATAATTTTAAGGAATTTAAATTTATATATGTTGATAATATGGGTATTCATACAGATATGGAAGTATTTATATTTTTATTTGCTTCAGCTTTTATATTTATATTAGCGAAGGTTTTTGATAAGGCAGTTACGTTCAAAGAAGAAAATGATTTAACTATATGATGAAGGAGCACAATATGGGAATAGTCGTAAATTTAGATGTTATGATGGCAAAAAGAAAAATTTCATTAAATGAATTAGCAGAAAGAGTTGGTATAACTAATGCTAACCTTTCTATATTAAAAAATAACAAAGCAAAGGCAGTTAGATTTTCTACATTAGAAGCTATTTGTAGAGAACTTAATTGCCAACCAGGAGATATATTAGAATATATAGATGAATAATGGAGGGAGAGAAAATATGGTCAATACTGTAGCTTTAGTTTTAATGAAAGGAGATAAAATCCTTTTATTAAAACGATCAAAAAATAGGTTACCTATAATAAGTATGAAAAACGAAGAAAAACCAGAAGAGTGTATTGAGAGATGGAAAGAAGGAAGAATAGAATTTGAAGATTCTCCAATTATCAATTATAGCAAGAAAATCAATATACAAGATTATAATGTTAATTTAATGTTTATCGATGTGACAAATTCAGAAGTTAAATTAATAGATGAAAGCTTGGTATTTGAAGAATGTAGATGGGCAAATAATATTAATAAAGTAGAAAATGATTTGCTTATAAATGTTTTAACTGAGTGTAGTATAAATAATTATCAATCTTTTGCAGTTGAGGCATTAAAAGAATTTATAAATATGAATAGTAAATATAAAGTAAGAAATTCTAAGATAGATGTTGAAAAACAAAGCATGGATACTAATAAAGCATTGATTCTTATAGCTTTTTCTTTAGGTATAGGAATATTATTTTCAAGGTTTATTTTTGGTTATCTAGGTATTTCAGTTGCTATTTTAACTATTTTAATGACAGTGATATTTATGTTAATCATAGGAGTAAAAAATAAAAGCTTTCTTGGATATTTCTTTGTAGCATCTAGTATAATTTTATCATTTACTTATGGCATTTTTACAAATGAATTTTTTAGAGTATTAAATTTAATAGTTATACCTATTTCACTATTTTCAGGATTTTTGTTATTAACATTTAAAAATATTGAATTTAAGTTAATAAGCTTTGGAGCATCATTTTTAGAAATAATTATAGGGCAATCTTTGGGGAATTCAACTAAAATTCCTTCAATATTAAACAAAGCATTGAAAAAAGGAAACATTAAAAAAGAAAATGATCATGTTAAATCTATATTAATTGGGTTAGCTATATCAATACCTTTAATTATAATACTGGGAATCTTACTTGCAGGTGCAGATGAGATATTTAGTTATTACTTGGCAAATATATGGAGATATCTTAATATAGAGAATATTTATGACTTTATATTAAAAGCCTTTATAGCAATAATAGTAATGTTTTTAGTATTTGGTTTATACTATAGTTTAAATTGCACAGAGGTAAGAGATGTAGAAAGTAATTTAATAAAAAAAGATTTTAATTCAACAACAATAATCACAATATTAATTTCAATAACTATACTTTATTTAGTATTTACTAAAATACAGATTTCATATTTATATCTAAATAAAGCTTTACCAGCTGGATTTAATTTTGCGGATTATGCTAGAACTGGATTTTTCCAACTAGTTGCACTTGTAATAGTAAACTTATCAATGATAACAATAATGAATTTCAAAACAGCAACAAATAGTAAAAACGTTAAAAATTCATTAAATACTTTATATAGCGTAATAACAGTATTAACAATGAATATGGGAGCTTCTGCTATATATAAAATGAACTTATATATAGGGGAGTTTGGATATACTAGACTAAGAATTTTAGTTCAAGCATTTACAGTTTTTTTATTTATTTCTTTAATTATATTACTTGTATTTATATGGAGAGGGAAGTACTTACTTAAGCCAATGGCAATTGTAGGATTAACTATATATTTATTTTTAAATTATATTAATATAGATAATTATATAGCAAAACAAAATATAAATATAATTAATACTAAACATGAAATGGATGATAGATATTTGACTAGATTATCATTAGATGCTCAAGATGCAGTAAAAGATGGTTATGATAAAGGCTTAATAGAAAGTAAGTATTATTATGATTGGTATAATAAAAGGGTTATTACTAAGCACTGGTACGAATATAATTACTTTAATAATAGAATATTTAAATAAAAAGTTAATTATTTTAAATTAAATTTATTAAGTTTTGAATTTACTAAGTTTTAAAGTTATTGAGTTTTAAAGTTAAATATAATGAGTTGAAAACTTAGTTAGAAGATATAAATGATGAATAAACGATAAAGAACTTCCCAATTGAAACGATAATCTAATTAAGTTAAGGGGGAGATCTTATGCAGATTCAAAGAATAAATAATTGGGATAATCCAATATATAATAGGCTTAAAGAAGCTTCAGAAAATCAAAAGAAAGAAAAAGCAGAAAAAGAAAAAAGTATAACTGTAGAAAAAAGTTCGAATCAAATAATAAAAAACTTACAGCAACTAAAAGAAAATTTTAAGGAACAAAAAATAAAGCTTCAAGAAACTGAAATGGATCCTAAGGAAAAAAGAATGAAGCTTGAAGAGATAAATAAAAAAATAGCTGAAGTAGAAGCTGAAATACAACAAATGAAATTAGTGGAAAAAGAGAAAGAAGCTTTAGAAAATCAGCGTAAGCTAGAAGAAAAAAATAAAAAGGATGAAAGCATTAACTCTAAAAATAAAATAAACTTTTATGAAAATAGTGGCGGAATAATAGTTGAAGATAGTCTGAAGAAGTTAATTTCAGCTAATAATAAATTAAGAAATACAAATGATTTTGGAAAAACTAAAGCAGCAATGGAAGTAGAAAGGGGACATTTAGAGATTACTGGGAAAGAAAACTCTTTTGTTGATAAGCAATACGCTAAATTAACTAAAGGAATAAAAGGATTAGAAAATAGAATCTTATATGAAGTAGGAACAGCTAATAAAGAATCTAATGATAATTATAAAGATAAAGAAGCTTTTAAAGATAAAAACAGAGAAGAATAAAAAATGCATTATTTACGAAGTTATTTTCTTTTCTTATAATTTTTAAGTGGACATATGTAAGTTTGCATTTACCTTCAAGGAAGGGATGAAATCAAGCTTATATATGCCCACTTTTTATTTATCATTTTATTGTTATAGTAAGAAGTGATATTTGCCAAAGTGTAGAAATATATTCTTAAATTATACCTAAATCAAGTTTTAGTTTAAGAATTCTTAATACAGATTCATTTATACGATCTTCTTTAATTTCTCCATTTCTTATAGCTTCTAATACAGATGGTATTTGTATATCAAAATCAGATGCTATTATTAAATCATTACCAGCAATTATAGCAAGTACTGCTGATGTAGAATCACCTATATATTCTTTTATGGCACTCATTTGTAAGTCATCAGTCATTATTACTCCATCAAATCTTAATTCATCTCTAATGATTTTATTAACACTTGGAGAAAGTGATGCAGGAAGATTTGCATCCATAGACTTTACTATATTATGAGATACTAATATGCTACTAGCACCAGCCTCTATCCCAGCTTTAAATGGTAGAAAATCGGATTTTTGAAAGCTTTCATAACTTCTCTCATCAATAGATATTCCAGTATGAGTATCTACATTATTTCCATAGCCAGGAAAGTGTTTTAATGCAGACCCTATTTTATTTTCGTTCATAGTATTTACTACTGTTTTTATATATTCAGATGTTTCTAAAGCATTCATTCCAAAGGTTCTAGGGTAAATAAAATCGTTTGGATCTACTGATACATCACATACTGGGGCTAAATTCATATTAATTCCCATACTTTTTAATAGCTCTGCTTTTTCTTTAGTATCGCTAGCTATTAATGGATATCCACCTTCATTATATAATTCTTGAGGTGAATAAAAAGGAACAGCCCTAAATTCAGGATACCAGCTTAATCTATTAACAATACCGCCTTCTTCATCTATTCCAATTAGAAGTTTTATTTTAGAATTGTTTTGATAGCTTAATAATGTTTTAGTTAAGGATTCTTTAGTTTCATCCTTTATATTATTATCAAATAGAATAAATCCACCAACTTTATAATTTTGTAAATCTTCAAGTGCAGTTTCTTTTCGGCATCTAATAAAGAACATTTGTCCAACTTTTTCTTCTAAGGTCATATTAGATAATAAATCCTTTGCCTTTTTTGAATTAATTTCTTCAGTAGATGGTTTATTTGAATTATTATTTGAGTCATTATTTGAATTGCTATTGTCTATAATTGAATCAGAACTTTCTCCTCCTGGAGTTTCATTAATTTTTTTAGAATTAAAATATCTATAACTTAGAGCAAAAGAAGCTATAAACAATAAAATAATAGAAATTATTAAAATTAATTTTTTCATAATAAGTCTCCAATACAAATAAAGTTTTAAAAAAAGTTTTTAATAAAGATTTTAACTTTATCCTAAACATATAAATAAGTGATAATTTTAATATAAGTTGCTAGAGTACTAGATTTATTTAAGTTTTATTAATTTATATAGTTTAATTACTGTTAAATCCTTAGTGTAACTTATATATTAATAATTATAGCTATATTATATGTATCTATACACAATTAGGCAAATTTTATTAGCTATTTATAAAATTAATACTTTAAATTTCAATTCAAAATCAGAGTTTTCACCTAATTAAGTTTGAATTATATAATAATATTAATAATAATATTTTAGAAGTGAAGTAGTATGAGTAGTATAATTCTTTATTTAGCAACAGCTATATTATTTTTAATATCATATAGAAAAGATAAGGAAAAAACTAAGAAGGCATTATTAAAAGGATGGAAGTCAATAGAAAATATCCTGCCTCAATTCTTAGGAATAATCTTAGTTGTTGGGTTGACTATTTCAATATTAAAACCAGAGACAATATCAAATATAATAGGAAGTAATAGTGGTATATTTGGAGTAATTTTATCTGCAATTTTAGGAAGTATTGCAATGATGCCTACATTTGTTGCATTTTCTACTGGAGATATGCTACTTAAAAGTGGAGCAGGGATAGCACAAGTTGCAGCACTTATATCAACTCTTACTTTAATTGGCATAATTACTATTCCTTTAGAAGCTAAACATATAGGTAAAAAAGCAGCTATTTATAGGAATATAATAGCTTTTGTTTTTTCAATAATAGTAGCATTTTTTGTTGAAATGGTGGTGACAATGATATGATAAAAGCTTTAATAAAAAGATATTCTTTTTTTATTATATTACTTATAGTAACAGTAATTGTAACAATTTTTAATAAAGAGTTAGGTTTAAAATCATTTAATACAGCTTTTTCAAGTTTTAAACAAATGATTGAGGTGGTACCACCAATAATGATAATGCTTGGGCTTATGGATGTTTGGATTCCAAGAGAAACTATGATGAAATACATGGGAGACGATTCAGGAATAAAAGGAATTTCTCTTGCAATATTAATAGGATCAATAGCGGCAGGACCAATGTATGCAGCTTTCCCATTTACAAAAGTCCTCCTTAAAAAAGGTGTTAAATTTAGTAATATAATAATATTTATGAATGCTTGGTGCGTAACTAAAATATCTACAGTGATGTTTGAGTTCTCGTCACTTGGTTATGAATTTACTTTAGCAAGGCTTTTGATTGACATACCTGGAGTAATAATAATGGGATATTTAGTTCAAGTTTTAATGCCAAAGGATGAATTAGATAGACTTTATAGTGAGAATTTAGATTGAAAATTATCCTAATGAAGTGAATAGTATAAAATTATTTACAAATGCTAAATGTATAGTTATAATGTTTATGATAAACTATAAATAATAAGCAATGAAAGAGAAAAGTAGATAGATAGTCATTTAACAGAGATTTAAGTATAGGTGGAAGCTTAAAATTTGATCCTATTGAAGAAGCTCTAGAGCTATAAACTGAAACAGCATATTAAAAAAATTGCAAGTAAGTTTGTGGGATTCTCCCCTTAAAGAGAATGAGTGGATTAATTTTAATTAATCAATTTAGGTGGTAACGCGGAATTTTGTCTTTCGTCCTAATATTTATAGGATGAAGGGCTTTTTTTATGTATAGGAAATTATAAAAATGTTACCAGTATTAATAACATTTTATAATTTCCATCCTTTAGTTTTCAAGTTGGCATATGTAAGTTTGCGTTGACTTGGAGAGAAGCGACGGAATAAGTAAATTTACATATGCCAACTTTTTTATTTATATAAAATTTTAAACTACGGAAGGAAGATGAATATGAGTTTTGAAAAATTAGCAGAATTAATATTTCCAAATGTTGATAAAACACCAGAATATTATATTGCAAAGTATCCAAAAAGAAATTTAAAAGAAGGTGATGTTGTTTCAAGATATGCACCATCACCAACGGGTTTCCAACATATTGGAGGTGTTTTTGCAGCATTAATAAATGAAAGATTAGCAAGTCAAAGTGAAGGTGTTTTCTTCTTAAGAATAGAAGATACTGATCAAAAAAGAGAAGTTGAAGGTGCTATAGCAGATACAATTCAAACAATGCATAACTTTGGAATGGACTTTAATGAAGGAATGACTGGAGATAAAACATCTAAGGGTGAATATGGTCCATATAGACAAAGTGAGAGAGCAGAAATTTATAGAGCTTTTGCAAAAGATTTAATTAAAAAAGGATTAGCTTATCCAGCATTTGATACACCAGAAGAATTAGCAGAACTTAGAGAAAAGCAAACAGCAGCTAAAATAACACCAGGATATTATGGAGAATATGCTAAGGATAGAAATTTAACTCCTGAAGAAGCTATGGAAAAAATAAATAATGGTGAAAGCTACATAATTAGATTCAAGTCACCAGGTAATATAGAAAATAGAGTAGAGTTCCATGATTTAATAAAAGGAGATATAAGTTTCCCAGAAAATAATCAAGATATAGTTATCATAAAGGGAGATGGACTTCCAACATATCATTTTGCACACGTTGTAGATGATGCTTTAATGAGAACTACTCATGTTATAAGAGGTGAAGAATGGTTATCATCACTTCCAATACATGTTCAATTATTTGATGTATTAGGATTAGATAGACCAAACTATGCACATATCCCAACAATAATGAAAAATGATAATGGCTCAAAGAGAAAATTATCAAAGAGAAAAGATGCTGAAGCAGCAGTTTCATATTACAAAGAAGTTGGATATCCAATGGTATCAGTAATAGAATACTTATTAAATATAATAAATTCTACATTTGAAGATTGGAGAGCAGAAAATCCATCTGTAGATTATCATGAATTTAAAGTTGCTTTAGACAAGATGAGTAAGTCAGGAGCATTATTTGATATAGTTAAGTTAAATGATGTAAGTAAAGAAGTTATTTGCAAAATGAAAGCAGATGTAGTTTATGATTATTATACAGCTTGGGCTAAAGAGTTCGATAAAGAAATGTACGATTTAGTAACATCTAATGAAAAGATGTCAAAAGAAATATTCAATATAGATAAGGAAGGTCCAAAGCCAAGAAAAGATTTTGCTAAGTGGGATGAAGTAAGAGGAAAAGTGGATTACTTCTTTGATGAATTATTCAATAAGGAAACAGCAGAAAATGTTGAACTTCCAAAGACTTTAAGCTTAGAAAATGCCAAAGAAATAATTAAAGTATATAAAGATAAATTCAACTTCAATTCTGGAAGCCAAGAAAATTGGTTTGAAGAGTTAAAGGTTATTGGAGCAGAACTTGGATACTGTGCAAATAGAAAAGAATACAAAGCAAATCCAGATGCATTTAAGGGAATGATTTCTGATGTTGCTGGAGCTGTAAGAGCCGCTCTATCTCATAGAAGCAATACTCCAGATCTTTATACTATTATGCAAATATTAGGTGAAGATAAAGTAAGAGATAGATTTGAAGCATTTTTAAATCTATAAAATAAATACTTGAAAAGGAATAAGGATATTTTGATTCCTGATTATAATAAAAAGGACGTCGCGTTACGCGACGTCCTTTTTGAATATTCTATATAGACTAAAGTAGATATAAAAATAATTTTACAATGAAGTTTAAAAGTGTTTTTATTTGTATATAATTTAAATATTAATATTATGAAATATAAAAGGTTATCAGAAATATTAAAATGGAGTATAAAACAATTAATTTTATAAGATTTCAATTGCAGATATTAAATATTAGTTAATAATTTAAAAAAATTAAAAATAATTATTGAAATTGATATATAGTATTATGTAAAATTATAGTAACAAATACAAAAGGAGATGAACATATGGAAAATTATGATTTAGTTTTAGATTTCTTTACTAAAAATGATAAACCACTAAATGCTACTGCAGTTGCAGAAGGAACAGGGGTAGACAAAAAAGAAGTTTCAAAAGTTATGGATAAACTTAAAAAGGAAGAAAAAATTTATTCATCAAAAAGATGTTATTGGCAAATAAAAAGATAAGAGGTGCTATAACAATGCATAATTGATAATGCATAATTATAGTGAAAACTACTAGAAGTAGTTTTGAAAGTTATAGTGTAAAATTAGTTAGATATGATTCTCTATTTTTAGTGAGAAAGTTAAAGAGAAGAGATTAGATTGAAATTCCACTTTTGGTGGAATTTCTTTTTTTATTACATAATAGATTTCTTCACGAAAAATGTAGCCAGTAGATAGGAGAATATCAACTAAAGATATCTTTAATTAATAATTTCACCTTTGGTATTAGCTAATTTTTTACTCCATTGGCTAAGTTCTTCAGGTGTCTGTTCCATCCAGTCTGTTTTTTCACCTACAATTCTTAAAGGTGCTTGAGAGCGATAAGAACATGTTAAGTTTCCTGGAAATTTCTTATCAGTTATATTTGGATCATTTTCAAAGGCTCCTGTTGGCTCTACAATATAAACATGTTCTCTACCTTCTCCTTTTGCTAATCCAGCTGCAAGTCCTGCACCATTAAGATTGGATGTGAAATAAATGTGATTCATCTTAACTTCAGAATTATAATTTGAATTTCGACCTGCTACAAGCAAATCACCAATCTTTAAATCTGCTCTAGTTCCATGATAAAAAGGTCCTTTATCATAAGGTTCAGTATTAGATGAATTTGACAATTCATAATTTGCTTTCGCCTTATCAGAATCACCTAATTCTTCATAGCATTTTGAAATGCTTAAATATATTGTGGGAAAAGCACTCTTAACACTATCATCATTTGATTTTATGGCATACTCTAAAGCTTTTTCCATCCATTTTAATTTATCTGAAATATCTTTTTTATGTTTAGCTACTTGGTAGGCTGCAATAAATCTTTCAAAGTCATTTACTGATTCATTCAAAGCTTGAAGAAATAATGCACTTGCTTCTTCAGAGTTACCTTGATCTTCCATATTCATTCCCAACATACATAGTCTTATAATTTTGTTTTTTGGATCAAATTTAGTGCTCATTTAATGTACCCTCCTCTTATTATTATAGGTACATTATCTTAACATATATATAATAATAAATGTATACTTATATTTTCATTTTATACATGGTATAATTAAATTATAGGGAGTGATTTTTACTAAATAGGATTAATCTCTTTTTTGTTATTTTTAACAAAGCAGCTCATTAGGTAATGGCTTCCACTTTTCTAGGTGTGTACGCTAATCTAACTCTTATTCAATTTGTATTATAATACAATTATTCAATTCAAATAAATTAATAACCTCATAATAGATTTAAGATTAAGTAACAAACTATTATAAGTTAAATTCTATTTTTCGCTTTCTTGTACACATCCCAATTGACTCGTAAAATTTAAGTGCATCTTCATTAAATTCCTATACATTCAAAAGTAAATAATTGTATATTTATATTAGTAAGCATAATATAGTCTTATAAGAAGCATTTATTCTATTAGGTATTAATTATTTTTAAGTGAGTGGGGGAATTATCATGTTAAATAATTTAGTCAATAGTAGGAGTCAGTATAAGTATCCTATGAAAAAATTAATTTTCTTTATTAGGGCTTTTTGTTTAATTCTATTAATAACAGGATGTAGTAAGTGTAAAGCAGAAAACTATATGAATGCAGTGGTTAATGATATTACAGAGGAAAGTCTTGATGTTAGTCCCATAGATAATGAAAGTGTTAATTCAGATAAAGATATTATTGATGCAGATAGTATTATCATAGATTTAAATAACATATCTATTGGGAATCTTCCACAATTAAATAAGGGTGATAGAATAAGAATTGTTTATAATGGTGAAAGTGTTAAAGAAGATCCAATGAAAATTGAGATAGTTTTTGCAATATATTTATTAGATGAAAATGGTGATGTTATATCTAACTAATAAAGTATAAAAGTTGATAATTAAATTTATCAACTTTTAATTTGTAATAGTTTAAAACTATTAACTATTTAATTTCTGCAAAAATTTCATGTATATTTACATCGGGGTCAGCAAATAATGCTGTTCTTTGATTCCAAGTCATATCTTGTGGTTCATGAACAGAAGTTATTCTTTTGCTGATTAACATATTAAATGATTCCTCAACATCCTTAGGACTTTCACATGGAAAAGCAAGTTCGAACCCTTGTCTAGATGACTCTTTCCTATATTCACTACTATGATCATACATAACGTCTATCATGCAAATAGCAAATCTTATTCCATCATTTTCAAATTAAACATAATTACCAAGGTCATTTTCAATTCTAAATCCTAGGACTTTATTATAGAATGCTTTCATTTTATCTATACCATTTGTCAAAATAGTAATAAGATTAATTTGTGCTTTCATCGTATATTTCCCACTTTACTAATTTAACATATAATTTAACTTATCATGCCATTACAAAGAGATTACAGTATTTATCATAGTATTTTATTAATAAAGTTCTAATTGATATTTTTATTAATTCATAATAATTTTAAATTGAGTCTTAAGTATCAAGTTCTTTTTAAGATATAATTTCCAATATAAAATCCATAACGGTTATAAAATGGTATTGCTTCATCATTTGCATATACTACATTTATTTGTATATCAGTTATTGAATAGGATTTAAACCAATTTAAAGTATTAAGCATAAGTTTATTCTTCCAATAAAATTTACTTACACTATTAATAATATTGTTAATTAATGTATATTTTTATCATACATTAATTAGAGGTTGAAATTACAAAAATATTTAATAAATTATGCAAAAATTATGAATATTAATATATAATGAATATAATGGTAAGTTTTGTTTTACCATTAATTATCTGAAAGGATGTGATGTTTTATGATGAGTTTAGTAAGAAAAAATAAAACCTATATTGTTGTTAATGGGAAGGTGACTACAGTATAGCAATGAATTAGATATCCTTCCCAATATGTTTTAGTTTCGGGAGGAAAAATGAATAATAAAAACTTACTAGAATTAGGAGTAAATGAAGGATACGTAAAGGAAGCAAGTATTTATAATGAAAACTTTTATTTAGGGAGAGTTTCAGTACAATATAAAGATATTTATAAGGTTTTTACTGAAGAAGGAGAAGTACTTGCAAGAGTATCTGGGAAATTATCATATTCTTCAAATAGTACTTTTGATTATCCTGTTGTTGGAGATTGGGTACTATTAGATAGGATAAATAATAAAAATGGAGATGCAATAATTCATAATATATTAAATAGAAAAAGCTATTTTTCAAGAAAGGTAGCAGGTACTAGGTATGATAAGCAAATAGTTGCATCTAATATAGATTTTGTTTTTATATGTATGTCATTAAATAATGATTTTAATATAAAAAGGCTAGAAAGATATATTGCAGTAGCTTGGGATAGTATGGCTACTCCAATTATAATATTGACTAAATCAGATTTATGCGAAGATATAAATGATAAAGTAAAACAAATAGAAGAGATAGCTATAGGAATAGATATAGTGGTAACATCAAGTATTAATGAAGATGGATATGATGAAATAAGAAAATATATAAAAACTGGAGTAACAATAGCATTTATAGGGTCATCAGGGGTAGGGAAGTCAACTCTTATTAATAAGATAATGAATAAAGAAGTTTTAAAGACCAATTCAATTAGTGAAAATGATAAAGGGAGACATACTACAACACATAGAGAACTATTTGTTATAGAGTCTGGTGGAGTAATTATTGATACACCTGGAATGAGAGAACTTGGATTAATATCAGCAGATGTAGATAAATCTTTTAGTAATATTGAAGAGTTAGAAAAACAATGTAAATTTTCTGATTGTACTCATAAAAATGAACCTAAATGCGCAGTAAGAGAAGCTATAGAAAATGGAAATTTAGATCCAGAAAGGCTAGAAAGATATAGAAAGCTTAAAAAAGAAGAAGCTTATAATTTATTAAAATCTAAGCGACAAGAAAAGCATAGGATAAAAAGTTATATGAAGAGTAAAAAAAAAAATGAGTATATATTTAACTTGGAGCTGTTGCCACAGCTCTTTTTTTTACAATAAATATTAATTATATATTTTAATGGAACCTTTAATTTAAGTTATACGTCTAATTAAGTGAAGGTAAGTTAACATAGCTATGTTAGATGGGAAGGAGAAATATAATGAATATGTCTAATATTATTCCTATAGGGGTATTTAACAAATATAAAGATGTAAAGCTTAAGAAAAATAATGTTAGATTAGCCATAGAGGGGGATAAAGAAGCATTTAATATATTACTTCAAGAAAACTTAAAGTCTTTATATATAGTAGCAAGAGGCATGTTAAATAGTGAATATGATATAGAAGATGCTTTTCAAAATACTATACTTAAGGCTTATGAGAAGATTTCTGGTTTAAAAAATGAAGAGTTTTTTAAAACATGGTTAACAAGGATTTTGATAAATGAATGTAACAACATAATAAGAAAAAATAAAAAGGTTACTTATATTGAAGATTCACAAATTAATAATGAGACTTATGAGGATAAATATAAAAATCTTGATTTAATTAGGGCTATCGATTAATTAAGTTCTGATTTAAGAATAACTATGTGGTTATTTTATTTTGATGATATGTCAATAGAGGATATAAGTGATACATTGAAAATTCCTAAAGGAACTATAAAATCTAGATTAAATAGAGGTAGAGAAAAAAATTATAATATTATGAGTGAAGGTGATAATCATGAATAAGTATGATAAAGATAAATTTGATGGAATCCTTAAACAAAAAGCGAAAAATATCAATATAAATATACCAGATACACTAAAACATACTATATTAAAAACTTTAGATGAATTACCTGAAAGAAAAATAAAGAAAAAAAGCAAGCTGAAAAATATATCCAAAGTAGCAGCGGTAATTATAGTTGGTATGTTAAGCTTTAATATGTTTATGCCTGCATATGCAGAAAATTTACCACTTATAGGACCTACTTTCAAAAGTATTAATGATGCTATAGGTGTTGGGGATAAATATATAAAAGGGGCTAAGGATATAAATATAACAAAAAAATATAAAGATATTACAATGACAATTAAAAATATTTACTATGATGGAATTGAACTTGCTATAGCATATGAGCTAAAGTCAGAAAGTGGATTTGATGATAAACCTATAATATTTCCTATTATAAAAAGTGGCTTTAAAGATATAAATTATAAAAATGAAGAAAATGATGGTGAGTTCATAGATGAAAATACTTATGTTGGATTAGCATCTTATGCATTTACAGAAAATGAATTATCAGATAAGGCAAAAATAGAATTTATAGTTAATGATTTATATGGAAATTGGGTAGGAAGTTATCCTAAAAAATTTAAATTTAAATTTTCTTTAGATTCTAAGGATATGGGAAAAGAAGAATATGAAGTAAAAAAGAAATAAAATATGAGAATAGTATTTTTAAGATAAATAAGTTAATTACATCTAATTTAAATACTATAGTCTATATGGATACAGACACAGAACTAGTGAAACTAGATGAAAATAATCCTGAAAATTTCTCGGAAAATTATTCATTGAGCTTTTTAGTGCAAGATGATAAAGGTATTCCTATAAGTATTATAGGAGGTTCAGGTAGTGGGAAAAATATAAATGATGAAAGAGTTAAAGGTAATTATTATTGGCGATATAAAGGGGCCACAGAGGAGGCAAAATCGATAAGTCTTATACCTGTTATAAGTAAAAGTGATTATAGTAGAGAGTTAGTGATGGAGAGAATAAATAGAAATAGTGAAACAGCTATAAAGATAGGAGATGAACAAGAATATATTATAAAAAATATTGAATTCAAAGAAGATAAAACTGTAATAGAAGTAAAAGTTAAAAAATATTTATATAGATTAGAGGATATAGATATTGAAATTTGGGATGAAGATAAAATTAATAAATATAAAAATTCCAACAATGGTCAAGAAGAGGATTGGTATAAAAACACAAAGGATATAGAGATTCTAGAAACTAAATTTAATGGAATTGATGATGGCTATAACTTCACACTAACATTACCAGCATTAGAGAATAGTAAAGAGTACTTTATCACTAAGATGAATTATGGGGCTAAAATATTAGAAAATGAAAAAATAACTATTAATTTAGATAAATAAATTATGCTAATATAAAATATCATTAAGCTAAAAATACTGTATTACTATAAAGGTGTAATACAGTATTTTTTTTGAATCACTTAGCAATAATGCGTAAGTTTATATATTTTTAAATGATATTTTTAGAGATTAAAGAAAAATAACTAAAACACCTTGAAGTACTCCAATAATAGCACCTAGTACAAGGCCTAGAATTTCAATATGCTTTAGCTCTTTTTTAGCAACACTAATTATTATATCTTCTAGTTTTTCCAAATCTAATTGGTTAATTTTTTCTTCAACAATTTCTTGAATATTAACATTTTCTTTAGCTTTATCTAATAGGTCAACGCTAATTTCATCAACTGCATTAGGTACTTCCTTGTTTAAAATATCATCAATATAAGGAGAAGCCATCATTCTAAACGGCATAGGAATTATATTTAGCTTTTCATTTATAATGTTTTTTATTTTATCTATTATGTAAGAGTTGAAATTTTCTCCATTTGAACTACTTAAAGCTTGATCTAATATGTCATCTATTGAAAGTAACTCATTAGAAATTACTTCACCAATATTAGCAGCAATTTCATTTTTCCTTTTAGGAATTAATCCTAATATTTCAATATTTAAAATAGGAATTTTAACAGGTTTAATTGGTCTAAACAAAAGCTTTATTGCCAAGATATTAGTTATCCATCCAATAAGCCCACCAACAATCGTTAATATTAAAATAGTAATAAAATTATTCATAAGTACCTCCTAGTTATGTAAAGTATAATAGCATAATTTATAAAAGTTTATAATTAGATTTAATATAAAGAGTATTTAAATTCATAGATAATTTTATAAGGAATATAGAATTATTTCAATAGAAAATTGACTAATTAGTATAAAATTATATAAGAAACAAAAATATTTTAAAGAATAAAGAATTTAAAAAGAATAAAGAATTTAAAATAGATAAAAAGTTTGAAGATATTTAAAATATAATTTATATAAAATAGAAAAAGAGTCGCAATGCAACTCTTTTAAATTAATTCAGCATAGCTGAATTATATCCATAATTTTTCACTTTTTCATTCTTTAATTATTAATTTTAAATGAACTCTTTAAAGATACTATTCTATTAAATACTAATTTATCATCAGTAGTGTACTTAGGATCTACATTAAAGAAACCATTTCTTACTAATTGGAATTTATCTTGTGATTTTGCAATCTTAGCAGTAGTTTCTTCAATAAATCCTTGTAATACTTCTAATGAATTAGGATTTATTTGTTCTAAGAAGTGCTTACCTTCATTTTCAGGAGCATCATCTAATATTAATGGTTCATAAAGTCTAAATTCAGCAGGTTTAGCAGTTTTTGCATCTACCCAGTGAATAGTTCCTTTAACTTTTCTTCCAGTAAATCCAGAACCACTCTTAGTTTCTGGATCATAAGTGCAATGTAATTCAACTACATTTCCATTTTCATCTTTTATAACATCGTTACATTTTATAAAATAAGCACCGATTAATCTAACTTCGTTACCTGGGAATAATCTGAAATACTTTTTAACAGGTACTTCCATAAAGTCATCTTGTTCTATATATATTTCTCTTGAGAATGGAACTTCTCTTGTACCAGCATCTTCATTTTTAGCATTGTTTGGAACTGGTAGCATTTCAGTTTGACCTTCTGGATAGTTAGTAATAACAACCTTTAATGGTCTCATAACAGCCATAGCAGCATTTGCTTTAAGTTGTAAATCTTCTCTTATAAAATATTCAAGCATTTGAGAATCTACAACTGAATTAGCTTTAGAAACACCAATTGCACTACAGAAATTTCTGATAGCTTCAGGAGTATATCCCTTTCTTCTCAAACCAGATACAGTAGGCATTCTTGGGTCATCCCAACCATCAACTATATTTTCATCTACTAGTTGTTTAAGTTTTCTCTTACTCATAACAGTGTTAGTCATGTTAAGTCTAGCAAATTCTATTTGTCTTGGAGTGCTTTCCATTTCACATTCTCTTACAAACCAATCATAAAGAGGTCTGTGATCTTCGAATTCTAAAGTACAAATTGAATGAGTTATACCTTCTATTGCATCCTCAAGTGGATGAGCAAAATCATACATAGGATATATACACCAATTATCACCAGTATTATGATGAGTAGCATGTGCAATTCTATATATAATAGGATCTCTCATATTTATATTAGGAGAAGACATATCAATTTTAGCTCTTAATACTTTTTCTCCATCTTTAAATTCACCTTTTTTCATTCTTTCTAATAAATCTAGATTTTCTTCAACCGATCTATTTCTATAAGGACTTTCTTTTCCTGGTTCAGTTAAAGTTCCTCTATATTCTTTTATTTCTTCAGCTGTTAAATCACATACGTAAGCTAATCCTTTTCTTATTAAAAGTTTTGCTTTATCATACATTATATCAAAGTAGTTTGAAGCAAAGTAAATGCTATCCCAATCTCCACCAAGCCACTTAACATCTTCCTTAATAGATTCAACATATTCAGTATCTTCTTTAGTTGGATTTGTATCATCAAATCTTAGGTTGAACTTTCCGTTAAATTCTTTTGCAAGACCTGAATTTAAAACTATTGATTTAGCATGACCTATGTGTAAATATCCATTTGGTTCAGGTGGGAAACGAGTTATAATCTCATCGTGTTTTTTGCTTTCTAAATCTTCAATTATTATATTTCTTATAAAATTTGATGAATTAATTTCATTTGACATACGAATACCTCTCCTATATAAATTTATCTTTTTAATGCTTATATATTAGTTATATACTATTTTTTTACTTTTAAATCAATTTATCATATATATGTTTCAATTAATAATAAAACAATTGAGATTATAAGTGCATTAAAGAGATTATATTCTTAGTTAATTAAAATAGCAAAATTGAAACTATATATAGTATGTAATTTTTATATAAGTTACTAAAATATTAACTTATCTATATTCTATCAATTACTGATATTTTTTATTAAGAAGTTAAATTATTACTATAACTTATATATTCGTGATTTTAATAAATTTATGTATATATCTAGATAATAATATGTTAGTTTTACTTCTAATTTTAAACTAAGGATGAAAAAAAATAAAGATATAAGTATGGTAAAAATGAGTTTTTTATGAGTATTTAACCAAAAAGTTAAAGAATTTATAAAGTATATAAATAAATTTATGATAAGAGTAGTATAAATTTATAAAAATATGTTTTTTTATTTATGCAAAAATCTTATTTTCTTATATGATTATAGTTAAATGTACAAATGTAATATATAATTATATTAGGGAAAATATGGTATAAAAGTTTACTAGAAAGAGGGTATGAAAATGAAAGAAAAATTAAAAAGTTTTTTTGCAGCAGTTGGGTATTTATTTTTAACATTTGGAATTCAGTTAATAGTATCAATAGTGGGAGGGGGAATAATTGGAGTTATATATGCAATGAATAATTTAAATGAATTAAATGGATTTAATCCTGAAGAGCTAACTAATAAGATATTAGGATTAACAAATTATATTCTATTAGCATCTTCAATAATAACAGTGCTAGTATTTTTATTAATATACAAGATAAGAAAGAAGAACTTTAAGGAAGAGTTACAAATAGTTAAGACTGCTAAAGTAAATCTTATAATTGGAATTACTTTAGGTATAAGTGCGTGGTTATTCAACTCTGGTGCATTAAGTTTAGTTCAAGAATCAGGATTATTCAAAGATAATTTTTCTATGATGGAAAATCTTCTTGCACCATTAAACCAAGGTAATATATTTATTGCTTTATTAACAGTAGGAATAATAGCACCATTTACAGAAGAATTTATGTTTAGAGGTGTTATATTTAAGACTTTAAATAAGAATATATCTATTTTATGGACAATAATTATACAAGCATTATTCTTTGGTATTTTCCACGGAAATTTAATTCAAGGGACATACGCTACACTATTAGGTTTGGTATTTGGTTATATAACATACAAAACAAAATCATTATGGACATCTATAATTATGCATATGATTAATAATAGTATAGCTACTTTATCACCATATATCTTAAAAAATGTTCCAGATTTAACAAGTATTCTTATAGGCTTTGTAGTAGTTGGAGCTATAGGGTTAATAACATCACTTTACTTTATTAAAAAGAAAAATATTAGCTATGAAGATGTAACAATTAATTTTAATGATTATAGAGATTTAAATTAGTATCTAGTAGGGGCTGTTGCAAAAGCAACTAGCCGAATAAATGGGAAAAGGTGGATTCAATAGAATCCATCTTTTTTGCATAAACTTAAATCATGAAACTATTCAGTTTATACAATACTAATCAACAATTAGTATTACCAATAGAAACAGAAATTATGATACCAAAAAATGATTCTGTTAGATTGCTAAGCACAGTA
>NZ_JANKAF010000008.1:0-167071 GCF_024622765.1 Clostridium mucosae | reverse complement strand
TACTAATTGTTGATTAGTATTGTATAAACTGAATAGTTTCATGATTTAAGTTTATGCAAAAAAGGTGGATTCTATTGAATCCACCTTTTCCCATTTATTCGGCTAGTTGCTTTTGCAACAGCCCCTTCATAAATAATTATGCTAAACAGAAATTTCACTCTTTATTTCTAAAGCATCTTTATTAAATTCTATAATTGGGTTTATATAATTTTCTATAAATTCTATAACTTGACTTGGCGCTCTACCTACAAAGTTAACTGGATTAATTATATTTTTTATTTCTTCTTCACTTAACATAAAACTATTATCTTTTATAATTCTTTCAATTAAATCATTATCTAAACCTTCACCTTTTACTCTTTGTGCAGCTGCCATTGAATGAATTCTAATTCTTTCATGGAGCTCTTGTCTATCTCCACCTCTTTTAACTGATTCCATCATTATATTTTCTGTGGCCATAAAAGGTAACTCATTATTTACATGCGCTGTTATTACTTTTTCATATACAACCATATTTTCTGCAATGTTTATATATAAATTTAAAACTCCATCCAAAGCTAAGAAAGCTTCTGCTACAGCAATTCTTTTATTTGCTGAATCATCTAAAGTTCTTTCAAACCATTGAGTTGCAGCTGTTATTGCTGGATTTAGTGAATTAACTATTACATATCTTGCTAAGGATCCCATTCTTTCACTTCTCATAGGATTTCTTTTATAAGCCATAGCAGATGATCCTATTTGATTTTTTTCAAATGGTTCTTCAATTTCTTTCATACTTTGTAATAATCTTAAGTCATTACTAAATTTATAAGCACTTTGAGCAACTTCTGATAATCTATTTAATACTATAGAGTCTAATTTTCTAGGATATGTTTGACCAGTAACACCATAGCTTTTATCAAAGCCCATTTTTTTTGCTACTATATTATCTAATTCTTTAACCTTCTCTTCATCGTTATTGAATAAAGTCATAAAACTTGCTTGAGTACCTGTAGTTCCTTTTACTCCTCTTAATTTTAATGTTGATAGTAAAAAATCTATATTCTCTATGTCTAACACTAAATCTTGCATCCAAAGAGTTGCTCTTTTTCCTACAGTAGTTAATTGAGCAGGCTGAAAATGTGTAAATCCAAGGGTTGGCATATCTTTATATTTCATGGCAAAATTTGATAAATGATTTAATACTGTTACTATCTTCTTCTTAATCAATAGTAAAGCATCTCTCATAATAATTATGTCTGTATTATCACCTACATAACAACTAGTCGCTCCTAAATGTATTATTCCTTTTGCACTAGGGCATTGTAATCCATATGCATATACATGGCTCATAACATCATGTCTAACTTCTTTTTCTCTTTTTATTGCTTCATCATAATTAATATTATATATATTAGATTTTAGCTCATCTATTTGATCTTCAGTTATATTTAAACCTAATTCTTTTTCTCCTTCTGCTAATGCAACCCATAATTTTCTCCATGTTGAAAATTTCATATCTTCTGAGAATATAAAACTCATTTCTTTTGATGCATATCTTGAATTTAATGGTGAATCATATAAATCTCTCATCCTTAGATAACCTCCGAATAATTTTTTATTTTTTTACTTTATAATTCGTATTATAACATAACATAATTATTTTTTCAGTATTTTTAAAATAATTTTCAGCTATATTTTTATTATTTATTAATTCAGTTATATTCTTGTTATTTATTAATATATATATACTGTATTAATTCATAAGGAGGATAAATTATGTGTAAAATAAATCTCGTTGACAAAATATCTTTTATATTAGTATTAATTGGAGCAATAAATTGGGGCTTTATAGGCTTATTAAGTATAAACCTAGTTACTTTCCTTGTTGGTGGGTCAGTTTTATTACAAAGAATAGTTTATATCTTAGTATTTGCTGGAGCTATAGACTTGATTGTTTTAATATTTAAATGTAAATCTCTAAATTTATTTAGTTAACTACATACTATCATAAATATTAAGTTAAATAAAAAGTGGATATATATTATTACTTATTCTAACATTTCTTAAAGATTAACTAACTCTTATATATGTTCACTTAGAACTAAAGTAATAAAAGTTAAAATAGATATATTTTTAGTATAATAGTACTAAAAGCTTTATATAATATAATTTTAAGATTTTAACCTTTACTATAAATAAAAAAAGTGCCTATTGGCACTTTTTTTATTAGTCTTCTAAGCTAGCTATTAAGTTAGAAATTTCTTCTACTGCTAAAGCTTCGTCATCTCCACTTGCTAAAACAGTTATAGCAGCTCCTTTAGTTACTCCTAAAGAAAGAACTCCTATTAAACTCTTAACGTTTGCTTTCTTTCCGTTAAATTCTATGCTTACATCTGATTTGAAAGATGAAGCTTTCTTCACTAATAAAGTTGCTGGTCTAGCATGTAAACCAGTTCCGTTGTTTACTACAACCTCTTTAGATACCATTAAACACACCTCTTTACATTAAATTTCAAATAGTTATCTATTTAACTATTACATTATATATGTAAATCAAAAAAAATTCAAGGCTTATGACACCTATTTTCCTTAATATGAAAAAGAACTACTATTATGTAGTCCTTTTCTTTATCTCCCCTAAAATAAATTCTCTCCCCAAATTAAATTCCAGAACTTACTATCTTGGTTGAACGATTAGTTTTATTGCTGTTCTCTCTTCACCATCTATTTCAATATCAGTGAATGCTGGAACACAAACAATATCTTTTCCGCTAGGGGCAACGAAGCCTCTTGCTATAGCAATTGCTTTTACGGCTTGATTTATAGCACCTGCTCCTACTGCTTGGATTTCTACTATATTTTTTTCTTTAATTATGGCAGCTAATGCACCTGCCACTGAATTTGGATTTGATTTTGTTGAAACTTTTAATACTTCCACTTTGTCTTTACCTCCTAGATAAAAATCGTTTACAATATATTGCAGAGTTTTTACTCTTGCAATATATATATTCTATAAGTTATTAAAAAATCCTCCTTTATTTTGAAAATTTTTTAATCTTTTTTTTCAAATTTCAACATAAAAAATAAAGTACACTTTGCATTGCAAAATGTACTTTATATTATTTAGCATAATCTACTGCTCTTGTTTCTCTTATAACATTAATTTTAATTTGACCTGGATATTCTAATTGTTCTTCTATACTTTTAGCTAAGTTTCTAGCTAATTCTACAGATCCAGCGTCATCTAACTGATCTGGTTTAACCATAATTCTAATCTCTCTACCAGCTTGAATTGCATATGATTTTTCTACACCTTCGTAAGAATTTGCAATTTCTTCAAGTTTCTCTAAACGCTTAATATAAGCTTCTAGAGTTTCTCTTCTAGCACCTGGTCTTGCTGCTGATATTGCATCAGCTGCTTGAACTAAAACGGCTTCTAGTGTTAACATTTCAACATCTCCATGATGCGCAGCTATAGCATTTGCTACAACTTGTGATTCTCCATATTTTTTAGCAAGATCTCCACCTATTACAGCATGACGACCTTCTTCTTCTTGTGTTGCTACTTTACCTATGTCATGTAATAAACCTGCTCTTTTAGCTAGATTTACATCTAAGCCTAATTCTGCAGCCATAACACCAGCTAAATATGAAACTTCAATAGAATGCTTTAACACATTTTGTCCATAACTAGTTCTATACTTTAGTCTACCAAGTAATTTGATTATTTCAGGATGAACACCATGAACACCAGTTTCTAGTGTTGCTTGTTCTCCTTCTTCTTTAATATCATTTTCTACATCTTTGGTAGCTCTTTCTACCATTTCCTCGATTCTAGCTGGATGAATTCTACCATCTACAATTAACTTTTCCAAAGCTATTTTAGCAATTTCTCTTCTAACTGGGTCGAAACTTGATAAAATAACTGCTTCTGGAGTATCATCTATTATTAAATCTACTCCTGTTAATGTTTCAAGAGTTCTGATATTTCTACCTTCTCTACCTATAATCCTACCCTTCATTTCATCATTAGGAAGGGCAACAACATGTACTGTTGATTCTGATACATGATCTGCTGCGCATCTTTGAATAGCAGTTGTTATAATTTCTCTAGCTTTTTTATCTGCTTCTTCCTTTGCTCTAGCTTCTATATCTTTGATCATTATAGCAGTTTCATGAGTTATTTCTCTTCTAACTTCTTCTAAAAGGATTTCTCTAGCTTCATCACTAGATAAAGTTGCTATTCTTTCAAGCTCCTCTCTTCTCTTAGAGTACAGTTCCTGTACATTTGCTTCCATTTCATCGATTTCTTGTAATCTTTTATTTAGAGCTTCTTCTTTCTTTTCTAAAAGATCACTTTTTTTGTCTAGGGATTCTTCTCTTTGAATTATTCTTCTTTCAAGTCTTTGAATTTCATTTCTTCTTTCTCTTGAATCCCTATCTAGATCATTTCTTAGTCTATGAACCTCTTCCTTTGCTTCTAAAATTGATTCCTTCTTAGTAGCTTCAGCTTCTCTTTTAGCATTTTCCAAAAGAGTTTCTGCTTCTTTTTCTAAGCCTTCTATCTTACTTTTAGAAGCTCTTTGTATAGCTTTATAAAGTAAAAAAACGAATACGATTAATACTATAATATCAACTATTATCCAAGTAAGAATATTATCCATAACAACACCTCCTCCATTCATATAAACTTATGTTTAACAGAAAATGTAGTAGGTATCATACTTAATCTAACTGATATTTGAAATATGATAAAACCAGTATTTGTTATTATTTTATCTTAAAATTAAAATTATGTCAAGTTTAGTTGTATAATTCACAAAGTAAATTTAATTGTTTACATCCTTATTGTTACGTAAATTTAAGTTGCTTTATCTTACTATTAAACAAGAAAGTCGATAATAATAATATAAAAATATTATTATTATCGACTTATATTATTAACATATTTAGCTAATTATATTCTAGTTACTACAAATTTTATTTTTCTTCCACATTATTATCTATAGCAACTTCCTTCATAAGAGGTAATTCATACTTCTCTCTTATTCTATTTTCTATTTCTAGAGCAATTTCTGGATTTTCCTTTAAGTATTGTTTTGCATTTTCTCTACCTTGACCTAATCTTACATCTCCATAAGAGAACCATGCTCCACTCTTTTGAACCATTCCTTCTTTAACACCTACATCAACTATATTACCAGTTCTTGATATACCTTCATTATACATTATATCAAATTCAGCTTGTTTAAATGGAGGTGCTACCTTATTTTTAATTACCTTAACTCTTGTTCTGTTTCCTACAACATTTTCACCTTGCTTTATTGAATCTATTCTTCTAACATCAAGTCTTACTGAAGAATAGAATTTTAACGCTCTTCCTCCTGTTGTAGTTTCAGGATTTCCAAACATAACACCAACTTTTTCTCTTAATTGGTTTATAAATATAGCTATACAGCCTGTTTTTTGTATAGTTCCTGTTAGTTTTCTTAAAGCTTGTGACATAAGTCTTGCTTGAAGTCCAACGTGAGAATCTCCCATTTCACCTTCTATTTCAGCTCTTGGTACTAATGCAGCAACTGAGTCAACTACTATAACATCTATTGCTCCAGAACGAACTAAAGCCTCAGCGATTTCAAGACCTTGTTCTCCTGTATCTGGTTGAGAAACTATAAGATTTTCTGTATCAACACCTAATCTTCTAGCATAACTTGGATCTAAAGCATGTTCTGCATCTATAAATGCAACTGCTCCTCCTAGCTTTTGTGCTTCAGCAGCAACATGTAATGCTACTGTTGTTTTACCTGAACTTTCCGGTCCATATATTTCTATAATTCTTCCTTTAGGTAATCCCCCTACACCTAAAGCTATATCTAAGTCAAGACACCCAGTTGAAATAGTCTCAATGTTTAATGCGCTATTTTCTCCTAGCTTCATTATGGATCCTTTACCAAATTGCTTTTCAATTTGACCCATTGCATTTTCTATAGCTTTTAACTTATCCATATCTATATTTCCCATATAGCACCTTCCTCTCTAAAACGAACATCTGTTCTATAAATAAATTATATATTATATGTTAACTATAGTCAACATATAATATATAATTTCATACTAATATCTTGCATATTAAAAGTTCCAACTTTGGAAGATGGAACTTTTATTTTTAATTATATCCTATTTATTTTATAATAAACTATTTATTAGTATTTATTATTTTTTTATTTTTACTAAAATAGTCAATTCCAGATACTATTGTCATCACAACAGCTAGTAATAATAAAAACTTTGGACCATATGTAATAATATTTCTAAATATATCACTTTCAACAACCAATGTTGTTAAATATTTTGAAGATCCTACATTAACTTGAATTAATAAAGCTATTATAGCTGTTATTTGAGTAACAGTTTTCACTTTTCCCCAAGTGCTTGCTGCAATTACTTTTCCTTCAGCAGCTGCAATTGTTCTAAGTCCTGAAACTGCAAATTCTCTTGCTATTATAACCACAGTTGCCCATGCTGGTATAAGCTGAAGCTCAACTAATGATATTAATGCAGCTGTAACTAAAAGCTTATCTGCAAGAGGATCCATAAATTTTCCAAAATTAGTTATTTGATTTCTACTCCTTGCAATATATCCATCCAATTGATCTGTTAAAGATGCAATTATAAATATAAACGTAGCTATGAAAGTACCATATGGAATATTTTTTACAGCAATAAATATTAAAAATAAAGGTACTAAAAATATTCTTAGCATTGTTAGCTTATTTGCTAAATTCATCGTATATCTCTCCTACTAAATCATACTCTAATGCTTCCTTAATTTTGACTTTTACAATATCACCTTTTTCAAGCTTTTGAGTTGTATTAACCAAAATATTTCCATCAATTTCAGGTGCCATTTCTGAACTTCTTCCAATGAAATATTTACCTTTTCTTCCTTCTATAATAGTATCATAAACTTTTGATATTTTCAATTTGTTTAATTCTTCTACTACATTTTTTTGAACCATCATTAGTTTTTCTTGTCTTTCTTCCTTTATTTCCTCTTCAATTTGATTTTCCATATTAGCTGCTGGAGTTCCTTCTTCTTTTGAGTATTTGAAAACACCAACGTTATCAAGTTTATAGTCCTTTAGAAAGTCACATAACTCATTAAAATCTTCTTCTGTTTCTCCAGGGAACCCAACTATAAGAGATGTTCTAAGAGCTATTTCTGGAATTCTTTTTCTTAATTTATCAATTATATTAGTTATTGTTTCTTTATTTGTTCTTCTTGCCATACGCTTCAAAATATTATTGCTTATATGTTGTATTGGTAAATCTAAATATTTTACAATCTTTGGATTTGTCGCCATTTCTTCAATTAACTCTTCTGTTATTTCTTCTGGATAACAATAAAGTAACCTTATCCATTCAACTCCATTAACATTAGAAATTTCACTAACTAATTCATGAAGTTTATTTTCTTTATATATATCCATTCCATAGTATGTTAAATCTTGAGCTATTAATATGATTTCCTTAACTCCATTTTTTACAAGAAGATTTACTTCTTCTAATATTGCTTCTTTGGATCTACTTCTAAATTTTCCCCTTATTTTAGGTATTATGCAATAAGTACAGTAATTATCACAGCCTTCTGCAATTCTAACATATGCAGTATATTTATCAGTAGTTAAAAGTCTTATTCCTTCATTTATATTTTCATCGCTATAATTTGTTGCAAGTAGCTTTCTTTCCCCTTTTATAAAATCTAAGATAAGCTTATGTAACTTCATATAGTCGTTAACACCCATAAGTATGTCAATTTCAGGCATAAGTTCTAATAATTCTTCACCATACCTTTGAGTTAAACATCCTGTGGCTATAAGCATCTTACATTTATATTTATTCTTGTATTCAGCCATTTCTAGTATTGTATCTATAGATTCTTGCTTTGCACTTTCTATAAATCCACACGTATTAACGATTATTATTTCAGCTTCCTTAGGATCATTAGTTATTTCATAAAATTTATTTATTGTTCCAAGTATAAGTTCAGAGTCAACTCTATTCTTATCACATCCTAAACTTACCATCCCAACTTTATATTTTTCCAAAGCTACTTCCTCCTATGTTCTATAAATTATTGCTCATTTGGCCTAAATATTATTTTAATGTAGAAAAATAATATTTACAAGTTTTTTTAATCTTCCATATTTAATTCTTCTTTTGAAACTAAAACTTGTCTTGGCCTGCTTCCATCTTTCTCTGATATAATACCACGCTCTTCAAGTTCATCCATTATTCTTGAAGCTCTATTAAACCCTATTCTAAGCTTTCTTTGAAGGAATGATGTAGATGCTTGATTGTATTCTATAACAACTTTTATTGCTTCATCTAAAAGTTCATCACCACTCTCATTATCTCCAAAATTACCTGTATCTTTTGCTCCATTTTCTATATGTTCAATTATAGATTCTTCATAATCTACATTTGATTCTTCATCTTTTATAAAGCTAACAACCTTTTCTACTTCTTCTTCGGATATAAATGCTCCTTGAACTCTAATAGGTTTATTTTCCCCTATTGGACAATATAACATATCTCCTCTTCCAAGTAATTTTTCAGCACCTGTTGAATCTAATATAGTCCTAGAATCTATACCAGAAGAAACAGCAAACGAAATTCTAGATGGTATATTAGCTTTAATTACACCTGTAATTACATCTACAGAAGGTCTTTGAGTTGCAATTATTAAATGCATTCCTGCTGCTCTAGCCATTTGTGCTAATCTACATATATAATCTTCTACATCATTAGGGCAAGCCATCATTAAATCAGCAAGCTCATCTACTATCATAACTATATATGGTAGCTTTTCTTCAATTATTCCCTTTTCATAAAGAGCATTATAGCTTTCTATATTTCTTACTGATGAATCTGCAAATAATTTATATCTCTTATTCATTTCATTAACTGCCCAGTTTAGTGCAGCTGCTGCCTTTTTAGGATCTGTAACTACTGGGATTAAAAGATGTGGTATTCCATTATATACACTAAGTTCTACTACTTTTGGATCAACCATTAATAATTTAACTTCATTTGGACTATATTTATATAACAAACTGACTATAAGCGTATTAATACATACTGATTTACCAGATCCAGTTGCCCCTGCAATTAACATATGAGGCATTGTAGATAAATCTCCTACTACGCATTTACCTGCTATATCTTTTCCTAATGCAAAAGCCAATTTTTTATCTGATGTCCTAAATTCATTAGAGTCTAAAACTTCTCTTAGAAATACTGCTGTTTGCTTATTATTTGGAACCTCTATGCCTATTGCTGCTTTTCCTGGTATAGGAGCTTCCATTCTTACACCACTAGCTGCAAGTCCTAAAGCTATGTCATCTTGTAGATTTACTATTTTTGAAACTTTTACCCCAGGACTTGGTTGAATTTCAAATCTAGTTACTGAAGGTCCTTTAGTTACTTGAACTACCTTTGCATCTACTCCAAAATCATTAAGAATCCCCTCTAGCTTACCTGCATTTTCTATCAACTCTTTCTTATCCTCACTTTTAAGCTTCATCTTACTATTTATATTTAAAAGCTCTACAGATGGATGATTATAAATTTTCTCTTCCTTCTTTTCATCTGTTAAACTTTCTTCTATTTCTTTACTTACCACATCCTTAACTGTGTTATCTAATTTTTCTTTTTTCTTAATCTTTTCTTCTTTAACTGCTTTATTTACTGTATCATCTTGCTTTTCTTCATCAAAGACTTCTATATTAAAAGGATTATTTTTTTTATTTTCTTTTAACTCTTCAACTGAACTTTCAAGTGCTCCTTCATCTAAAGAAGAATTCTTCATAAAATCAAGAATTTTTATTTTATTATTTATTCCATTTATAAACTCTTCTCTTTCTCTTTCTTTCACCTTAGGAACAGCATCTATTAATGGAGTTTTTTCTTTTTCCATTTCTTTTTCTACATTAACTTTAGTCTTTATTTCCTTTCTTTTTGGTTTTATCTTTTGACTTTCCTCTTTAAAGAACATGATTATATCATATAAAGTTATATCAAATATTAATATTGTTCCTATTGCCCAAAATGCAACATATAATATATATGACCCTATATAACCTATAAGTTTCCCTAATGGATAAGAAATTAAATGTCCTACAAGTCCTCCATGTACTCCAGAAACCCTAACTACTTCTTGCCAAGTTTCATAAAATCCTTCTTTTGGTTGCAATACATGAATACTACCAGTTGCACAACCTAATGTTATTGATGCTATAATTAGGGTAATACCAAAAAACCTTCTTGTTACTTTAATGCTTCCCTTCGAAACTATACTATGATACCCAAAATAAATTAAATATAATGGAAGTACAAAAGCACTTACTCCTATTAGTTTATATATTACTTGCCTTGATAAAATAGATAATGCTCCTGCCCAAGTTGTGTAAATTGCTATAGCTAATAAAATACCTATTGCTATATAAACTATTCCTTTAATATCTCCATTTTCTTTTACATCCTTTTTTTTATTTGTGTCCTTTTTGCTATTAGTATTTTTTGCTTTGACTCTAGACACACAATCACCTCGCAATTTCCCCACTTATTGTAAGTTAATTATTTACATAATATTATTATAAACTTTAATGAAAAAAAAGCAATTTAAATAACTGTCTATTATTTAAACTGCTTAAATTAATATAATATATTCTAAAGTAAATTTCCTTTTTCATAAATTTATATAATTATTCCTTAACTTATTTTTGATTTTCTTTTTCTTCAATTAGCTCCTTCAATTTACTTAAAGCGTCTTTAATTCCACCCTCTTCATCTATTAAGCCACATTCTACTGCTTGCTTTCCAATTAAAATAGTTCCCATATCATTTAATAGCTCATCTGATTTTAGCATCATTTGTTTTAATTCATCTTTATTTATTTTAGATGTTCTTACAATAAAATTATCTATGCGCTCTTGCATCTTTTGAAAGTAATTAAATGTTTGAGCTACACCTATAACAAATCCATTCATTCTTATAGGATGAACTATCATTGTAGCTGATGGTGTTATAAAAGAATAACTTGATGAAGTTGCAAGTGGTACCCCAATTGAATGTCCACCACCTATAACTATTGAAACTGTAGGCTTTGATAGGGAATTTATCATTTCCGCAATTGCTAACCCAGCTTCTACATCTCCACCAACTGTATTTAGTATTATTAATACTCCTTTTACATTATCGTTTCGTTCCATAGATATAAGTTGAGGAATCACATGTTCATACTTTGTTGACTTTGATTGTGCTGGTAAAACTTGATGTCCTTCTATTTGCCCTATTATAGGTAGTATTTGAATACTTTCGTCTTGTGCAACACCATTATCAGTTCCAAATTCTTTTATTTCTTCTCTTTTTTCCTTAGCTTCTTTTAGCTTTTCTTCTTCATTCTCTATATCCTTATTTTCATCTTTTGATGAGTTAAAAAAATTATTCATAATAAAATCCTCCTATACAATATTATTTTGTACAAGAGGATTTATTTTATTCACCTAAATTAAATGCTTTATGAAGTAAATTGAGAGCTCTCTTAACATACTCAGATTTAATTAAGCACCATATTGTCATATTAGAATCAGCTGTTTGAAGAATTTCTATTGAACCTTTTGATAATGTATTTATTATTTTCGCCATTATACCAGGTACTCCAGTCATTCCTATCCCAACTATAGCTATAGTGCTACAATTTTCTATTAAGTTATATTTTATATCTGCTTCCTTAAGAACTCTTTCTAGTTTTTCCTTTTTACATGAATCTATAGTGAAAATTTGTTCAGTTGGAAATATATTTATTAAATCTAGACTGATATTATTTTTCGCTAAAATTTCTAATAAATATCTATAATTTACTTTATCTTTATTTTCATTTAATCTTACTGTTACTTGAGCTCTATTATTTAAATGTGTTATCCCTGAAATAGTTCTTTCATGATTACTTGTTCCATAGCTATTAACTAAAGTACCTTTACAGTTACTCATAGTATTCTTAATAACAATTGGAATATTAGCTTTTCTTGCACACTCAACAGCTCGTGGATGTATAACCTTTGCTCCTTGATCTGCAAGTTGAAAAACCTCATTATAAGTTATTGTATCTATTAACGAAGCATCATCAACGATTCTTGGGTCAGCAGTCATTATACCATCTACATCTGTATATATTTCTATTTCTTCTGCATTTAAAGCTTCACCTATAATACATGCTGATGTATCACTTCCCCCTCTTCCAAGGGTTGTTAAATATCCTTTTCCAGTTATTCCCTGGAATCCAGTAACAACTGGAACTTTTCCGCTTTCTATAATACTTTTAATATTTTCTGTTTTTGTATAAAGTAAATCTGCTTCAGAAAAATTATCATTTGTTATAATACCTGCTTGACCACCAGTAAGTGGAACTGCTTGGATACCTTCATTTATTAAAACATTGCTCATTACTACACTGCTTATAATTTCTCCACAGCACATAAGCATATCAGTTGCCTGTAGGTTATTCCTCTTGAAATTATTATCTAATAAAGATAATAAAGTATCTGTAGCATAAGGTTCTCCTTTTCTTCCCATTGCAGATACAACTACTACAGGGGAAAATCCTTCATCTATTGCATTTTTAACCTTAGCTACTACTTGATTTCTTCTCTCTTCAGTAGATACAGATGTACCTCCAAATTTTTGTATAATTATTTTCAAGTAATAACCTCCCTAAATTTATGCTCTTGCCCTTTTTATTTTCTCCTTATCAGCTGAAACAACTATAACATTTGCTCCAATTTTAGTAACATAGCTCCAAGGGATTTCTACATATTCCCTACTACTGAATAGGCCTAATTTACTTCCGGCAACAGCAGCAACTATAAATTGCAAATTTCCATTTTCATCAATTATAAAATCTAAAGCTTGCTGAGTATCATATTTTTCTGCTTCTTCTGTATTAAATATTTCATATCTTTCTAAATCACTAAGAAGTCTATACTTAGATTCTCTTTTGGACTCATCTTCATAATACTCACCTTTTTTTCTATCTCCTCTTAACATAAGATTCACCTCCACACTATCTTATGTAAATCCTATGCTAATCAGAGATAATTTAGTACCTAATATTATGATTAAAATTATATTCTTCTTATTCCATTTTTATTTGAATTATCATATGCTTTTATATTAGGTTCTATTATATTATTTAATTTCTCCCATTCTATATCTTGACCTACATACGCTGAACTTATTATGCCTGGTTTAAAGCAAGTATCTAATACATAATTTATGTCATCAGCATTTATATTGTTAATTCTTTTTATTACTTCCTCTTGTGTTTTAATCTTATTTTGTAGTAGCATACTCTTTGCATTTGAAAACATTCTTGATGATGTACTTTCTAAACCTAATATATAACTTGCCTTTATTTTTTCCTTGTTAATTTCTAATACATCATTAGAAATTCCATTTTCAGCAAATTTTTTAAGTTCCTTATTAATAACATCTAGTGCCTTATCTGCAGATTGTTTACTTACTCCTGTATATATATTATTTATTCCAGTCCCTAAATATGGCTGAGCATATGAATAAATAGTATAGCAAAGTCCTAACTCTTCTCTTACATTTTGAAATAATATAGATGATGCTCCTCCTCCAAACACATTATTTAGAAGTACTAGAGAATAAGATTTTTCATGCGCATATGGCAATCCTTTAAATGCTAAATTTATATGAAGTTGTTCTATTGGTTTATTTGTATATTTACTTTGTGAAAGTAAAATTGGGGTTTTATATTCTGGCTTATAATCTCCTTCCCCTTCCCAAGACCCGAAATTATCTTCTATCATTTTCAATAATTCTTTTTCATCAAATTTTCCACATACAGAAATTACTGAATTATGAGGCGCATAATGTGATTTAACAAATTTCTTTATCTTTTTACTATTAAATGACTTTATATTTTCTATAGTACCAAGTATAGGATAAGATAATGAATTATCTCCAAAAATAGCCTTTGATGAATCATTATCTAAAACATCTTCTGGAGTGTCTTCACTCATATTTATTTCCTCAATAACTACACCTTTTTCTTTTTCTATTTCTTCATCATCAAACTTAGAATTTAATATCATATCAGCTAAAATTTCTATTGATAAATCTAAATGTGTATTTAAAGCTTTTATATAATAACAAGTTGCTTCTTTGCTTGTATAAGCATTTATTTGACCCCCTACATTTTCTATTTGTTGAACAATTTCCTTTGAAGTTCTTTTTTCTGTTCCTTTAAAAAACATATGCTCTATAAAATGTGATATACCGTTTAACTCTAAATCCTCATTTCTTGAACCATTTTGAACCATAACACCGACACTTATTGAATTTACGTGATCTATATATTCTGTTACAACTCTTAAACCATTTTTTAATATATATATATTGTACATAGTTCCTCCTCTTTATTTCTAAATTTATTCTATATTACTATTATTCTATATTATTTTATAGTTATGTAATACTTAATTATTAATTATTAGTGTTTAATTTAAATTTTATCATATAAAGAAAAAAAGGCAATAAATTGCCCTTTACTAACTTTTTCTATTCGCTTTTCTCAGTCTTTTCTTCTGAGTCATCAGTTAAAGCATCTTTTCTTGAAAGATTAATTCTTCCTTGATTATCTATTTCGGTTACCTTGACTAATATTTCATCACCTACAGATACCACATCTTCAACTTTATTTACTCTTGCTTTGTCTAATTTTGATATATGACATAATCCTTCTTTATTAGGAAGAATTTCAACAAAAGCACCAAAAGTAGCTATCTTAGTTACTTTTCCTAAGTAAACTTCTCCGACTTTAACTTCTTTTGTTAAACCTTCTATAATAGCTATTGCTTTATTTACGCCATCATGATCTGCTGAAGATACAAAAACTGTACCATCTTCTTTAATATCAATTTTAACTCCAGTTTCTTCGATAATCTTATTTATAACTTTTCCACCAGCACCTATAACATCTCTTATCTTTTCTGGATCTATACTTATTATTGAAGTTTTAGGAGCATATGTTGAAACTTCTCCTCTTGGTCCTGGAATACATTCACTTATTTTATCTAAGATATGAAGTCTAGCCTTTCTAGCTCCCATTATAGCATCTTCTATAACTTTAAAACTTAATCCCTTTATCTTAGTATCAACTTGTATTGACGTAATTCCTTCTACAGTTCCTGCAACTTTGAAGTCCATATCAGCAAAGAAGTCTTCTATTCCTTGAATATCAGTTAAAACTTCTTCTCTTGTAAGATCTTCTGAAGTTATAAGTCCCATTGCTATACCTACTGCTGGTCTCTTAAGAGGAACTCCTGCATCTAATAATGCTAAAGTACTACCACAAACTGAAGCTTGTGATGTTGAACCATTAGAACTTAATACTTCTGATACTAATCTAATAGTATATGGGAATTCTTCTTCTGAAGGTATTAATGGTTCTAATGCTCTTTCTGCTAAAGCTCCATGACCTATTTCTCTTCTTCCTGGGCCTCTTAAAGGCTTTACTTCACCTACTGAATATCCTGGGAAGTTATAGTGGTGCATGTATCTTTTTGATTCTTCTTCACCTATACCATCAATTATTTGAATATCTCCTACTGCTCCTAATGTAGCAACAGTCATTACTTGAGTTAATCCTCTTGTAAATAATCCTGTACCATGAGTTCTTGGTAAAATTCCTACTTCACATGATATTGGTCTAACTTGATCAAATGCTCTTTCATCTGGTCTTCTATGGTGATTTAAAAGCATATCTCTTACAACTTCTTTTTGTAAGTTATAGATTATTTCCTTTATATCTCCTACGTTTTCTGGATACTTTTCTTCAAATTCTGCATAAACCTTTTCATTTACTTCGTCCATTGCAGCATTTCTTTCATCTTTATCAGTTATCCACATAGCTTCTTTAATTATTTCACCAGCAAATTCTTTTATTTCATTTTCTAACTCTTTACTTGGCTTATATAATTCAGGAACCATTTTTTCTTTTCCAAATCTTTGCATTGCTTCTTCTTGGAATTTAATGATATCTTGGCAACTATCAAATCCAAATTTAATGGCAGCAAGCATAACATCCTCTGGAATTTCTTGACCACCAGCTTCAATCATCATAACTCTTTCACTAGTTGCACAAACAGTTAATTGGAGTTCACTTTCTTCTCTTTCTTTAGATGTTGGATTTAAAATGAAATTTCCATTGATTAGACCTACTTGCACAGCTGCAACAGGAGTTGTAAAAGGAATGCTTGATAAGCATAATGACAATGATGCTGCATTAATTGCTAGAATTTCTGGTAGGTTATCCTTCTCAACTGATACTACTGTACATACAACTTGAACATCATTTCTATATCCCTTTGGAAATAAAGGTCTTAATGGTCTGTCAACTGCTCTTCCAAATAATATAGCATTTTCTGAAGGTCTACCTTCTCTTTTAATAAAACCACCTGGTATTTTTCCTACTGAGTATAATCTTTCTTCATATTCAACACTTAGAGGAAAGAAATCTATTCCCTCTCTTGGTTTTTCTGAAGCATTAACATTAGTTAAAATTACTGTGTCTCCATAGCTAATAAATGATGCTAAATTTGATAACATCCCAATCTTTCCAAATTCCAACTTAAGTTCTCTACCAGCTATAGTTGTTTTCATTACATTGTTCATTTTGTAACCTCCCTTCAGGCTTATATCTTATCATTTAAAATTGTTAAAATAATAGAGCGGCTTAAAAACCGCTCTAAAGACTATCTTCTTAAGCCTAATTTTTTAATTATAGCTCTGTATCTTTCGATATCTTGATCAGCTAAGTAATTTAAAAGACCTCTTCTTTGTCCAACCATCATTAAAAGACCTCTTCTTGAGTGGTGATCTTTCTTGTGCATCTTTAAATGATCAGTTAAAGAATTAATTCTTTCTGTTAATAAAGCGATTTGCACTTCTGGTGAACCAGTATCTCCTTCATGTCTTCCGTGTTCTTTGATTATTTCTTGCTTTCTTATTGCGTCCATTGTTCGCACCTCCGTAAATTTATCCCCTATATCCAGGAAATGAGCTAGCACCCTCATATCTTAGAATTAGGTTCTTCTTTGCTATTATAACAAATGATATAGATATTGTAAATTATAAATTTACATAATTATATTACTATATCTCTATCTTCCGCAAATTTTTCATCTTTTTTAATTTGTTCAACAAGTTCCTCTAAGGAATTAAACTTTATTTCACCCCTTATTCTTTCAATAAAATAAACTTTAATTTCTTGTCCATAGATAGTATCATCAAAATTTAATATATATGTTTCTATAGTTAATTGTTGCCCATTTACTGTAGGATTATTCCCAACAGATGTAATTCCTTTATAAATTTTATTATTATACTCTACATTAGTATAATAAACTCCCTTATCCGGAATTATTATTTTATTATCGAACTCTAAATTTGCAGTTGGAAATCCTATTGTTCTTCCTAGTTTTTTACCATGAATAACTCTTCCTTTAATTAAATATGGCTTAGATAACATTTTAGAAGCTTCTTTTACATCTCCTTCTAAAATACTTTTTCTTATTCTAGTACTACTTATTACATCACCTTTATAAGTGTATGGTTCCATAATATATAATTCATATCCATATTTACTTTGAAGATCTTCTAATAAATTTACATCCCCTAAATTTTTATATCCAAATTTAAAGTTAAATCCAACTATAATTCCTTTTACATTATAGTCTACACAAAGTAATTTTATAAAATCCTCTGCAGACATTGACATAAATTCTTTAGTAAAGCTTCTTAGTATTACTATATCTACATCTTCTTGTTCTAAATATTTAAGCTTCGTTTCTAAATCCATAATTAATTTAGGTGTACTTTCTGGCTTTACTAATGTTTTAGGATGATTTTTATATGTAAACACCATACTTTTGCCTTTTTTTTCATTAGCAACTTGGACAGTCTTTTTTACAAGGGATAAATGACCATAATGAAGTCCATCAAAACTTCCTAATGCTACATAGTTGTCACTATCCTTATTTTCCATAATAATATCATCTATTACTATCATATCCTGCTCCCCTAATTAATTAATAATTTTTCTATTTTAAAGCCTTGATGATCGCTTTTACCAAGTCCTATAAACATTCCACTTTCATCATAAACTCTATATAGTTTTCCTATTTCAATATTTTCTTTGGTAAATCTCTTATCAAAAACTTTAACTCCATTAATTAAAAGTTTTGAATATTTAGTTAAAACTATTAATTTTTCATAGGAATCTAAAGCATCTTCTATACTTATAATGTAATCTTTTATATTTTCAGAATTTATATCTTTTATATTAATAGATTCATCCTCAGTAAATTTAGATGTTTTACTTCTTTTTAGCTTTGTCATAGTAGCTCCAACATTTAAAGCTTCCCCTATATCATAACAAAGACTTCTTATATATGTCCCTTTTGAACATGTAACTTTCATACTAATATATGGATTGTTTATCTTTACATCTTCTATCTTATATATATTTACAAGTCTACCTTCTCTTTCTACTTCTATGCCTTTTCTCGCCAATTCATAGAGCCTTACACCATTTTGCTTTAAAGCAGAATACATAGGTGGAACTTGAGAATATTCTTTTTCATAAGAATAAATAGCCTTCACTATATTTTCATCGCTTATATTAGATGGATCTTTTTCCTCTATTATATCTCCCTCTAAATCATATGTAGTAGTTTTTATACCAATCTTAAACTCTACTTCATAGATTTTTTCACTATTCATTATATAATCAATAATTTTTGTTCCTTTGCCTATACATATAGGCAAAACACCACTTGCTTCTGGATCTAGTGTTCCAGTATGTCCAACCTTTCCAGTGCCTGCTGCTTTTTTTATTATTCTTACAACATCAAAAGAAGTCATACCAGTATTCTTAAAAATATTAATTACGCCGTTCATTATAACAACTCTTTCTCTATTTCCTCTAGAATTTTGTTCTTAGCCTCGTCTAATTTTATACCCTTTAAAGTTATCCCCGCAGCTTTTACATGGCCACCGCCGCCTAGCTTTTCAGCTATATTTCTAACATCAAATTTATCTTTTGATCTTAAACTTGCCTTAGAACCATTTTCTATTTCCTTTATTAGAACTGCAACTTCTACACCTTTTATTTGTAAACCGAAAGATATTATATCTGATGTATCCCCTATTTCTATCCCAAGCTCATCCCCATAAGCCATAGGAATTTTAATTAATGCTACTTTACGATCAAATAAAAGTTCCATGTCATTCAATGCTTTACCCATCAATCTAATCTTTTCAAAACTCTTGTTATCAAAAAGATTTTGATGTATGTAGGTATTATTTACACCAATTTTTCTTAATTTTGCTGCAATATTATGAGTTCTAAAAGTTACATTTGAATGTCTAAATGCACCTGTATCTGTGACTAATGATGTATAAAGACAAGTACCTATCTCTCTTATATCATCACTTTGATTATTAAAATTAATTCCTAATGATTCTAACAATTCAAAAACTATTTCTGCCGTAGCCGCAGCTTCTACATCTACATAATTTAAATCTCCATATTTATCATTTGTAATATGATGATCTAAATTTAATATACTTCCTTTAAAATTATCTAAGTCTGCAGATATTCTTTCATAATTTCCACAATCTAATACTACAACTATTGAAGTATCATCAACTGGAGTTATTAAATTTCCTGTAGCTTCATTTGCACCTTTAAGAAATTGAAGATTTTCTGATATTATATCTTTTGAAATTAAATAAGCATCTTTTTTTAAGGTTCTTAATCCATTTAATAGTGCAAGTGCACTACCTACTGCATCACCATCAGGTGATACATGGTAGGTAATGCCTATTTTTTTACTATCTAAAATTGCTTTAGATATATCTTGTAATGTGTTCATTACTTTTCCTTAACTTTTTCTATAAGCTCTTCTATTTTCATACTGTAGCTTATAGAATCATCAAGCTCAAATAATATTTGAGGTGTATTTCTCAAATTCATTCTTTGGCTTATTTCTTTTCTTATATATCCGCTTGCACTTTTTAATGCTGCAAAGGTTTCATTTTTTTCTTCTTCATTTTTACCAAAAATACTTACAAATACCTTTGCATATCTTAAATCCTTAGTTACTTTAACTGCTGTAATTGAAACCATAGCAGTCATTCTAGGATCTTTAATTTCATCTCTTATGATAACACTTATTTCTCTTCTAACTTCTTCGTTTATTCTGCCACCTCTGTAATTAGCCATTTAAAATCACCTCTTTAATTAAAGCTGCTTTCTTTCAATTGCTTGCATACTAAATGACTCTATTACGTCACCTTCTTTAAGATCATTAAACTTTTCAACACTTAAACCACATTCATAACCAGTGTTTACTTCCTTTGCATCATCTTTAAATCTCTTAAGTGAAGCTAAAGTTGATTCAAATATTACTATTCCATCTCTTATAACTCTAACTTCAGAGTTTCTTATTATTTTACCATCTGTAACGTAACATCCAGCAATTGTTCCTACATTTGAAATCTTATAAACCATTCTTACTTCTGCTTTTCCATTTACAACTTCTTTATACTCTGGATCAAGCATTCCAATCATAGCTGATTTAACATCTTCTATTGCATCGTAAATTATTCTATATGTTTTAATTTCGACCCCTTCTTTATCTGCAACTACTGTAGCATTTGAATCTGGTCTTACATTAAATCCTATAAGTAATGCATTTGAAGCCGTTGCAAGAGTAACATCTGTTTCAGTTATAGCACCAACACCACCATGAATTACTCTTACTTTAACATCTTCAGTTGAAAGCTTTTCTAATGATTGTTTTATAGCTTGAACTGACCCTTGAACATCAGCCTTAACTATAATACCAAGTTCTTTAACTGTTCCTTCTTGAATTTGGCTATATAAATCTTCAAGAGAAACTCTATTAGCTGAATGGAAGCTTTCATCTTTAATTTTTTGTTTTCTTGTTTCAGCCATATTTCTTGCTGTTTTCTCATCTTTAACAACAGTAAATCTATCTCCTGCTGCTGGAACTTCTGAAAGTCCTAAAATTTCCACTGGAATTGAAGGACCAGCTGCTTTTATACTCTTTCCTTTATCATCAAACATAGCTCTTATTCTACCATATGTAGAACCAACTAATATTGAATCTCCTACATGTAATGTACCATTTTGAATAAGTAGTGTTGCTACTGCACCTCTACCTTTATCAAGTTTAGCTTCTATAACAGTACCCTTAGCTTTTCTCTTTGGATCTGCTTTAAGTTCTGCCATTTCTGCTGTTAATAGAACCATTTCTAATAATTGTTCTAAATTTTCACCTGTCTTTGCTGATACAGGAACACATATAGTATCTCCACCCCAGTCTTCGGCTACTAATTCATACTCAGTTAATTCTTGTTTAACTCTATCTATATTAGCTCCTGGTCTATCTATTTTATTTATAGCTACTATCATAGGAACTTCTGCTGCTTTACAGTGGCTAATAGCTTCTTTTGTTTGTGGCATTATACCATCATCTGCTGCAACAACTAATATAACTACGTCTGTAACTTGAGCTCCTCTTGCTCTCATTGCTGTAAAAGCTTCGTGTCCTGGTGTATCTAAAAATGTTAATTTTTCGCCATTTAAATTTACAGTGTAAGCTCCAATATGTTGAGTTATACCACCAGCTTCATGAGCAGTAACATTAGCTTTTCTTATAGCATCTAATAATGAAGTCTTACCATGGTCAACGTGACCCATAACTGTAACTATAGGAGGTCTCTTAACTAGGTTTTCTTCTACCACTTCTTCTTCTTCAACCACTTCTAGCTCTTCTTTTTCTTCTTTTTTAACAACTAAACACTCATATTTTTCACATACTTTTTCAGCAGTTGCAAAATCTATTTCTTGATTTATAGCAGCCATAACTCCTGTAAAAATAAGAGTCTTTATAACATCTGCACTTGGTTTTCCAAGTTTTTCTGAAAGTTCTTTTACAGTTATTGTCTCTCCAATTTCAACAACACCTGATCCGCCTTCACCAATTATGTTAGCGTCTTCTTCTACTTTCTTTCTTTTTCTTTTTTTAGCTTGATTATTAACTTCTTCAGCTAATATTTCTTCATATTCATCAACTATAGTTTTATCTCCTGATGCTCCAGTATCTCCAATTAACTCTTTGATTAACTCTGCATCTTCATCTTCTATAACGCTCATATGATTTTTTACATCAACGCTAAACTCATTCATTAATAATTCTATAAGTTCCTTTGAACTTATTTGCAGTTCTTTTGCCAATTCATATACTCTGATTTTTGACAATAAAATCACCCCCGGTTAAATTTTAACTTTTTCCTCTTCGTAAATGGTATAAAGTTTTTTAGCCATATTTTCATCTGTTATAGCTAATATTTTCACTTCTTCTCTTCCAATTGCAGCACCTAACTCTTCTTTTGAAAAGTCTTCTATAAATTTTATATCTTTTGATACGCAATGATTTTTAAATTTCTTTTTTGTACTATTTGAAGCATCATTAGACATGATGAATAAAAAAATAGATTTCCTATTTCTTTGCTCGTCACATTTACTATACCCTTCAACTAAATTTCCTGATCTTTTAGCTAGGCCTAGAAAATTAAAAAATTTATTCATTTTCAATCTCTTCCCTTAATCTATTGTATATAACTTCATCTATAGCTATATCTAAATTTCTTGAAAGCCTTTTTGTTTTAAAAGCTTTTTCTAAACACTCTTTATCTTTGCAAATATATGCGCCTCTGCCTGATTTTTTCCCAGTTAAATCAACTGAAACATCACCTTTTGGAGTTTTTACAACCCTTATAAGTTCCTTTTTAGGTTTCATCTCCATACATCCTGTGCACATTCTCAAAGGAATTTTCTTTACTTTCATAAAAATCCTCCCTTATTCTATAGTTTCTTCAACTGTTTCTTCTTTTAATGCATCTGCTTGAGATTTGCTTTTTATATCTATTTTCCAATTTGTTAACTTAGCTGCAAGTCTAACATTTTGCCCTTCTTTTCCTATTGCAAGTGATAATTGATTATCGTCTACAACTACTTTAGCAGATTTTGTTTCTTCACAAGCAACTACTTCTAAAACTTTAGCAGGACTTAATGATGCTGCTATAAACTCTTCAGGATTTTTGCTCCATTTTATTATATCAATCTTTTCACCTTTAAGCTCGTTAACTATATTTTGTACTCTTGTTCCTTTCGGTCCAACACAAGCCCCCATTGGATCTACATTTTCATCATTTGAGTAAACAGCAATTTTACTTCTTGAACCAGCTTCTCTTGAAATACTCTTTATTTCAACAACACCTTCATATATTTCAGGCACTTCTAACTCAAATAGTCTTTTTACTAAACCTGGATGGGTTCTTGAAACTAAAATTTGAGCCCCTTTTGATCCATTTTTAACTTCTACAACATATAGTTTTACTTTTTCATTAAATTTATATTCTTCTCCTGGAATTTGTTCATTTGGTCCAATAGATGTTTCTATTCTTCCAAGATTTACAAAGACATTACCTTTATCTTTTCTTAAGACAGTACCAGTAATTATGTCATATTCTAATTCTTTGTACTCTGAATATACTATGTTTCTTTCAGCTTCTCTTATTCTTTGAGTTACCACACCCTTAGCAAGCTGAGCTGCTACTCTACCAAAATTCTTTGGAGTAACTTCTAAATCAACTATATCATCAAGATCATATCTTGGGCTAACTTCCTTAGCTTCTTCTAAACTTATTTCAGTTACATCATCATACACATCTTCAACTACTACTTTTTGAGCGTATACATGAATTTCTCCTGTTTCTCTATTTATACTTACTTTAACATTTTGTGCTGAAGTTGTTGGGCTAGCGTAGTTCTTTTTGTATGCTGCAACTAACGCATCCTCAATAGTTGTAAAAAGTAAATCTTCGCTAATCCCCTTATCTTTAACAATTTCTCTAAGAGCACCTATAAACTCTTGGTTCATTTTAATATCCTCCTTATTATATTTCCCCTTCTAAATTGGCTGATTTTATTTTATCTTTTGGAATTGTAACTAACTCATCAGCTTCAACTACAACTGAATCATCACTTACTTCCTTTAATATACCTTTTAAATTTTTTCTTCCATTTAATGATTTTGTGAATTTAACCATTATCTCTTTTCCTATTTGCTTTTTAAAGTGTTCATCTGTAAATAGTCCTCTATTTAATCCCGGTGATGAAACTTCCAAGAAGTATGCATCTTTGATTGGATCTTTTTCATCCATGACATCACTTACTCTTCTAGACAATGCTTCACAATCAGATAATGCTATACCACCATCTTTATCAATATATATTCTTAAATAATAATCTCCATTTTCTTTTACATACTCAATGTGATAAATTTCATAATTAAGTTCTTCAGCTATAGGTCTTACTAATTGATCAATAGTTTCTAATAATGCATCAACTTTCATATTAACCCTCCTTTACTATATTCAGTTTTTAAATTTTAAAGCTTTACTAAATCTTAACTACTCTATAAAAAAAGCAACTATTTGTAGTTGCAATTAAATAGAAAGAGCGGGCATTTATCACTCCCACTCACATTTTCTAGCTATTAGTAAATTACTTCTTTAATTATCCTATCATAATTTCCTAATTAATACAAGGGGTAGTAATTAAATTGTTACGCTACTTATATTAATTACTTGCCCCATATATATTATTTTTATACTTAATTTAAAACAAAGATAACTGATTCGTTTCTGACATTCCTTCAAGGCACCCATGATTACTCAATGTTTCTATTACAGTTTTTGAAACTTTTGATCTTACTCTTAAATCCTCTTTAGATATAAATTCGCCTTCTTTTCTAGCTTCTACTATACTTTTTGCTGCGTTATCTCCAACTCCTTGAAGCGCACTTATAGGAGGTCTTATTCCATCCTTCTCAATTGTAAACTTTGTTGCTTCTGATATATATAAATCTACCTTTAAGAATTTGAGTCCTCTTGCATAAAGTTCATAGGAAAGTTCTAAAACAGTAATTAATCCCTTATCTTTTGCTGTAACTTTATTTCCTAGTTCGTAAAGTTCATCTAATTTTGCTTTTATTGCTCCTGGTCCCTTACAAATAAGGTCCGCATCAAAATCATCTGCCCTTACAGTAAAATATGTTGCATAATATGCTTCAGGATAATATACCTTAAAGTAAGCTATCCTTACAGCCATCATTACATAAGCAACAGCATGCCCTTTAGGGAACATGTATTTTATTCTTTTACATGACTCTATATACCAATCAGGAACATTATTTTCCTTCATTGTTTTTTCAAATTCTTCTGTAAGTCCCTTACCTTTTCTTACACTTTCCATTATGGTAAACGCCATCTTAGGAGGTACTCTAGCATACATTAGATAAACCATGATATCATCTCTTGTAGATATACAGTCTTTAAGTGTAGTATATCCTTCTTTTATAAAGTACTGTGCATTGTTAAGCCATACATCTGTACCATGTGAAAGACCAGATATTCTAACTAAATCTGCGAAACTTTTGGGTTGAGTATCTACAAGCATTCCTCTAACAAATTTTGTACCAAATTCCGGAAGTCCATAACTACCAACTTCACACCCTAGTTCTTCCTTAGTTACTCCTAGTGCTTCTGGTGAAGTAAATAAAGAAATAACTTTTTTATCATTTAAAGGTATTGTTTTAGGGTCTACTCCAGTTAAATCTTGAAGCATTCTTATCATAGTTGGATCGTCGTGTCCAAGTATATCAAGTTTAAGTAATCTTCCTGATATAGAGTGATAATCAAAATGAGTTGTTGTAACATCTGATGTTGGATCATCAGCAGGCCGTTGTATTGGTGTGAAATTATAAATTTCATTATCACTTGGAACAACCATAATACCACCTGGATGCTGCCCTGTTGTTCTTTTTATTCCTGTGCAACCAATAGTTAATCTTTCAATTTCAGCACTTGATGCTCTAAGCCCTCTTTCATCTAAATATTTTCTTACATATCCATATGCTGTTTTTTCAGCAACAGTACCTATTGTTCCTGCTTTAAATACGTATCCTTTACCAAACAAAACTTCTGTATATTTATGAATTTCTCCTTGGTTATCACCTGAAAAGTTAAGATCTATATCAGGTTCCTTATCACCTTCAAATCCTAGGAAAGTTTCAAACGGTATATCATGACCATCTTTTATATATTTAGCTCCACATTTCGGACAATCCTTATCTTCTAAATCAGCACCTGAGCTTACAGAACCATCTAAGAAGAACTCCGAATTTTTACAGTTAGGGCAAACGTAATGTGGAGGTAACCCATTAACCTCTGTTATATTTGACATTGTTGCAACAAAAGATGATCCAACAGATCCTCTTGATCCAACTAAGTAACCATCTGCTAGTGATTTTGCAACTAGTTTTTGGGCAATCAAATATAACACAGCATACCCATTATTTATAATTGAGTTTAATTCCTTATCTAATCTTTTTTGAACTATTTCGGGCAGTGGATCTCCATAAATTGAATGTACCTTTTTCATAGTCATTTCTCTAATTTCATCATCTGCACCTTCTATTTTAGGTGGATATGTTTCATCTGGTATTGGCTTTAAAACATCTATAGAATCTGCTATTTCTCCTGGATTAGTTATTACAACTTCTTTTGCACCATCTACTCCTAAATAAGAAAACTCTTTTAACATTTCTTCAGTAGTTTTTAAATATAAAGGTGGCTGTTTTTCTGAATCTGAGAAACCTTGCCCTGCCATTATTATTCTTCTAAAAACCTCATCTTGTGGATCTAAAAAGTGTACATCTCCTGTTGCTACTACTGGTTTATTAAGTTCTTTACCTAAATTATATATCTTAGTATTTAAACTTCTAAGTTCGTCTTCATCTTTTACATTTCCTTTATTTATAAGATATTCATTATTCCCTATAGCCTGGATTTCTAAATAATCATAAAATCCCATGATTTCTTTTAGTTCTTCATCTGACTTTCCATCTAAAACAGCTCTATATACTTCTCCAGCTTCACAAGCCGAACCAATAATTAGCCCTTCTCTCATTTCCATAAGCTTACTTTTTCTAACCCTTGGATTCTTATGAAAATTATCTATATGAGCTTCAGATACTAATTTATATAAGTTCTTCATACCTGCTTGAGTCTTTGCAAAAATTATTATATGATATGTCTTTTCCTTTTTAATATCCATTTTTTCAAGGAATTCCCTATTTAAATCATTAAGACTATTCATATTTAATTCTTCTACCATCTTTTTGATAGATATCAAGAAAATTTCTGCAGTTGCCTTTGCATCATCAACTGCTCTATGATGATTTTCAAGTGAAACTCCAAGATGTTTAGCTACTAAATTTAATTTTACTCTTTTTAATTCAGGGTATAAAAATCTTGCAAGAGGAACTGTATCTACTATAGTTGAATTAAATTCAAGACCTAAGTCATTACAATTCTTTTTTATAAATCCTGTATCAAATGCTGCGTTATGAGCTACCACTGCACAATCATCTATAAACTCCATAAATTTAGGTAAAACAGCTTCTATAGGATCTGCATCTTGAACCATTTCATCAGTTATTCCAGTAAGTTCCGTTATCTTATAAGGAATTCTACATTTAGGATATACAAATTCACTAAATGTATCTATTACTTCTCTTCCCTTAATCTTCACAGCTCCTATTTCTATTATCTTATCATTTTTAGCTGAAAATCCTGTAGTTTCTATATCAAATACTATAAAAGTATCATCAAAGCTTTGCCCCATATCATTTAATGCTATAGGTATTCCATCATTAACTAAATATCCTTCTACTCCATATAGCACCTTAATTTTATTCTTTTTAGCTGCAATTTGAGCATCTGGAAAAGCTTGAACAACACCATGATCTGTTATTGCGATAGCTTTATGCCCCCATTTTGCTGCTCTTTCTATTATTTTAGTAGCTGACACAACGCCATCCATAGCACTCATGGTTGTATGACAATGAAGCTCAACTCTTTTTTCTTCAGCTCCATCCATTCTTTCTATCTTACTCATTCTTAAGATATCTCTTCCCATTATTACTACTTCTCTAGCATATGTATCATAAATTGCTTCTCCTCTCACTTTACAGTATAAGCCTTTTTTAACATTCTCTAATACTTCTTCAGTTTCTTGTGGCTTTAAAAAGCATTTTACGGTTATTGAACTTGTATAGTCTGTAATAAAGAAAGTTAATATAATTTTACCTGTTTTAGTTTCAACTATATCTGTTTTAAATACTTCCCCTATAACAGCAACAACACCTGAAGTTTCATCAATTTCCTTAATTGGTATAGCTTCTTGACTTATACCTCTTCCTAAAATGCTATTTTCACTTTTAGGCTCTCTTTTGAATTCTCTTTTTTCATATGGTTTCTTAGCCTTAGCATTTTGTTTTTCTTCACTTGGATTACTTGTAGACTGCACTGAAATATTTCTTCCACTGAAGATTTCTTTTAAAACTTCTTTTTCTTTTTCAAGTTTTTCAGTATAGTCACTTTCTACTTCCAAGCTACTATCATACTCTAAAGTTATTTTAGATTTTATTCCAAATATACTTTCTATCTTTAATGCTATTTGCTTTGGAATATCTTTTGTATTTAGATGCTCATTTATTTTCTCATATCCACTAGCTATATTTATAGTATTACCATTAACACTCTTCTTTCCTTTAATAAGTACTGATTTAGATAAAGGTGCTTTTTTCATTACATCTTCTGTAACTTCAAGCCAATGTTTTTCTACTATCTCATTTAGTGTTAAGTTTGATATATCCCTATAAAATAAGACTTCTATATTTATATCAATTCCTAATGTTTTCTTAATTGCCCTTTTAACTTCATCTTCTTCTTGATTATTTAAACCATCTTTTCCACGTAATACAACTTTTAGAAGATTGCTTTTCTTTAAAAACTGAAACTTTATTATATTTATTCCTTTATCTTCTAATGATTCATTCTTATTTATTTCTTTCTTTATAAGTTTTAAAGCATCTTCACTCAAATAAATAACACCTCCTGTATACTTGATCATATCTAATTGATAATGCATAGTTTAATATTTTATGAAGTGTTGAGTAAAATATTTATTAATATTTGGCAAATAATAATTAACGAAATAATTGACAATGTAAAATGTCAATTAAGTATTTATCCAACTTAATTTTTCATTATTCATTGTCAATTATTCTAATTACATATTTTCTATTTCTTTCATTAACTCTTCAATTAAATCTTCTTCTTTTACTTTTTTAACAATTATACCTTTTTTAAAGATTAAACCTTCTCCTCTACCACCGGCAATTCCAATGTCTGCTTCTCTTGCTTCTCCTGGTCCATTAACAGCACAGCCCATTACAGCAACCTTAATATTTTTGTTTATACTTTCTAATTTTTTTTCAACTTCTTGTGCTATTTTAATAAGGTTAATTTGAGTTCTGCCGCAAGTAGGACAAGATATAAATTGTAATCCGCTTTCTCTTAATTTTAAGGCTTTTAATATTTCCTTAGCAACCTTTATTTCTTCAATCGGATCACTAGTTAAAGATACTCTAACAGTATCGCCTATACCTTCTGCTAAAAGTGTACCAAGTCCAATACTTGATTTTATTGTTCCCCTAAAAGGTGTTCCTGATTCAGTTACACCTAAATGAAGAGGATAATTGCAACTTTGACTCATCAATCTATATGCTTCTATCATCATTACAACATCAGATGATTTTATTGAAATAACTATATCATAAAAGTCTAATTCTTCTAGTATTTTAACATGTCTTAAAGCTGATTCAACTAACCCCTTTGCAGTTGGCTTTCCATCTCTTTCTAAAATATCTTTTTCTAAAGACCCTGAATTTACGCCAATTCTAATTGGTAAGTTTTTAGCCTTTGCTGCTTCTGCAACTATTTTAACTTTTTCTATACTTCCAATATTACCTGGATTTATTCTTAATGCAGATACTCCATTTTCGATAGCTGCTAAAGCTAATTTATAATCAAAATGTATATCTGCAACTACAGGAATTGGTGAACCTTGGCATATTTCCTTTAATGCCTCTGCCGCCTTCATATCAGGAACTGCACATCTTATTATTTCACATCCTGCTTTATATAAAGTATTTATTTGTTCTAATGTAGCTTCTACATCTCTTGTATCTGTATTTGTCATTGATTGAATAGATACAGGAGCATCTCCTCCTATATAACAACTTCCAACCTTAACTTTTCTTGTTTGTTTTCTTTCCATTTTATTTCCTCTCCTAAAGTTGTATAGGGAATAATATATCTTTTATTGTAACTATAATCATAAGCCCAAAAAGTAACATTATTCCAACATAGTTCATTGCCCCAACTAATTTATCTGGTACTTTTCTTCTTGTAATAAGCTCTATTAATAATATTACAGTCCACCCACCATCTAAGGCTGGGAATGGTAACATGTTAAATACAGCTAAATTTATGCTTATAAAGGCTACAAAATACATAAGATTCCATATACCATTTTTTGCGGCCTCACTAGACATTCTGATAATAGATACCGGTCCCCCTACATCTGTTTTAAAATTAACTTCACCCATAATCATCATCTTTAAACTTTTATAAGTTTGACTAATTACTGATAATGTTTCTTTGAAGCTTTGTTTAAAACTTTGTACAATACCAGGGTTATCTACTCTTTCGAATCCAAAGCCTATCATGTATCTTTCCCTTCCATTTTCCTCTGTCAACTTTGGAGTAACAGTAACTTCCTTCTTCTCCCCATTTCTTTCAATTAAAAAGTTAATTGGATTATTTTTTGCAAGACTTATACCTATAGTTAAATCATCTGCTGAAAATACTCTACTTCCATTAATCTTTACGAAAGTATCGCCTTCTTGTAATCCAGCTTCCATTGCTGGCATATTTTCAATTAAGCTATTTACCTTAGGTAAACTATATCCAAACTTATTTAAAAATACTGTAAATATAATTATAGCAAATAAGAAATTCATAGTTGCTCCAGCTATAATAACACTTATTCTTCTAAGAGGCGATTTCGAAGAAAAGCTCCTTTCATCTTGAACCTCTTCTTCTTCTCCCATCATTTTAACATATCCTCCAATAGGAAACAAACCTATTGAATATTTTGTTTCTTTTCCTTGAGTTGAAAGTATTTTAGGTCCCATTCCAATAGCAAATTCCTCAACCTTTATTCCATTTACCTTTGCCATTACAAAATGACCAAGTTCATGGACTATTATAAGTAAACTAAATCCCAATAACGCATAGATTATATACAATATATTTCTCCTCCTAATTCCATCTTACCCTTATATATTCTCTTACTTTCTTATCTAATTCAATTACATTTTCTAAATTAACTTCCTTTGATTTTTCTTCTTTAAAATTTTCTAAAGCCTCTTCTATGATTTCTGAAACTTGTAAAAACTTTATCTTTTCTTCTAAAAGTAAAGATACCGCTTCTTCATTAGCACCATTTAATATACATGGAGCTAACCCTCCTTCTTTTCCAGCTTTATAAGCAAGCTTTAAACACTTGAAAGTTTCTAAGTCAGGTTTTTCAAAAGTTAATGCTCCAATTTCATAAAAATTAAGTTTTTTTGCTATAGCATGTTTTCTTTCTTTTTTATTAATTGCATATTGTATAGGTAACTTCATATCCGTTGAACCTAACTGAGCAATAACACTTGCATCATTATACTCTACCATTGAATGAATTATACTTTGAGGGTGCACTACTACTTCTATATTTTCATATGGACAATTAAACAAAAAATGCGCTTCAATAACTTCAAGTCCTTTATTCATAAGTGTTGCTGAATCTATAGATATTTTTTGACCCATATTCCATTTAGGATGTTTTAATGCATCATTTACCGTCACACTTTTTAAGTATTCATTATCTTTTCCTCTAAATGGTCCCCCTGAAGCTGTTAAAATAATTTTACTTACATCATTTTCAGTATACCCATTTAAAGCTTGGAATATAGCACTATGTTCCGAATCTACTGGTAGTATATCTACTCCCATTTCTTTTGCTTTTTTCATAACTAACTCGCCAGCTACAACTAAAGTTTCCTTATTAGCTAATGCTATATCTTTTTTTGCTTCAATAGCTTTTATAGTTGGTCTTAATCCAATCATCCCCACTACTGAAGTTAAAACCATATCTATTTCTTCCAATGTAGCTATTTTTTCAAGACCTTCTATTCCTGAATAGACTTCTATCTTCAAATTGTTATCTAAACAATAACGTTTAATAACTTTTGAACTTTCCTCATCCATCATAGCCACATATTTAGGATTAAATTCATTTATTATTTCCTTAATCTTTTCAACAGATGAATTAGCACTTACACCTATAAGCTTAATTTCATTATTTGAACTTCTTATTACATCTAAAGTTTGAGTACCTATTGAGCCTGTAGCCCCTAAAATCGAAATGTTTTTCATACTTACCTCCTCGAATTCAGTATTTAACTACTGTATATCATATCTTTTGCAATTATACTGTAAATTGGACCTGCAATTATACCAATAAATCCAAACATTTTTACCCCTACATAAATCGATACTATTACTATTAATGGATGAATTTCTAATTTGCTACTTAGAAATTTTGCCTCTAATATTTCCCTAACAAACCGTTCTAACAAATATAATGAAATTAATCCAATTATTAATAAATACCTCTTCATTATAATATTGTATATTATAATTGGTATAAAAACAATTGTTGTTCCAACAAAAGGAAGTATATCTAAAATTGCACATAGACTTCCTAAAAAAATACTATTATGTATTCCAAGTATCTTAAATCCTAATGTTATTATAAAAGCACTTAATATTATTAACCTTACTTCTATTTTAAAAACTTCTTTTAAATTTTTTATTTTCTCCATGAAATTATTTATAACTTCATTTGGAAATATGTTTTTTAACAAATCATAAATTTTACTCTTATCAACTAATATAAAATAATCTATAATATTAGCTAAAAAGTATGCTATAACTCCATCTCCAGTTACTATTGCACCTTGCATTATCATATTACTACTAAAGAAACCACTTAAAGTTTGTAGCATTTTATTCAAGTCAAAATTCAAAAGTATTTTCATATTTTTAATAAATGTATCTACTTCTGACATATTATTTCTATAAAACTTATAAAATAAACTTAAAATTGTATTTCCAAAATAAAATATTATAACAAACATAAAAATATTTATTATAAGTAAACTTAAGATTGCACACATAGATTTCGGTAAGTTAGTTTTTATAAAAAATTTATATAATGGCTGAGTTATTAAAATCATTATAACAACAATAATAAAAGGTTGAAAATAGTTTTTTATTAATAATGTAATTAACGAAATAATAATAAATGTAATTACTAAATTTATTATTTTATTATAGGTTTGATATAACTTCATAGCCCCCTCCTTTCTTTTTATATAAATTACACTTGAAACAACTATAAAATATACTACTAAGCCAAAGCTACATACTATGATTATATTAATATTAATGTTGATACATGACTTACTCTTCTTATATAAATTCATTTTAATCAAGTAGTAAGAAAATAATTATTTTATTTTCTGTCTTCTCAATGAGTAAATAAAATGAGTTTCACTCTAAACTTCTCACATAACCATACGTGAAAGCCTCTTTAATACGACTCTTATAATTCAAAAATATCAATTCTTTATAGCTTCAATGAGTAAATAGCATTAACTCTCTAGCTTTTACTTCTAAGAACTATTTTTTACTCATTGCTTACGCCCACTAAATTCTAATATTTGCAAATAGCCCATTTACCGATCCTAACTGTATGCATTCCACAGTATACTTAATAGTTAACGAATTGTATTTACTGAAATAATTTATTACTTCAGAAATAATATTAATACTACTTCTAGTCATTTTGTGTATTTCCAAATCTTTAATATTATCTCTTATATTCTCATATGAATTCTTACTATCCGATGTAATGAAATTATTTCTAAATTTACTATCATAAAGAACTGAAAAGTTAGCTTCAATTATATATAATTTTATTGAGTATATTAGAAGAAAAACTTCTACTTTGCTAATATTGCTAAATATATGACTTATAGTTCTAATATTTATATCATAGTTAATACTATCATTGCTAATAATTTAGTTATAGAAACGTAGTTGGTTTATTTATTTTATAATCTATCTAAAATATATATATAAGCCCGGAGAACCTTATGACTTTATGTAATAAGATTACTAAAAATATGAAAATTAAATTAAATAAAATATCCTAGTAAAGCTTAATTTTGCCTTACTAGGATATTTCAATGCTATTTTTTAAATTATAAAATACACTAAAACTTGGACGCTTACATCTAAACCTCACTTTTTAATTCCTTAGCTATATTTTTTCTTGATATTTTTATTGCAAAAGGTAAAATTATACTGAATACTAATATATAAATTAATGTTGAAAATGTTAATATTATCTTTCCATTAAAGCCTAAAGAAAATATCCCCTCTGAAGACATAATGATTATACTTATAATTTCTCCAGAAATTACTCCAATAATTAATCCTAATGTAATATATGTTAATACCTGCGTAGCTATTATTTGAATTACATTCTTAGGCTTAAGTTCTAAAACTCTTAATATCGCATACTCGCTTCTTCTATTATTTATATCATTCATCAAAGAATTAATAGCACCTAAAACTACAATAAATAATATAGCTCCCATAGATATAATAAGTACTGCCCATCTTTGAAATAAATATTGTCTATTTTCTTCCAATAAATCCTCAGTAATACTCCATTTTAATTCTGGATATTTACCTTTAAGTGTTTCTAACTTTTCTGCATAATTCCTTGGATTTTCAGTAAATACTATTAACCTTTCAAATTTATTTATATCATTCTTCTCTAATTCTTCTATAATTCTTTGAGAAGCTTTACTGGTAAAATCTATAACTATCTCAGCCCCATTATTGGGAAGTTTATTCATGTGCCCAATTACTATGAATTCACCAATAGGATAGTCTATCTTATCTTCAATAGATTCACCATACTCACGTGACGCTAAAGTTATTTTATTTCCTATCTCCAAATTATTTTTCTTAGCGAATTCTTCTGTAATTACAACCTTATCATTTAAATTAATATTATTGTCCACTTTTAATATGTTATTTTCAATAAATGGTTTTATATCCATAACTCCAACTGATGTTAAATCATCAGATAAATCTGTTACAAATGCTGTAGAATTATTTATAAAACTAACACTACTATTTTTATCTAACTTTTTAAAATCCTCCATTATTGAATAATTCAAATTTGAATCCCATTTTAGAACGCTTGTAACTGTTATATCCCCTGGATTATCACTTTTAGTATATTCTATACCATTCTTTTCTATTATATTAAATATGCTAGTTGAAAAAGTAATAACCATAAACAAAACAGATATAAATATTATAATGGCAGAATATCTTTTCACCTGTGGAATCATATTTTTTATTGCTATAAAGCTATACACACCCCCTACCTTTTTCACTGGTAAAAGTAATTTATTTAATATAAATTGTATATTGTTCATTACGTAAATAACAGTGCCCATAACAAAAAAAACTGAAGCTACTAAAGCATATATAGTAGCACTCTCACTATTTGATTTAAATACTACTCCATAGCAATAAATGCAAAATCCTATAAAATAAATAATATAAGTACCTATATTAGAGCCTTTTTTAATATACAAACCTTCATTTTCTTCCTTTATTTTTAAAGGTAATATTTTTGAAGATTTATAAGCTGGTATTAGCATCATAACTTCAATTATTATTGCAGTAATTAAAGTTATGACTATAGATTCCAAGAGATTAAAATTATAAATTTCTATTTCAAAATTAAATAAAGGCTTTATTAAATTTATAATTTTAGAATTAAAAATATAAGCTGTTATGAAACCTAATACGCATCCTATAATATTTATAAAAGTGCTTTGAACAAAAACTATCTTAAAACATTGTCTTCCACTTGCTCCAATTGATCTTATTATAGAAAAGTCTTTTCTATATTTATATAAAAATGTATTAAAATTAATTAGAATTAAATATCCACTCATTATTAATATAAGCGCACCTAAAATATATATAAATATTTTTAGACTTTGAAGGTTAACCTTAACTACCTCATTCTCTTCTACAATCTCACTTTCTATATCTTTATCTATTTCTTCTTTTATTGATGTTGCAAAATTCACTGTATTAACTACATCTTTATTAAGCTTTACCATAACTCCTGTAGCTATTTTCCCAGTAAACTCTCTAAGATTATTTATATCCATTATTAAAATATTTGGAATATCTAAGTTATTTTTATCATTTTGCAATACTTCTTTAATAGTGAAGAAGTCATTCTCTATTTCTACTGTATCTCCAATACCTTTATTTAATCTTTGAGCTAGTCCAGTATTTATAACTATTGAGTTATCCTTAAGACTACTAGTATATTTATATCTACTCTTACTTAAGTCATTATCTTCTAAACCAGCTATATAAGTGTCACTTCCTTCCACATATAAAAAGTCTATCAACACCTCTGAGGATTTTTCAACTCCTTCATTATTTATAATTTTATTTACAGTTTCTTGTGTAAAATCCTTATTTAATTCTCTATCATAACTAATCGATATATCCATATCTCCATAAACTTTATGAATATTATCCATAAGAGTTTTTTCTGAGTTTCTTATGAAGTTAAACATACTAAGAAATATAACAAGAGCTATCATTATACTAAATATTGATGAAATAACTATAAATTTATTATGCTTAATATTCTTAAATCCTACATCTCTCACTTTCCTAATCATACTATAACCTCATTATTTTCTTAAAAATATTCATAATAAAATCTATATCATTATTATCCTTCTTAATCTTATACTCCTCTATTATTTCTCCATCATGGAAAAATAAAACCCTATCAGCATAACTTGCTACCTCAGGGTCATGGGTAACCATAATTATACTTTTATTCATCTTATTTTTCATTATTTGAAGTATATTTAATATTTCTATCGATGTGTTATAATCTAAATTTCCTGTTGGCTCATCTGCAAGTAGTAACTTAGGATTAGTTATTATTGCTCTACCTATAGCTACTCTTTGTTTTTGTCCTCCTGATAACTGAACAGGTCTATGTTTTCTCCAATTATATATGTTTAACTCCTTCATTATTTCATTAACCTTTTCTATTGATTCCTTTTCTTTAATTCCTTTTAAGATAAGTGGTAACACTATATTTTCTTCTACTGTTAAATCCTTAAGTAAATTAAAATCTTGAAAGATAAAGCCTATGTTTTCTGATCTATATATACTTGCATTAGGTTCTTCATACATTCCTATTACTTCCTCATCTTCAAGCTTTATTTTACCTGAAGTTGGAGAATCTAAAGCTGCTACTATATTAAGAAAAGTACTTTTCCCTGAACCACTCTTTCCCATAATAGCTAAGAACTCTCCATCTTCTAAGTATAAATTTATATCCTTTAGTGCATTAACATTTGTATTAGAAATTCTATAAACCTTACATAAACTCTCTACAGATAATATTTTTTTCATATCACAAATTCTCCTTATACCAATTTGATTGTGAAGTATATAATTCAAAGTATTTTTTACCTAAATTAATAAGTTCTTTATGTGTTCCTATTTCAATTATTTCACCTTTCTCCATAACAATTATTTTATTAGAATACCTTGTTATCCCTAATCTATGAGATATTGTTATTGTCGTTTTATCATTTGAAAGTTCTTCAAACAATTTAAAAACCTCTAATTCTGATAACGGATCTAAAGCTGAAGTAGGTTCATCTAAAATTACTATATTACTACTTTTAAATATTCCTATTCCTATAGCTATTTTTTGCCACTCTCCACCAGACAGTTCTTCAGCATCTTTATATAACTTGATTTGCTAATATCCTTGTTATCTATGTCATTAATTAATTCTTCAATTAATAACATAGATATCAAGGATATTCCTTTTCCCCCATGGATTAGTCCATAATACAGTCCTACTGCTAGCTATTGTTGGAGGTTTTCTTCTATATAATTCTTTTTCAAAAATAATAATCCAGGGGTTCCTGGTCCACCTAAAAATTTGTGTATTGAACAAAGGATTCCATCTGGCCTTTCTATTGGATTTAGTCTTTCTAAATTTATTTCAGTATAGGGTGCACTAATTGAAAAATCTACAAATACTATACCTCCACCTCTATGCATTATGTCAGTAAATTTCCTCCATTCAACTTTTATTCAAGTTAATTTAGAGCACGCTGTAAATGATCCTATCTTATATTTTTTATCATTATTTTTAATAAGTAATTCCTTTAAGGAATTTAAATCAAGATTTCCATCATTATCCGGTTCAATTATCTCTACTTTAACACCTAACTCTAACCATAATAAATAGTTGGAATTATACTCCATGCTAGTTATAAAAATAACAGCTTCATCTATATCAATATATTCAAATAAAATTCTTTGAAGTCTATCAATTGCACCATTCTTTCCTGTTCCATTCAAAAATAGAAAATAATTATTTTTTGCTCCAAAATGATCTTTTATAATCTCTTTTGATTTTTCATATTCATTATTCATAAAATTTCCTATAATATTATCCTTAGTATATATATTACTATAATACGATGCATATAATTTGAACATTTTCTCTTCTATTCCTTTATATATACGTCCACTCGCTGCCCAACCTGCATAAATATATTTATTTAAATCTCCACTAAAATATATGGGATTTTCGATACCAACAATCCATTTTATGCATTTTAAAAACTCTTTTTTATTCCTTATAATCATCCTCTTTTTTACTAATATAATCTATTATTACATATTTATCAATATATTGAAATACATCTTTTTTTACAATTAAAGTTTTTAAAGATTATCAAAGTGTAAATTGAAAAAAGTAACTTCCGTTTTTTACTTAAACAGAAGTTAGTCTTGCAAAGCATCTGATATAATTAATTTGATATTTGTCCTAATAATATTAGGACAATTAATTATGTCAAATAATAAATGCTAAAAAAGAAAGAAAACATCTTAGAATAAGAAGATCGACTTATAATAGAATACGACTTAGATTAAAATTTGGAATTAAAAGAAATTGCTGAAAGAGTTAAGAAGGACCTATTATTTAGTTATTAAATCTTTAAAGAATACCTATTATAGCAAACCTCCTGATAAAAATAAGCAATTAATATTCCATAATGACTTAGAATCCCAATATACTAGTAATTATTTAAAAGAAATATGCAATAAATTTAATATTATTCAATCATTTACCCAGAAAAGGTACACTCTTTAATTAATTACATGATTCCGCACCAATGTGAATTATTAGGCAGAAATATATCATAAAAAAGTTTTACTTTTTTGTCCAAGATAATTTCAATCTATGTCTCGATGTGGGAACTATTAGGACAACGCCCCGCAGAAATCTTTTTTTGATTATTTGAAAGACTCTATTAAATCTAAAAAGTGTAATTCATATGAAAAACTTAAAAGTGAAATTAATAAATATATGATTTATTATAATGACTACAGACATAAATGGGATTAAAAAAGATGACTCCTGTGTTCAATACAGAAATCATCTTCTTTGTGCATAACTTTTTTATAATGTCCTTGACATAGGTATCGGATTTAATCACTCCCTACCTTTTTTCACTTGTCAAACTACATATATTCACTTTTTATAAATTCTATTTAAATTCCCACAATAAAAGTTAGGTAATAGAAAACTACAGCTGCATTAAATAATATAGAATCAAATCTATCTAAAATCCCACCATGTCCAGGTATTAAGTTACTATAATCTTTAATCCCTACATATCTTTTTACAGATGATGCAACTAAATCACCGAATTGACCCATTATTCCGCATAATGCACCTATTAAAAAGAAATGAATTATTGAAACCTCTGGAACATAGTTAACAATTATCAACCCATATATTCCACAACCAATAGTACTTCCTAAAAATCCCCCAACCGATCCTGCAACTGTCTTTTTAGGGCTAACCTCTGGACAAATCTTTCTTTTTCCTAAATACTTACCTGCATAATATGCAGTTGTATCAGCAACCCAAGATCCTAAGAAAATTAACCAAACTAAATATTCTCCACCAGTTTTACTATTTACTATAGGAATAAAGCTAAATAGCACACCTATATATAAGAAACCTAATAAAGTTATTGAAACATCAATAAATGTATATTTTAAATTTATAATAGGTATAATTAGTAAAACTATAGCTGCAAGAACTATAATATACATAATTTCCTCAAAATTATTTCCTCTTAAATAAAAAATTGCTAAAAGTGCATATCCTACTATAGGTACTGGCTTAAACTTCTTTTCTTTTAATGCTTTATAAAACTCATATAAACCACATACTGAAATGACTATTGTAAAAGACTTAAGCCAAATTCCACCTAGTAAAATAAACAGTATAAATGGAGCTATCATAGCCGCTCCCAAATATCTACTATTTAACTTCATATTTCCACCTCAACTATTATACTCCACCATATCTCCTGTCTCTATGCTGATAATCATATATGGCTTTATGTAAATGTTCTTCTTTAAAATCTGGCCAACATACATTGGAGTACCAAAATTCTGAATAAGCACATTGCCATAACAGGAAATTACTAATTCTTTGTTCACCTGAAGGTCTTATAATCAAATCTGGATCTGGTGTATTATTAGTATATAAATATCTTTCAAATATTTTATCATTAATATCATCTATATTTATATTTCCCTTTTTAGCATCTTCTGATACCATTTTAACTGCTCTTATTATCTCATCTCTCCCACCATAATTGAAAGCTATACTTAAAACTATTCCTTTATTATCTTTAGTTATATTTATTGCTTCATTAATTTCTTCTTGAGCATCAATAGGTAACTTGTTAATATCCCCTAAAACTTTGATTACAACACCATTTCTATTTAATTCTGCTAATTCACTTCTCAAATATTCAACTAGCAATTTCATAAGTGCAGAAACTTCTTCATTTGGTCTTTTCCAATTTTCAGTTGAAAATGCATATAACGTAAGGTATTTTATTCCTAAAATATGCGATTCTTTTATTACTCTTCTTATAGTTTCAACACCAGCTTTATGCCCCATAGTTCTTGGAAGCTTTCTTTGCTTAGCCCATCTTCCATTTCCATCCATGATTATAGCTATATGTTTAGGTATATTTTCTTTATCTAAAACTATTTCTTCTTTATTTTTTTTATTTCTACTAGTTTTAAAAATATCTAACATATTTATGTTCCCTCCACCATTACTAATATGGAAAAAAACCTGCTAAAGGCAGGTTTTAAATTGACATAATCTCTTTTTCTTTTGCCACAATTATTGTATCTACTTCTTTAACGAAAGAATCTATTACCTTTTGAACTTTTTCTTCTGAATTTTTAAGTTCATCTTCAGTTATTTCTCCATCTTTCTTTAATGCTTTAATCTTATCATTAGCTTCTCTTCTTATAGATCTTAAAGCAACCTTTGCTTCTTCACCTGTTTTTTTAACATTTTTAACAAGGTTTTTTCTTGTTTCTTCTGTTAATTCTGGAACTACTAATCTGATTACGCTACCATCATTTGATGGATTTATTCCTAAATCTGAAGTAAGTATAGCTTTTTCTATTTCTTTCATTAAACTTTTTTCCCAAGGTGATATTACTAAAACTCTTGGTTCTGGTGCCGAAATATTAGCTACTTGATTTAATGGACATGGACTACCATAGTAATCAACTTGTATTCTATCAAGCATTGTTGGGTTAGCCCTCCCGGCTCTCATAGTTGAAAGATCAGATTTTAATACAGAAATAGTTTTGTTCATTTTTTCTTCTGCTCTTTGAATAATATCCTTAATCATAAAAACCTCCTATTTTTTAGATGAAACTAAAGTTCCTATTTTCTCACCAGAAATAGCTCTTTTTATATTTCCTGGTTCCTCTAATCCAAATACTAAGATTGGAATACTGTTATCCATACATAAAGAAGTTGCAGTTGAATCCATTACTTGTAACCCCTTCTCAAGAACTTCTATATAAGTAAGTGTATCATATTTTTTAGCATCTGAGTACTTATATGGATCTTTATCATATACACCATCAACTTTTTTAGCTAGTAGTATAACATCAGCTTCAATTTCTGCTGCTCTTAAAGCTGCTGTAGTATCAGTTGAGAAATATGGATTTCCTGTTCCTGCTGCAAATATAACTACTCTACCTTTTTCTAAATGCCTCACTGCTCTTCTTCTTATAAATGGTTCAGCAATTTCTTTCATTTCGATAGCTGTTTGAACTCTTGTCATTACTCCGTTTTGTTCAAGTGAATCTTGAAGCGCTAAAGCATTTATACATGTAGCAAGCATTCCCATATGATCTGCTTGTGATCTATCCATACCTTCTCCACTTCTTCCTCTCCAGATGTTTCCTCCACCTACTACTAATCCTACTTCTACTCCCATTTCTACTAAGTCTTTAACTTCTAATGTGATTCTTTTTATTATATCAAAATCAAATCCAAATCCATTTACACCTGCTAAAGCTTCTCCTGAAACCTTTAGAATTACTCTCTTATATTGACATTTATCCATTCTTAGTACCTCCATATATTATTCGGTTACTTCCTAAAAAAAGAGAACACATATGTGTCCTCCTTTGTATTACTTAGTCATCTTAGCTACTTCTTCTGCGAAGTTATCTTCTGCTTTTTCGATACCTTCTCCTCTTTCGAATCTTACGAACTTATTGATAGTTATAGGAGAACCAACTTCCTTTGATTTTTCTTGAAGGTATTTGCTTATGCTCTTATCGCCATCTTTTACCCATGCTTGATCTAAAAGACAAACTTCCTTATAGTATTTTTGAATTCTTCCCATTACCATTTTTTCAACTATGTTTTCTGGTTTTCCTTCATTTAAAGCTTGAACTCTGTAGATTTCTTTTTCTTTTTCTAATGATTCTTGATCAACATCTTCTCTGCTTAAGAATGTTGGGTTAGCTGCAGCAACTTGCATACAAACGTCCTTTGCTACTTCTGTTAAAACAGTAGCATTATCAGCTTCGCATCCTAATTCAACTACAACACCTATTCTTCCACCACCATGGATATAGCTTTCTACAACGCCATTTGCCACAGCAAACTTGTTGAATCTTCTTACAGTCATATTTTCACCTAACTTAGCTATTAAAGCAGTAAGTGCTTCTGAAACTGTATTTTCAGCATCAAATTTTTCAGCAACAAATTCTTCTACAGTTGTAGCAGAAGTTGTAGATGCCATTTGAGCTAATCTATCTGCAAAAGTTACAAATTCTTCATTAGCAGCAACGAAGTCTGTTTCACAGTTTAATTCAACTATACCTGCTGATTTCTTATCTTCAGATATGTAAGTTTTTACTATACCTTCAGCAGCAACTCTTCCTGCTTTTTTAGCAGCAGCAGCAAGACCCTTTTCTCTTAATATTTCAACAGCTTTTTCCATATCTCCTTGAGCTTCTGTTAAAGCTTTTTTGCAGTCCATCATTCCTGCACCAGTTTTTTCTCTTAATTCTTTAACTGATTGAGCAGTTATCATAATGTAAATTCCTCCTAACTTAATGTAAACCTTATTATTTAGGTCAAAAGGTAAATGAGTTAACTCACCTACCCTTTAATTTTATTACTCAGCTAATTGTTCGCCTTGTCTTCCTTCGATTATACCATCAGCAATTTTAGCAGTTATTAATTTAACAGCTCTGATTGCATCATCGTTTCCTGGAATTACGTAATCAACTTCTTCTGGATCACAGTTAGTATCAACTATACCTACTACTGGTATTCCTAATATCTTAGCTTCTGAAATTGCGTTCTTTTCTTTTCTTGGGTCAACTACAAATATAGCACCTATGTTAGTAGAATCTAAGTTCTTAATTCCACCTAAGTTCTTTTCTAGTTTTTCCATTTCACCTTTTAACTTTATAACTTCTTTCTTTGGTAAAACTTCAAATGTACCATCTTCTTCCATAGTCTTTAAAGTTTCTAATCTGTTAATTCTTGTTTTGATAGTTTTGAAGTTTGTTAACATACCACCTAACCATCTGTTATTAACAAAGTGCATGTTTGATCTTATTGCTTCTTCTTCGATAGCTTCTTGAGCTTGTTTCTTAGTTCCTACAAATAAGATCTCTTTTCCTTCTGCTGCAACTTCTTTTATAAAGTTATAAGCTTCATCAACTTTCTTAACAGTCTTTTGAAGATCTATTATATATATTCCATTTCTTTCTGTGAATATATAAGGAGCCATCTTAGGGTTCCATCTTCTTGTTTGGTGTCCAAAGTGTACACCTGCTTCTAATAATTGTTTCATTGATATAACTGACATTCTGTTACCTCCTGGTTTTTTCCTCCATTGCCTTCTTATAGAGTTTCCTAAAATAAGGCACCATCTCTATAAATCTGACAATGTGTGTATTTATTTACCTTAGATAGTATAACATAAGCTAATTGTAGTAGCAACATTTTTTTCATCTAAAAATCAATAAATGTAAAATTAAATATTTTTTACATTATTAGAAAATTCAATATCTTTCTACAATCTTTTTATTTCATAAAACTTTTTAATTACTATCAAATATTTTTGTATAAACTATTCTAATTTTTCTTATAAATTCTAAAAGCGTCAAATTACAACAAGTAACTTGACGCTTTTAGTTTATGTTAATTTATCTTTTTTAATTCATCTAATAACTTTTCATTTAATATTTTTATGTGTGTTCCCTTCATCCCAAGAGATCTTGATTCTATTACTCCTGCACTTTCAAATTTTCTAAGTGCATTAACTATAACACTTCTTGTTATACCAACTTTATCAGCTATTTTTGATGCAACTAATAATCCTTCATTTCCTTCTAATTCACCAAAAATATGTTCCACAGCTTCAAGTTCTGAGTATGATAAAGTTCCTATAGCTAATTGTACAACAGCTTTCTTTCTTGCTTCATCTTCTATTTCTAATTGCTTTGATCTTAGTATTTCCATTCCTACTATAGTTGCACTATATTCAGCTAAAACTAAATCTTCATCTGTAAATTCTTCACCAAATCTTGCAAGAATTAAAGTACCAAGTCTTTCTCTATTTCCGATTATAGGAACTATTGTACTAATCTTATCTTCCATAATACAATTTCCTTGATTTTCAAAAACACATAAACCTTTATTAGCTAAATTAGCAATACTTTCATGAACATTTAATAAATTATCATTATAATCTTTTGGAAATCTCTTTTCATCTATAACTTGATTTTTCATAACATCACATTCAAAATTTTTTGAAAATGAATATCCAAGAATCTTACCTTTTCTGCTTGCCACATAGACATTACATAATAATACTTCACTTAATAAAGAACATATGTCTTCAAACGCTACAGGATCTGTACCGGATTTTTGCAGTATCTTATTCAACATTCTTGTCTTATTTAATAATGATGACATCCCATCTTCCTCCTATAAATAAAGCCTGTTAAATTTTTTGAAAATTTGAAATTGATCAAATTTTCTCAAAACATCTTAATTACTTATTTATACTAACATAGGAAGTACTTATTTTCAACAAATTTTTTATGCTTTTCGACATTTCCTTAGAAAAATTGCTTATTTTAATATTTTATTAAATTGTAATTGATTTCTATTCGTTAATTATCATTACTTTCCCTATTTAAGTTAACAGTTTTGTTACAATTCGAATCAGAACATTGTGCATAGCTTCCTTTAGCTTTACTATATTTTAAAACCATATAAGCACCACAATCTGGGCATTTATCTTTTAACGGTTCATTCCAACTAACAAAATCACATTGCGGATAATTAGCACAACCAAAGAACTTTTTACCTTTTTTACTTTTTTTCGCTAATATCTTTCCTCCACATTTTGGACAAGGTGCTTCAATTTCTTCAACAATAGGTTTTGCATTTTTACATTCAGGATATCCTGGGCAAGCTAAGAAATCCCCATATCTACCATGCTTTATTACCATCATACGACCGCATTTATCACACGGAACATCACTTACCTTATCCTCTATAACGACCTTAGAAACCTCTTTTTCAGCCTTATCTATTGCAATTTTTAATGGCCCAAAGAATTCTCCAACTACTTTTCTCCATTCTTCTTGACCTTCTTCTATATGATCGAGATTTCTTTCCATTTCAGCTGTAAAATCAACATCTACTATTTGTTTAAAATATTCGCTAAGCATATTATTAACTATAAAACCAAGTTCTGTTGGAAATAATACTTTCTTCTCTCTCTTTATATAATCTCTACTCAATAATGTAGTTATTGTAGGAACATAAGTACTCGGTCTTCCAATTCCCTTTTCTTCTAGTAATTTTACAAAGGATGCTTCAGTATAACGTGCCGGCGGTTGTGTGAAATGTTGTTTTCCTTCTATATCAACTTTATTTAACTCATCATTTTCTTCTAACTTAGGCAATGAAACATCTTCATTATCTTCATCCGTTAAATATTCATAAAGTTTCATAAATCCATCAAATTTTACAGTAGATCCACTTGCTCTAAACTTATAGTCTCCATTTTTAATTTCTATGTTATTAGTATTCAACTCACAGGAAGCCATTTGACTTGCCATAAATCTATTCCAAATTAATGCATATAACTTATATTGCTCTGTAGTTAAAGAAGCCTTTGCAATTTCCGGAGTAATATCAATTATAGATGGTCTTATGGCCTCATGAGCATCTTGAATATTTTTCTTTCCCTTATATATTCTTGGAGAATTTGGTGCATAATCTTCTCCAAAATTCGAATTGATAAATTCTAATGCTTTTCCTTGTGCTTCATCTGAAATTCTAACTGAGTCAGTTCTCATATAAGTTATTAATCCTACTGTTCCATAACCTTTAACTTCAACACCTTCATATAGCACTTGAGCTATAGACATTGTTCTTTTAGTCATAAAGTTCAACTTTTTTGATGCTTCTTGTTGAAGTGTACTTGTTGTAAAAGGTGGTAATGGATTTTTTACCTTCGTTCCTTTTTTCACTTTAGTTACAATAAACTTATCTTTCTTTAACTCGTCTATTATTTTCTCACTTTCTTCTTTAGTACTTATTTCAATCTTTTTACCTTTATATTGTGATAACTTTATTGGAAACTTCTTTCTGTCTTTAGTTGCTATGCAATCAACGGTCCAATACTCTTTAGGTTCAAAACGATTAATTTCTTCTTCTCTATCGCATATAAGTTTTAACGCTGCTGATTGAACTCTTCCTGCACTTAAACCCCATTTTATATTCTTCCATAATATAGGGCTAATTTCATAACCAACTAATCTATCTAATATTCTTCTCGCTTGTTGTGCATCTACTAAATTTATGTTTATCTTTCTCGCTTCTTTTATAGATGCCTTTACAGCTGTTTTAGTAATTTCGTTAAATACTATTCTACATTTTTCATCTTCTGAAATATGTAAAATATTAGCTAAATGCCATGATATTGCTTCCCCTTCACGGTCAGGGTCAGTTGCAAGATATATCTTATCTGCTTTCTTAGCTGCCTTTTTAAGTTTACTTAAAAGTTCGCCTTTTCCTCTTATAGTTATATATTTTGGATTAAAATTATCTTCTATATCAACGCCCAATGTACTTTTTGGCAAATCTCTTACATGTCCCATAGATGCTTCTACTATATAATTCTTACCAAGATACTTTCCTATAGTCTTAGCCTTTGCAGGTGATTCTACTATTACAAGATTTTGTCCCATACATAAAAACTCCAGTAATTTTTATGGAGTTTACACCCCCTTAAATTTATAATGATTTTGCATAATAATTGCCTGGAAGACAAATAATTTCATTTCTATTTTGCATTTCAAATAATAACTCAAATAATACCTTTCTGTCAACATTTACAGATTCTATTATATCATCTAAATGTTTTGGTTCATTATCTATAACCTTTAAAAGACACTGTTTATATCCATTATTTTCATTTTTTTCTTTAATATCTTTTTTTATATTAAAAAAATCATATAAATCTTCTATTTCAGTAAATGGTTTTGCTCCATCTCTTATTAATTTATTACATCCTTCACTATTCCCATTTATCACCGGTCCAGGAACTGCCATTATGTCTTTACCTATGTTTAAAGCATAATCTACAGTGATAAGAGTACCACTTTTTTTGGTTGCTTCCACTATTATTACTTTGTCACTTATTCCACTTATTATTCTGTTTCTTCTTGGAAAATTATATGCCATAGGTGGAGTTTTAGGTAAAAATTCTGAAATTAATAACCCTTCTCTTATAACTTTCTCATATAATAATTTATTGCATTTAGGATATACTACATCTATACCACATCCTAATATCCCTATAGTTTTACCTCTATATTCTAAAGCAATTTTTTGTGCTACTGAATCTATTCCAGCTGCTAATCCACTTACAACAGTTATATTATTTTCACTTAATTCTCTTCCTATAATTTTAGCTACTTCTATTCCGTATTGTGTGCATTTTCTAGCTCCTATTACAGCTGCTAATTTTCCCCTTAATAAATCTAAGTTTCCTTTATAAAATAGTACGTAAGGTGGTTCTTCAATATGCTTTAAAATTTCTGGATACTCTTTTGAGTTAATTGTAATATATCCTATTCCACTACTATTTATGTAATTATTAAAATCACTGATTTTCTCTTCAGAAATATTTTTATCTTTTATCTTTTGTAATTCTCTTATTTCATTTTTTTGCTTCCTAATATTACTTTCATTTTCATATCTTTTTAATAGTAATAACTTCTTCTCGTTAGATATATTAGTTAAAATAAACCATAATTCGTCATTTTTCATAATAACCACCTTTAATTAAATTATTTCTCCATCTACATTTTTTCTATACCCTAATGCTTCAAAAACGTGATGTTCATATATTTTATCTGAAGCTTCTAAATCTGCAATTGTTCTAGAAATCTTTATTATTTTATCATATCCTCTCATTGTTAAATTGTATCTTTCATAACACATCTTTAATAAACTTTTTGCACCTTCTGAAATTTTAAATAAATACTCAAAATCTCTTCCTCTCACCTCTGAATTATAGCTATATTCACTATTTTTATATCTGATTTTTTGTATTTCTCTCGCTTCTAATACCTTTATTTTCATCTTTTCGGAACTTAAATTATCATTTTTTTTCGATATATCCTCATACTTTAATCTCGGTACGTAGTTTAACAAATCAATTCTATCTAGAAGGGCTCTTGATAATCTATTTAAATATTTTCTTCTTTCATTTTCTGAGCATATACATCTATTTTCATCTACTCCTCCTAAGTAAAGTCCACAAGGACAAGGATTAAAAGCTCCAACAAGCAAGAAATTAGAAGGTAATTTATATGTTCCATTAACCCTATTGATATTAATAACTTTTTCTTCTAATGGTTCTCTTAAAACTTCTAACACTTCTCTTTTAAATTCCAATATTTCATCTAAAAAAAGTACTCCATTATGTGCTAAAGTTATTTCCCCAGCCTTTACTTCTTTTCCACCACCAACCAATGCTATTTTAGTTATTGTATGATGTGGATTTCTAAAAGGTCTAATCACTCCATCTTCACCTGAAAATATACCAGATGCACTATATATCTTTGCAATTTCCATTTCTTCCTTATAAGTAAGAGGTGGTAATATAGATGGCAATGCCTTTGCAAGCATTGTCTTGCCTGAACCTGGTGACCCATAAAGCAATATATTATGTTTACCTGCAGCTGCTATTTCCATTGCTCTTTTAGATGTTTTTTGTCCTATTATATCTGAAAAATCTAAATATAATTTATTAGCTTTTTTAACCTTTTCTTCAAAACTAAATGGCAATAAATCTTCATTATTAATAAATGAAACAACTTCTTTTAAATTTCTAAAAGGATAAAAATTACCTACATTAAAGGATCTTAATTCATTTAGATTATTAAAAGGAAAAATGAAATTATTTTTCTTATTATTTTCCCCTTCAAATATTATCGGAAGTATTCCCTTTATCTCTTTTAGATCTCCACCTAAAGAAAGTTCACCAAAAACTATAAATTCTTTTAAATTTTTGTTAATTATTTGATTTGATTTCATAAGTATGCCAAGAGCTATAGGTAAATCAAGTAATGAACCTATCTTTTTAATATCTGCTGGCGCTAAATTTATAGTAATTCTTCCTAGTGGAAACTCAAACCCGCTATTAACTATAGCAGACCTTACTCGTTCCTTTGATTCTTTTATTGAAGCATCAGGAAGACCCACTATACTAAAACTTGGCATTCCTTTATTAATATCCACTTCAACATTTATAAGTATTCCATCAAGTCCATTATGTGTAGCACTTATTATTTCTATTGACATAATTATCACCTCTTAAACATTATTGACATTCTAATTTAATTATTAAACATCATTTTTTATGATTTAATATATTATTTTTGTCAATATTATAAGGTGATGATAATTTTCTATAATTATTAATTTTATTTAATTAATGGTGGTATTTTATGAGTAAATTTAATAAATGTATTGGATCTTATGGTGAAGATTTAGCTTCATCTTATTTAAAATCTAAAGGCTATTACATATTGAAAAAAAATTTTAGAAATAAATATGGAGAAATTGATTTGATATGTAGACATGATGGTTTAATAATATTTGTAGAAGTAAAAAGCAGGTATAACTACAACTATGGATTACCATGTGAATCTGTTACTTCTTCAAAACAAAAACAAATAATTAATTTATGTAAATTTTATATACTTACAAGAAAGTTATTTAATTATAATTGTAGGTTTGATGTTGTGGAAATTTATTTCAATTCAAATAATGAATCTTATTTACTAAATCATATAGAAGATGCCTTTAGAGGTTATTAATAAAATAAGTATAAACGGTTTAAAAGGATCTCACATTTCGTTACCCCTAAAAAATAATATGGAATCATAAAGGGAGTCGCGAAATGCGACCCCCTTTCAAAAAAATAAATTAACTTTTTTAAGGCAATAAACCTTACTAAAATTAAATAAAGTAAATTCATAAGACTGTACTTCTATATTATATATTTGACTTAAAGTATATTCTTTAAAAATGATTTTCTATGTATTTTACATGCTCCAAATTTCTTTAAACCTTCAATATGTTTACTAGTACCATAACCTGCATTTTCCTCAAAAGCATAATGTGGATACTCTTTTGCATAATCTTTCATTAAATTATCTCTATAAACCTTTGCTAAAATAGATGCAGCAGCTATTGATGCTGACTTTGCATCACCTTTTATTACTGATTTATTTGGAATATTAATTCCCTTAACTAAATATCCATCTGATAAAACAAGATCTGGCTTAATTTTCATTGATGTACAAGCTTCTAGGAATATATTATTATTACAATAAGCTATACCCTTTTCATCGATTTCATCATTTGAGCTTTCTGAGATAAAATATGCTAACGCTTTTTCTTTTATTATTTCCGATAAAGCTTCTCTTTTCTTTTCTGATAATTTCTTAGAGTCATTTAACCAAAGTATAAGTTCATCTTCCATGACATTTAAATCTAATATAACTGCACATGATACAATTGGTCCTGCAAGCGGACCTCTTCCTACTTCATCAACTCCAGCTACATATGTATACTTTCCAAATCCTTTATCGAAATTATACATTAATTTTACTCTTTGAACTTCTTTTTCTATCTTTTTCTTTTCTTTAAGTAACTTTTCAGCTAATGCTTTAACATTTTTTCTTTCATCTAAAGATAGCTTATCAATCAAATATACAAGTTCTGCATTATTTCTTTCTTCAATTATATTTATATTATCTACATGAGACTTTATATCTTTATAACTTAAAGTTTTTATATCCTTTTTTAATAAATCCATTAAATTACCCCTCTAACTCTTCTATATCATTTGGGCGCTCTAATGAAATATTGCCTATTTTACCACCTCTAAACTCGTCTAAAAGAATTACAGCTATTCTATTATAATCTATTTCTCCGCCTTTAACTAAGCATCCTCTTTTTCTCGCTATGCTATTTAGTGTTTCTAGTGGATCTTCATTTATTTCTTCAATTTTATATCTTTCTTTTAATTTATCACCATAAAAGCTTTGAAGTCTTTTTACTAAATTAAATGATAGTTCCTCTATATCCATTATTTCATCCTTAATTGCTCCAGTAAAAGCTAAATTAAGGGCGGTTTTTTCATCTTCAAACTTAGCCCATAAAACTCCAGGTGTATCAAGCATTTCTATATCCATCTTAGTTTTAATCCATTGTTTACTCTTTGTTACTCCAGGTCTATCCCCTGTCTTTGCTATATTATTTTTAGCCATCTTATTTATAAATGTAGACTTACCCACGTTAGGTATTCCTACTACCATAACTCTCATTTGTATTTTTACTAAACCCTTAGCCTTTAATCTATCATGCTTTTCCTTTAATAATAAATCTAAGGTTGGTTTAATTTGATTTAATCCTTTTCCTGTTAAACAATTTACTTCTATAACTTTTACATTTTCTGAAGATAAATGATTCATCCACATTTTTGTTACTCTTGCTTCTGATAAATCACTTTTATTTAAAAGTATAACTCTTGGCTTTCCTTCACAAAGTTTATCTATATCAGGATTTGCTGAGCTTCTTGGTATTCTAGCATCTCTTATTTCAATAATTGCATCTACCAATTTTAAGTTTTCTTTTATTTCTCTTTGAGTTTTTTTCATATGTCCAGGAAACCAGTTAATTGTAGGCATATTAAAATTCCTCCCTATCTACTTAATATTTTGTATTATATCCATTTATATTTTCTTATATATCAATAATTAAAATTTAATTTCTTTATAAGTAAAAAAGCAATCATATGTAATTCACATATCATTCCGTTGCCTTATTTCAGTTTAACGCAAATTTACATATGGTCACTTTAAAAATGAAGATAAATATTATATAAACTTATTTACACAATAATATCATTGTACTTTCCTAAAAATAAAGAAAAAGGGACTTATAAAAGTCCCTTACTTAATCATTAGATAATTATCTAACGTTTAATTCTTTAACTTTAGCAGCCTTACCTACTCTGTCTCTTAAGTAGAATAACTTAGCTCTTCTAACTTTACCTTTTCTTACAACTTCCATTTTATCAATGATTGGAGAGTTCATTGGGAAAGTTCTTTCTACTCCAGTTCCGTAAGCAACTCTTCTTACAGTGAAAGTTTCTCTTAATCCACCGTTTTGCTTCTTAATAACTGTTCCTTCAAACATTTGTACTCTTTCTCTTGTACCTTCTTTAATTTTAACGTATACTTTAACAGTATCTCCTACGTGGAAATTTGGAAGATCACTTCTCATTTGTTCTGCTTCAATAGCTCTTATTATTTCGTTCATTGTGTAGTCCCTCCTTAAATTTATATTAGACGTTCTTAACAAATACTTGACAGAGGACCGCCCGTACTAACACAAAGGTTATTTTAACATAAGTAATGTTATATTTCAACAATTTATTTATACTTTTCTAGTATTTTTTTATCCTCTTTAGTAAGAGTCATTTTATTATATAAGTCTTCTCTTTTTCTTTTAGTTATTATTAATGATTGAGCTCTTCTCCATTTTCTTATATTCTCATGATGTCCTGAAAGCAATATATCTGGAACCTTATCTCCTTCAAATTCCTCTGGTCTTGTATACTGTGGATATTCTAATAATCCATCTGAAAATGATTCATCAATATAACTTTCTTCTTTTCCCAAAACTCCATTTTTTAATCTTAATATAGAATCAATTATAGGAATTGCTGCCATTTCACCACCAGTCAATATAAAATCTCCTAATGATATTTCTAAATCTATATGCTTATAAACTCTTTCATCAATACCTTCATAATGTCCACACATAAATATAAGCTCATCTTCCTTTGCTAAGTCTTTAGCCATATCTTGATTAAAAGTTTTTCCTCGTGGTCCTAGAAAAATTACTTTTCCATTATTAGATTTTTTGCAATGCCTTATAGAATCTACTAATGGCTGAGGAGTCATTACCATTCCAACTCCTCCACCATAAGGATAATCATCTACTTTTTTGTGCTTATTCACTGTAAAATCTCTTATATTTATTGCATCTATTTCTACAAGTTTTTTTTCTTTAGCTTTTCCTATAATACTGTGATTAAATATATCAAACATTTCAGGAAATAATGTAAGAATATTAATCTTCATCTTGCCATTCTCCTACTGGTTTTATTGTAATTTTTCTATTTTCTACATCTATATCTGTCACTATATCCAAAAGAACAGGTATTAATAACTCCTTTGGTTTTCTTATCCAATACACATCATTATTTTTTGTTTGTATTACATCATAAACTTCCCCTAAAGATTTACCTTCTGTATCATAAACATTGCATCCTATTATATCTGCAATATAATATGTATCCTCTTCTAATGGAACTGCATATTCTCTTGGAATTTCCATATATTTATTTTTATATTTTTCTGCTTCTTCTATAGAATCAATTCCTTCTATTTTCACTATTACTCTATCTTTTTGAAATTTACAACCTTGAATTTTTCTTTCTACTCCATCAATTAATACAAAATCTAAATCATTATATCTTTTAGGGTCATCAGTTAAAGCTATAACTTTTACTTCTCCTTTTAATCCATGAGTATTTACTATTTTCCCAACTCTTAAAATATCCCTCATTTTAGCACCTCTTTTTATTAAATTATTTATTTCAATTTATCTATTTAGCTTAGTATTGTCCATATATACTAAAGTTAAAACACTAATTTTAATTTAGCATATTTAATATTTCTAATATTTCTATAATATTTGATAGATACATTAGAAATATTACAATTAATTATATATTTTCTTATAGTAATTGTATGTTTAAAAAGAGTTAGGATTATCCTAACTCTTTACATCAATAATTTCAACTACTACTTTTTTGTCTTCTTTCATTGCTGCTGCTTTTACAACAGTTCTAATAGCTTTTGCTATTCTTCCCTGTTTACCAATTACTTTTCCCATGTCTGCAGGAGCAACCTTTAGTTCCAGAATAATTGATTGCTCTCCTTCGATTTCATTTACATGAACTTCATTTGGATTATCCACAAGGGATTTAGCTATAATTTCAATTAATTCCTTCATAAACACCTGTAATTATGATAATTACAGAGTTCACCTCCTAAAAATTACTTATTTAATCCTGCTTGAGCAAAAAGTCTCTTAACTACATCTGTAGGTTGAGCTCCATTTTGAACCCATTTAGTAGCTTTTTCTTCATTGATTTTAACTTCAGCTGGTTCAGTTAAAGGATTGTAGTATCCTATTTCTTCTATGAATCTACCATCTCTTGGTGCTCTTGAATCAGCAACTACTATTCTATAGAAAGGAGCTTTCTTTGCACCCATTCTTCTTAATCTGATTTTTACTGCCATGTTGTTTCACCTCCTTTAAAAGTATAATTTATATTAACTCATAAAAGGTAATTTACCAAAGAATCCTTTTTTAGATTTCTTTTGAAATGACTTCATTTGTTTCATTTGCTTTCTCATCATATCAAAGCCCTTAATGAGTTTATTTACTTCTTGTAATGATGTACCTGAACCTTTAGCAATTCTTTTCTTTCTTGAAGATGATCCAGCTATAAGCTTTGGATTTCTTCTTTCCTTTGGTGTCATTGAATGAATTATAGCTTTTACTCTGCCTAACTGTTTTTCACTAGCATCGAAATCTATATCTTTCACTTCCTTTGGAATCCCAGGCACCATTTCCATTATCTTGCTTAAAGATCCTAGTTTTTTCATTTGTTCCATTGCTGTTAAATAATCTTCATAAGTAAAATCATTTTCTAGCATTTTTGAGCTTAATTCTTGTGCTTCTTTATCGTCAAAGGCTTGCTGAGCTTTTTCTATTAATGAAAGGACATCTCCCATTCCTAATATTCTTGAAGCCATTCTATCTGGATAGAAAACTTCAAAATCACTCATTTTTTCACCCACACCAATAAACTTAATTGGTTTTTCTGTAACACTTCTAATTGATAAAGCTGCTCCACCTCTTGTGTCACCATCAAGCTTAGTTAATATAACACCAGAAACATCCAATGAATTATTAAAGCTTTCAGCAACATTTACGGCATCTTGACCTGTCATTGAATCTACTACAAGTAATACTTCTTGTGGATTTACCACTTCTTTGATAGATTTCAATTCTTCCATAAGATTTTCATCTATGTGCAGTCTACCTGCTGTATCTATTATTATTACATTATTTCCATTTTCCCTTGCATGAGCTATACCTGCTTTTGCAATATCAACAGGATTTACTTTATCACCCATTTGAAAAACCGGAATATCTATTTGCTTTCCAACTACCTCTAATTGTTTAATAGCTGCTGGTCTATATATATCACAAGCTACTAAAAGAGGTTTTTTATTTTGCTTTCTAAGTTGTAGTGCAAGCTTACCACTCATTGTAGTTTTACCTGCCCCTTGAAGACCAACCATCATTATAACTGTTGGACCTACAGAGTTAAAGTCTAATTTACTTTCACTACCTCCCATAAGATTAGTAAGTTCTTCGTTAACAATTTTTATAACTTGTTGAGCTGGAGTTAAGCTTTCTAAAACTTCATTTCCAACACACTTTTCACTAACGCTTGAAATAAACTTCTTAACTACTTTAAAGTTAACATCAGCTTCAAGTAACGCAAGTTTTACTTCTCTCATGGCTTCTTTTATATCTTTTTCAGTTAGCTTTCCTTTGCCCTTAAGCTTCTTAAAAGCTTCCTGTAACTTATCGGATAAACCTTCAAAAGCCACGTTAATCCCTCCTATGATCTTATAAATCTTCTAAAATACTTTTATATTTATTATAATCATCTTCAGATATTGAGTATTTATTTTTTAAATCCTCAAGAAGACTTATAATTACTTTTTCTTGATTAAAACTTTTTTTAAGTAAATTAAGTTTACTTTCATAGGATAGAAATTGTTTATAGCATCTCTTTATTAAATCATGGATAGCCTGACGACTCGTGTTATTCAATTCAGCAATTTCAGCTAAGGATAAATCCTCATTATAGTAAAGCTCCATAATTTTATACTGTTTCTCTGTTAATAATGGACCATATAAATCCATTAATAATGAAATCTCAACCCTATCTTCCATTTCATCACCTTACCCACAAAAGAGATTTTAACAAAACAATTCTATACTGTCAAGTATTTTTACTTAACACCCAATAAAAATTTTGTTCAAAATTTTTAAATGTACAATTGATAATTATCAATTGTTAAAACAGTGCTTCTGCAAATCCTTCTGCATCGAATTCTTGAAGGTCATCTATTCCTTCTCCTACACCTATATATCTAACTGGTATATTTAACGTGTTTTTAATTGAAATTACAACTCCACCTTTAGCTGTTCCATCTAGCTTAGTTAATATAATACCATCAATAGGGCAAGCCTCCATAAATTGTTTTGCTTGAATTACGGCATTTTGACCTGTAGTTGCATCTAATACTAAAAGTGTTTCTTTTGATGCATCATTAAATTCTCTATCTATTATTCTGCCTATTTTAGATAATTCATCCATAAGATTTTTCTTATTATGAAGCCTTCCTGCTGTATCACATATTAATAAATCAATATTTCTTGACTTAGCTGCATTTACAGCATCAAAAACTACTGCTGCTGGATCAGAACCTTCCATATGCTTTACTAAGTCTACCCCTGCTCTTTCACTCCATACTTCTAGTTGGTCTATAGCAGCTGCTCTAAATGTATCTGCTGCTGCAAGTAATACTTTTTTACCTTCTTCTTTACTCTTTGCTGCAAGCTTCCCTATAGAAGTAGTCTTACCTACTCCATTTACACCTATTACAAGTAATACTTTCTTTTTAGAAGCTATATCTTCTTCTTTTCCTTCTGTTCCTTCAAGTAATATATCTTTGATTACAGCTTTTAAAGCTGGATAAACTTCACTTGGATCATTAATTTTTTCTTTTCTTATTTTTGCTTTTAATCTATCTATAATTTCTACTGTTGTATCCATTCCTATATCAGACATAACCAAAATTTCTTCTAATTCTTCATATAAATCTTCGTCTATAGTAATAGCTAGTTTTAGTGTTTCATTTATTTTATCTGTAAGTGCATCCTTTGTTTTTGAAAGTCCTGATTTTAAATTGTCAAATATTTTTCCAAATATGGCCATAGTTTACCTCCTAATTATCTTTGCTTAAGTCAACAGAAACTACTTTTGAAACTCCTTTTTCTTCCATAGTCACTCCATACATAACATCACTTGCTTCCATGGTACCTTTTCTATGTGTAATAACTATAAATTGTATATTCTCAGAGAATTCCTTTAAAAACTCTGCATATCTATATACATTTGCATCATCTAATGCTGCTTCAATTTCATCTAATATACAAAATGGTGTTGGCTTCATCTTTAAAATTGCAAATAAAAGTGCTATAGCAGAAAGGACTTTTTCTCCACCTGACATTAAATTTATATTTTGAAGCTTTTTACCTGGTGGTTGAACATTTATTTCTATATTAGCTGTTAGTTCATCACCTTCACCTAAAATAAGTTCTGCATTTCCACCTTTAAATAAATCCTTGAATGTTTCATTAAAGTTTTTATTTAGTATCTTGAAATTTTCTCTAAATAACTCTTGCATCTTTGAAGTCATTTCATTAATAACAGTCATCAACTCATCTTTTGCTTTGTTTAAATCCTCTTCTTGAGCAGACATAAACTCATATTTTTCGCAAACTTCTTCATATTCTGCAATTGCTGCTAAATTTACTGTTCCAAGTGCAGTAATTTTAGCTTTTAACTTAAATATCTCATCCTTAACATTTGAAATATTTTCTATCTCTAATGCAATTTCAACAGCTTCTGCTAAGGTTAAATTTAATTCTTCATTTAACCTTTTATAATGATTTTCCCTTTCACTTTCTATTTTGGCATATGCTATTTCCCTTTTATTTAGCTCTCCTTCTAGATTTCTTAATGTTTCTATTAATTCATTAGTTTCTCCATCTTTTATTTTTAACCTATCCTTTAAAGTTATTCTTCTTACTTCATCAGACTTAAAAATATCTTCAAGTTCATTTAACCTCTTATTGATTTCATCTATTAAATTTACTTTTTCATCTATTTGATTTTTTAAGTAGTTTATATTTTTTTCCTTTTCAGTATTTTCAACTTTAAGCTTTAATATCTTTTCTTCTTTTTCTTTTTCATCTTTTTCTTTTCTTTTTATTTCTGATTCTTTTCCATAAACTACTTCGTCTAATGTTGCTTTATTTATTTTTATTTGCATAACTTCATCTTTTATTTTATCAAAGTTTTCCTTCTTTTCAATCAATAATGTTTGTAAATTTTGTGACTCATTTTTATTGCTCGAATTATTTTCTTTTAATTTCTCTAATAGTTCTTTTTTTATCTTTATTTCTTCTCTTAATCTATTTAAAGTTTCCTTATTTAAAGATAATTCTTTTTTTGAAACTTCAAGAGAGTTTTTAAGCTTATAACCTTCATTTTCTAATGCTTTAATTTCACTTTCAAATCTTGTTATGTCAATTGTCTTTTCATGGACTTCATCGCTTTTATTTAGATTTTCTTCATCTATTACTTTTATTTCTTCTTTTATTTTATTTAAAGACTCCTGCTCTAAAGAATATCTTTCTTTACTCTTTGATATATTTTCTTCTAATTCCTGAAGTTCTCTTCTTCTTCCTAAAATACTTGAATTATTTTTCTTATATATACTCCCTCCAGTAAGAGCTCCTCCTGGACTAATAACTTCACCATCTAAAGTAACTATTTTTAATTTATAATTTCCAAGTTTAGATATTTTTAAGGCACAATCCATATCTCTTGCTATTATTGTTTTACCTAAAGAATAATCCATTATTTCCTTAAATGTACTGTCAAACTCAATTAAATCAGATGCTAATCCTAAAAATCCAGGAACATTTTTTATATTGTCAGAAATTATTAATCTATTACCCTTAATAATATTTAATGGTAAAAAAGTCGCTCTTCCTAAAGAATTTTTCTTAAGATAATCTATTAATAGCTTTGCTACATTTTCATCTTTTGTAATTATATTTGAAATAGCTCCACCTAAAGCTATTTCTATAGCAGTTTCATACTCCTTATTCACAGTAAATATCTCACCTAAAACCTTAGTACCTTTTCCATAAGAAACCTGACCTTTTTCTATTCTTTCCATCAATCTCTTTACGGATAATTGATAACCTTCATAGCTTTTTTCTAAATCCTTTAAAGTTGTTAATTTACCTTCTAAAGTATTAATATTTTTAGATATTTCTCTTATAAGGCTTTCCTTCTTTGTTGCTGAACTACTAAAATTAGAAAGCTTTTTCTTATTTTCAATTATATTATTTTTTATTTCTTCTCTTACTTTTCTTGTTTCATCAATATTTTTCTTAAGGCCTAAAATTGTAGCTAAGTTAATACTTATATTTCCTTCAATAGTCTTTAAAGTATTTTCTCCATTTGCTCCTAGTTCCTCTTTATTTAAGATTTCTTTATTTAATAAAGCTATATTATTATTTATTTCTGATGTCTTCCTTAAAAGTTCAAATTCTTCATCTTTGAAATGTTGAATCTTTTTCTCTAACTCCTGAATTTCCCTATTTAAATCTTGTACTTCTTTTTCTAACCTCTTAATATCATCTTCTCTTTGTATTTGCTCTTTTATCTTTTCTTCTAGTTCCTTGCCTAAAAGTTTTTTTTCATCTATAGAAATTTTCAAACTCTTTTCTAAATCTTCTATTTCTGATGAGTCTCTCTTTATTACTTCATCTAAATTTTTTATTCTCTCTTTGAATATTTCTATATTCTTTAGACTTTGATTTAATTCTTCCTTTTTAGTATAATATTCACTTTTTTCTGCATTATTTTTGTTTTCTAACTCTTCTATCTTACTTTCTAGCAATAGAAGCTCTTCTTTGTCTTTATGTAACTTATTTCTTTTAGTTTCAATATCACTTTTTCTACCAGTTATATCTTCACTTATTCCATTAATTTCTTCGTCAATTCTACTTATATTATTAACTAAAACAGAAACTTCTTTAACTTTAAGCTCTTCTGCTAAAGTTTTATACTTTAAAGCCTTTTCTCTCTCTATTTTTAATGGCTCTATTCGCTCTTCATAAGTAGATATTATGTCTCGTATTCTAACTAAATTATTTTCAGTATTAGATAGCTTTCTTTCTGCTTCTTCTTTTCTTGACTTAAATTTAACTATACCTGCAGCTTCTTCTAATAGAGCTCTTCTATCTTCTGCTTTACCACTTAATATAGCTTCTATTTTACCTTGTCCAATAAGCGAATACCCCTCTTTACCTATCCCTGTATCCATAAACAAATTATTAATGTCTTTTAGCCTACATTTTTGATTGTTTATTAAATACTCTGTTTCACCAGATCTAAATATCCTTCTTGTAACAGTTACTTCTGAATAATCTGTATCCAATGAATTATCTGAGTTATCTAGCGTAAGTGAAACTTGAGCTAGTCCAACCGGTTTTCTAAACTGAGTCCCCGCAAATATGACATCCTCCATTTTTCCACCTCTAAGTGTTTTTACACTTTGTTCACCAAGAACCCATCTTACAGAATCAGATATATTACTTTTTCCACTTCCATTTGGACCTACTACTGCTGTTACTCCTTTTCTAAACTTTAACTGGGTTTTATCTGCAAAAGATTTAAAACCTCTTATTTCTAGGGATTTTAAAAACATAGATACACTCCTTACCTATATCAATGATACTACTAAACTCATTGAAAACATGATTGCTAAAATTATAGTAATTACATATATCATTTTTTGTCTTGTTTGCTTCTTCATAATTACCACTCCTATTCTTATTTAAGTTTATAGTAAAGATGCTAAAATATCAATAATAAGGTAGGCAAAATCTTGCCTACCTTATATACTAACCTTTTCTATTCTTTTTAGCACGATAATATTAACATTTCCTCTGTCTACTTTATCTTTGGTAGCTATTAGTATTTTTCCTTTATGATTATTTCTTAAGTTATTAAAATATACTTTCTTATTTGCATAAAGCTTACTTAAATCTTTTGAATTTATTTCAATAATTATATCTTCATTTTCATTTATGACAGATCCAATTTTATCACAAATTAAACTTCCCTCTACCAATTCTCTAAATGATGGATGGAACGGTCCATCTATTATATCTTTTCCCCATGTTATACTTTCAGTTGGCTGAAGACCTATTCTAATTATATTAACATTTGCATCTTTATATAGCCTATATAGATCTTTAGATATGTCAACAGCTTCTTCTAAGGAATACGGTTTATATTGACCTCTTTCATACATGGCAGCCATAGGTGTGTCTTTAATTACTAATGAAGGATATATCCTACATATATCCGGCTTCATTTTTATAGACTTCTTTACAGTTTCTATATCTTTTTCAAAAGTATCCCCTGGAAGTCCTGGCATTATTTGATGTCCTAATGTAATACCATATTCTTTTATTAGTTTAGAAGCTTTTTCTACATCTTCTGCACTATGCCCTCTTCCTGATAATCTTAACACTTCATCATCTAAAGATTGTACTCCAAGTTCAATTACATCTACCTTATAATCTTTTAAATAATCTAATATGTAATTATTTATTGCATCAGGTCTTGTAGACATTCTAATTTTATCTATATAACCTTTTTCTTTATATTCTTTTGCAACTGCTAGTAATTCTTTTTGTTTATTTACATTTATTGCAGTAAAAGTTCCTCCAAAAAATGATATTTCGACAGTTGCATTTTTATGATCTATAGTCTTAAGATATTCATCTACAGTTTCTCTTACATCTTTATCTGTAACTTCTTCATGAACAACTTTTGCTATTCTATCTTGATTACAAAATACACACTGATGCGGACACCCTTGATGAGATATAAATATTGGTATTATATAATGTCTTTTACTCATTTAATTCCTCCAAGTTTCTTAAGGCTTCTTTAGCTGCATTTTGCTCTGATTCTTTTTTGCTATAACCTTCACCTTTTCCAAGCTCTTTATCTTCAATTAAAACTGAGGTATAGAACTTTCTCCTGTGTGGAGGTCCTTCATACTTAAGTAATTCATATATTATAGAGACTTCACCTGACTTTTGCATTTCCTCTTGAAGCTTAGTTTTATAATCTAAAACAATATCATTATTTATTGCTTTATTTATTATTTCTTTAAAGTGGCCTAAAATATAATCCTTAACAAATTCAAGCCCTTTATCTAAGTAAATTCCTGCAAGTAAAGCCTCTACAGCATCAGCTATTATAGAAACCCTTTCTCTTCCTCCTGTTAGCTCTTCACCCCTACTTATTCTAATAAAATATCCTAAATTTAATTTTTTACCAATTTCATAAAGTGAGTTTTCACAAACTATAAGGCTTCTTATTTTTGTTAATTCACCTTCACTCTTATTTTTATAATTTAAGAAAAGATACTCAGTTATACATAACTGTAATATAGAATCTCCTAAAAATTCAAATCTTTCATTATACTCTTGATCTTTGTGTTGATTTGCGTAAGAACTATGTGTTAATGCTGTTTTTAAAAGCTTTGGCTCATTAAACGTTAATCCTATACTATCCTCAACTTCTTTTATATTAAACTTCGCCATTTCGTACACTCCTTGAAGTTTATTCTTCAATTTGCTTTTTAAGAAACTCTTTTTAATAGAGCAAATTCAAGAATAAACCAAATTCTCCTGTATATTTTAAATATAAAATCCCGCATTAAAGCGGGATTATATTATTCTTCAACATGATTCTTTAAATACTTAACTACATCTCCGACAGTTTTAAAATTTTCTGCTTCTTCATCTGGGATTTCAGTATCTAGCTCGTCTTCTAAAGCCATCATAAGTTCAACTAAATCTAATGAATCTGCATTTAAATCGTCAACGAATGAAGAATCCATTGTTATATCATCTTCGTTAATGCTTAATTTTTCAGCTATTATTTCTTTAACTTTCTCAAACATCTAATTCACCTCCTACATACATCATTTAGATAATATTATATATTATTTATCTAGTCAATATGCATATTGGAATAAATTATATATTATTTTGAAGTTCTTCTTTTATTTTTTCTAATACACCATTGTCATAAAAAGTTTTTGTTTGCCTTATAGCATTTTTAAAAGCTTTTCCATCTGAACTTCCATGAGCTTTAATACAAATACCTTCTACGCCTAAAAATGGTGCTCCACCATATTCTTTATAATCAAATTTCACTTTTAATGACTTAAATACAGAACTTAAAAGACCAGCACCTATTTTACTCATTATACCACCTGATAAAATTTCTTCTTTTATCATGTTTAATAATGTTGATGCTACCCCTTCATACATTTTTAACAATGTATTTCCTACAAAGCCATCACAAACTAAAACATTTACATCACCTTTTGATGTATCTCTTGGTTCTACATTACCAATAAAATTCAAACTATCTTCTTCTTTTAACAGCTTATGAACAGTTTTAGTTAATTCGTTCCCTTTTTCTTCTTCTGCACCTATATTAACAAGCCCTACTGAAGGATTATCATTCCCTAGTACACCTTGATAATATACTTTCCCCATCTTAGCAAATTGAACTAAGTAATTAGGCTTACAATCTACATTTGCTCCAGCATCTACTATCATGAAACTACCATTTTTACCAGGCATAATTGGAGCAAGTGCTGGTCTCTCTACACCTTTTATCCTTCCAACTATAAGTGTACAACCTGCTAAAAATGCACCTGTACTACCTGCTGATATAATAGCATCACATTCTTTTTCTTTAACAAGTCTCAATGCTTTGCATATACTTGAATCCTTTTTCTTCTTTAAAGCCATTACAGGATGCTCATTTGGAGAAATAACCTCTCTTGCATCGACTATACTAATTAGTCCTTCATCATATTGGTATTTCTTTAGCTCTTCTTCTATTTGCTCTTTAGGACCTGTTATATAATATTCTATTCCTTCATATTCCTTCAAAGCTTGAATAACGCCTTCTACTACGGCTTTAGGTGCATTATCTCCACCCATACCATCTATAGCTATTTTCATAATACCACTTCGCCCCTTTTCTTTATATATAAAGAAAAGAAAGTCATTAGACTTTCTTTATTCTTCTACTGAAGCAACTACTTCTTTACCTTTATAGAATCCACAGTTCTTGCAAACTCTGTGAGCTAACTTCATTTCGTGACATTGTGGACACTCAACTATTCCAGGTAAGCTCGCCTTAAAAGTTTGAGCTCTTCTTGAATTTCTCTTTGCTCTATATGTTTTTCTAGCTGGATTTCCCATTACTACACCTCCTTATTTCCAAACAACTCTTGTAACTTTGCCAGTCTTAAGTCTACATCATTTGTCTCACATTGACAAGAACCTTCATTAAGATTTTTACCGCATTGGTAGCAAAGTCCCTTACAGTCATCTGTGCAAAGTCTCTTAATAGGTAAGGTTGAAATAATAACATTTTCAACTATTTTAGCAATATCTAAAGTATCGCTATCTACAAAAATAATTTCTTCATTATCTTGAAGTTCCTTATTATTTGTAAACCTTTCTTCTATATCAATATCTATTGGATAGATAAAGGCCTCTAGGCATCTTGAACAATTTAATTTCAATTTTGTTTTTATTGAAGCTTTTAAAGTTAAAACATCTTCAACAGAGATAACATTTCCAACTAAATTTACAGCTTCTACAGCTTCTATTTTTTCTCCATCAAAATAAAGTGGAGCTAATTCATATGTTACATTGATTTCTTTTTTTCTTTTCTTTGATGAAATTAAGTCTGAAAATTGTATAATCATATGTACTGCTCTAGACAATGTCCTCATATCCTTCAGGATACATTATACACCTTATGTGTATAGCTTGAGCAAAGCTTCATTTCACTCCTTAGATAAATATTTGCCGAATAAACACAATTTATTATATAAAGTGCATGATTAAAAGTCAAGCAATTTATTCTAAATAACCCAACTAATAATTATGCACTCTAAAAATCAACTACTTTATTAGTTCAACAGTATCTCTTGCTATAACTAATTCTTCATTAGTTGGTATAACAAAAGCTTTTACCTTACAACCATCTTTAGATATTTCTCTTACTTTACCTCTAACATTATTTCTTTCAGTATCTACTTCTACTCCTAAGAATTCTAATCCTTTTAGAATTGACTCTCTAGTTTCTGGTCCATTTTCTCCAACTCCAGCAGTAAATACTATAGCATCAACGCCACCCATTATAGCAGCATATGATCCAATTGTAGCTCTTACTTTATATTCAAATATAGCAAGTGCTAATTTAGCTCTATGAATTCCTTCTTTAAATGCAGCATCTTCAATATCTCTAAAATCTGAGCTAATTCCTGATATTCCAAGAACACCTGATTTCTTATTTAATAAATCGTTAACTTCATCAATTGATAAACCTTCTTCTTTCATTAAGAAAGTAACTATAGCTGGATCTATATTCCCACTTCTTGTTCCCATAGCTACCCCTTCAAGTGGAGTGAATCCCATTGATGTATCTATAGATACACCATTCTTAACAGCGCATAAACTTGCACCATTTCCTAAATGGCATGTAACTATTTTTAAATCTTTTATATCTTTTCCCATAACTTCTGCTACTTTTTGAGAAACATATTTATGAGAAGTACCATGGAATCCATATTTTCTTATTCCATGTTTATTATATAAATCATATGGAAGAGCATATAAATATGCTTCTTCTGGCATTGTACCATGGAAAGCAGTATCAAATACAGCTACCATTGGTGTATTTGGCATTAAATCCTCACAAGCTTCAATACCTATCATGTTAGCTGGATTGTGAAGAGGAGCTAATTTAAAGCAATCTTTAATATAGTCCTTAACTTCTTCATTTATAACTACAGAATTTTTATATTTTTCTCCACCATGAACAACTCTATGTCCAACAGCTGTTATTTCATCCATTGATGAAATAACTCCATTTTCTGCATCTATCAATGCATCTAAAACTAACTTTATAGCTATCTTATGATCATTCATAGGTTGCTTAACTATATACTTATCTCTTCCTTCAACCTTTTGAGTTAAAACTGATCCTTCAATTCCTATTCTTTCTACTAATCCTTGAGCTAATGATTCTTCAGTAGCCATATCGATTAATTGATATTTTAGTGATGAACTACCACAATTAATTACTAATACTTTCATTTGTTTTACTCCTTCCTAATGGATAATTATTTTTGAGCTTGCGCTTGAACAGCAGTTAATGCAACAACATTAACTATATCATCAGAGCTACATCCTCTTGATAAATCATTTATTGGCTTTGCAAAACCTTGACACATAGGACCTATAGCCTCTGCATTAGCAAATCTTTGAACTAATTTATATCCTATATTACCACTTTGTAAATCTGGGAATATTAATACATTAGCTTTACCTGCAACATTACTATTTGGAGCCTTTTGTGCTGCTACTTTATCAACTATAGCTGCATCTAATTGTAATTCTCCATCTATTAAAAGGTCTGGTCTTAATTCCTTTGCAAGTTCTGTAGCTTTTCTTACTTTATCAACCATTTCATGATCTGCACTTCCCATTGTTGAGAATGAAAGCATTGCCACTCTTGGTTCTACCTTGCAAAGATTTCTAGCTGTGTCCGCTGTAGCTATTGCTATTGCAGCTAATTGTTCGTAATTTGGATTTGGGTTAACTGCACAATCTGAGAATAGAAGCATACCTTCTTCTCCATATTTAGATCCAGGTACCATCATTATAAAGAAACTTGAAACAACTGACACTCCTGGGGCAGTCTTTATTATTTGTAATCCTGGTCTAAGTAAGTCTCCTGTCGTATGTACAGCACCTGATACCATTCCATCAGCATCATCTAACTTAACCATCATAGTCCCAAAATATAACGGATCTTTTACTATTTTTTCTGCCTTTTCTAAGGTCATACCTTTACTTTTTCTTAATTCATAAAACTCATTAATATAAGTTTCTAATCTTTCTGAATTATTTGGATCAACTACTTCTATTCCTTCTAAGTTTACTCCTAATTCTTTAGCCTTTTCATTAATTCTAGTATTATCTCCAACTAAAACTGGATAAGCTAAACCAAGCTCTTGGATTCTTTGAGCTGCTACTAAAGTTCTCTCCTCATCACCTTCTGGAAGAACTATTCTTCTTTTATCAGCTTTAGCTGCATCCCATAATTTATTCATAAGTTCCATAATATTTACTCCTTTCAAAAAGACACGGACTCATCTTCATATACTAATATACTCCTAAGTAACTATAATTTTCAACATAAAAATAGCCGAAAGATTTAATTCTTTATATTATAAATATTCAGAATATTCTCCTCGTATTTATAGTCCTCATCTTTCATATTAATCTTTTAATAAATTTTTATTATGCTATAATAATTTTATATTTCCCAATAAGGAGTGTATTTATGAATATAACAGGAATAATAACAGAATATAATCCTTTTCACAACGGTCATCTTTACCACTTAAATTCTGCAAAAAAAGAAACGAATTGCGATGGCATAGTTTGTATAATGAGCGGAAATTTTGTTCAAAGAGGTGAACCCGCATTAATTGATAAATGGAAAAGAACTGAAATGGCAATTTTAAATGGTGTTGACTTAGTTATTGAATTACCTACTTTTTATGCTTTATCTTCTGCAGAATTTTTCGCAAAAGGTTCTATATATATTCTTGACTCAATCGGTGTAATCAATAACATTTTTTTTGGAAGTGAATGCGGCAATATAAGTTACTTAGAAAAAATCGCTAAAACATTAACAATTGAATCCTATGATTTACAATCTAAAATTAAAGAAAATTTAAAAACTGGAATGACCTTTGCTAAAGCAAGAGAACTATCTTTAAAAGAGATATTAAAAGATGACTCTCTTGAAGAAGTCTTATCCAGCTCAAATAATATTTTAGGAATTGAATACATAAAATCTCTAATAAATTTAAATAGTTCTATTGTCCCAATGACTTTAAAACGAGAAGGGGCAAGATATAACGATAAATCATTAACTAGTACTTTTGCTTCAGCAACAAGTATCAGAGAAAACTTAAAAAAAGATTTATCTTTAGAAGAACTAAATAAATATTTACCTAGTGTATCTTTAGATATTCTTTATTCATTAAAAGAAATTAATTACCCTTTTGTATTTGAAAGAGAAATGTATCCATACATTAAGTATAAACTACTAACTAATTGTATAGATTTTAACAATCTTTTCGAAATAAAAGAAGGCTTAGATAACAAATTTTTAAAGGAAATTTGCAACAGTAATTCATATGAAGATTTAATATTCAAAGTAAAAAGTAAGAGATATACATATACAAAAATTTCTAGATTAATGGCTCAGATATATTTATCTTTAGATAAGTATTCACATGAGGAACTAATTAAACCAACAAATCTGTATGCTAGAGTTCTTGGTTTCAATAACACTGGAAGATCTATATTAAAAGAAATGAAAAAAAAATCAAAAATACCAATTATAACAAAAGTGCCTAAAAATATAAATAACCCTTTATTGAATTTAGATATTCAAGCAACTAAGGCATACTCAATCTTAAATAACAAATTAAATCCATTAAGTGATTATTTTAAATCACCTATAATAAAAGATTAATATTAAAAAGTCATAGGCATATAAATACTATATAGGAGGTTAATTTTATGTTTAGTATTTTTGTTTTATGGCTTTTTGTTTTTTTTCTTGTAGCTTTATTATTAAAACTTTTAAATGTAAAAAAGAATTATGTAATTTGCTTTGCAATCACAATTTTTATTATTATATTTGTTGTAAATTTACAAGTCAGTATGGCTGCAGCCATAAATGGAGCAAAACTAGTTGTAGCTGCAATATTACCAACAATTTTTCCGTTTAGTGTTATATGTAATTTACTAATTTATTATGATGGTATAGGACTTTACTCAAAAATACTAGGTCCATTGCTTTGCAAACCATTAGGTCTTTCAAAAACTTGCTCTTTCCCATTAGCTGCAAGCTTTATATGCGGCTATCCTTTAGGAGCAAAGTATTCTTCAGATATTTATGAACTTGGATATATACATAAAAGCGAGTATGAAAGGCTATTAAATATAGCTTCTAATGCAGGTCCTATTTTCATATTAGGATCAGTTGCTGCTTCTATGCTTTATAATATAAAATTTGGATATATCTTATTAATTGCCAATTACTTATCTATAATTATTGTAGGTTTTTTAACAAGAAAAAAAACTATTAATATTATTTCATCTAATAATATTAATAGTACTTATAAAGAACATCCTTTTGGAACTAATTTGAAAAATTCCATAGAAGGTGCTATTACTACAACTATCAATGTAGGTGCCTTTGTAATAATATTTTCTGTAGTTATAAGCATAATAAAAAGCAACACTTATATAAGTACTGCTTTTGAAACTTTGGAAAACTTAATTAAATTACCATCTGGAACTTTATACAACTTATTTTTAGGTAGTATTGAATTTACAAACGGATGTAAATTAATATCTATATCCAATATATCTATGAACTTAAAATTAAGCATGATGAGTTTTATTTTATCATTTTCAAGCTTATCAGTTATAGCTCAAGTAAGCTCTATAGTAAGCAAAAGTAATCCAAATATGAAAAAATATATTTTTTATAAATTTATCCAAGGAGTAATAAGTTTTGTAATAACCTTTGTAGTAAGTAATATATTATTATCTTCAATACCTACTTCAAATATAACTCCAAGTGAAAATTATACTATTTTAACATTTTATAAATTTTTTATTCCTATATTAATATTCTTTACTATAACACTATTAATATCGATGATAGTAAAAAACTTTAAAAGAAGATTACATTCCTCTTAATTCTGAAATGTTTTCTTTAATTTTATCTCCTGTACTACTTAATTTTTCATCTATATCTTTTGCTGCCATTTCAAAAGATTTTTGCATATTTTCAATTAGCGTATTTCTTTTTTCTTCAATTTCTCTATCTAATTGAGCTAAAATTTCTGTTGAATATTCTCTAGAACCAATTCTAATTGCCTTAGCATCTCTTTGAGCTAGGGCAATTATTTCATTAGCTCTTATTTTTGCTTCCTTAACTATATCATGATTTTCAACTTTCTGCTTCATCATTTCCATAATTTCACTTTTGGTTGATTCATAATGCTTTTGAGCATCACCTAAAATTCTATCCTTTTCAGTCATTACCCATTGTGCTTTTTTTAATTGATCTGGAAGATAATTTACTACTTGATCTATTACTTCTAAGAATTCCTTCTTATCTATTACACTTTTACCTGTTATAGGTACCTTAGGTGCTGTTTCAATTAATTCCTCTAAGTATTCTAAAAGTTCTATAATATTAACTTCAATCTTCTCCATACCTCTTCCCCCTTGATAAAAATCATTAAAATCTATCCATAACTTCTGTAATTAATTCTTCAGGTACAAGACCTTTAATATTTCCACCAAACTTTGCTACTTGCTTTACTGAAGATGAACTTACGTAAGAATATTCTGAAGAAGTCATAATGAATACAGTTTCTATATCTGAATCAAGTTTAGAATTCATAAGTGCCATTTGAAATTCATATTCAAAGTCAGATACTGTTCTAAGACCCTTTAATATAACTTTTGAATTATGCATTCTTGCAAAATCCACTAACAATCCATCAAAGCTTAAGACTTCTACATTTTTTAAATCCTTAGTAACTTTTTTTATTAACTCAACTCTTTCTTCAATGTCAAATAAACATTTTTTATCCATATTTACTAGCACTGCAACTATAAGCTTATCATAAATTTTAGCGCCCCTAGTAATTATATCTAAGTGACCATTAGTAATAGGATCAAAACTTCCTGGATAAACTGCTATATTCATATCTCTCACCTTTTAAATTACTCCTCATATTTATAAAAACATACTGTTGTATTACCATACTTTCTACTTTGTAATAACTTTATATCTTTATATCCATCATATATTTCTTCTATAGAATCTATTTTAGTGACTATTATTCCACTTTCTTTTAGCATATTATTTTCTTTAATTATTTTTATTGCTTCTGGAATCATTTCCTTACAATAAGGTGGATCTATAAATATAATATCAAAAATCTTTCCTTTTTTATTTAACATTTTTAAAGCATCATATGAATCCATATTTAATGGAGTACAAAAATCTTGAAATTTTAAATTTTCTACATTTTGTTTTAATAAAGGAAATGTTGTGTTACTTTTATCAATTAAATAAACTTCTTTAGCTCCTCTACTTGCTGCTTCTAAACCAAGACTTCCTGTCCCTGCAAAAACATCTACAACAACTGCTTCTGGTATGTATCCTTGAATTATACTAAACATAGCTTCTTTTACTCTATCTAAAGTTGGTCTAGTTTCCATAGTTGCAGGAGGTATTAATTTTCTTCCTCTTGCTTTTCCTGCTATTATTCTCATTTAGTTTCCTCCTTAGGTACTATCATTTCAATTTTAACATAATATTTCTTTATATACAATTTTTTTAGTTAAAACAAATATATCGACTATATCTCTCAATTGAATTAGATATTTCATTACATAATTTTACATGCTCTATTTTATCAGAGTTAATTAAATTATTAGCTTCATATCTTGCACATTTCAATATATCTATATCTTCATATATATCTGCAAGAACAAGCCCAATATCCCCACTTTGCTTAAGTCCAAACATTTCACCTGCACCTCTTAGCTTAAGATCTTGTTCTGATATATAAAAACCATCTGTTGACTCTGTCATTATTTCCATTCTCTTTTTTGTCTTTTCATTTTTAGCTTTTCCTATTAAAATACAATATGATTCATATTGCCCTCTTCCTACTCTCCCTCTTAATTGATGAAGTTGTGCTAATCCAAATCTTTCTGAATTCTCTATAATCATCATTGATGCATTAGGCACATTTACACCTACCTCAATAACAGTGGTTGAAATAATAACTTTTACTTTATTATCTTTAAATAAGTTTATGAGCTCATCTTTTTCTTTTGGCTTCATTTTACCATGTAATATTTCTACACTCACATTCCTGAATACACCATCTTTTAATTCTTCATAAAGCTTTTCTACTGAATTTAATTCCATTTTCTCATTTTCTTCAATTAAAGGACAAACTATATAAACTTGCCTTCCTTTTCCTATTTCATCTAAAGCTAAATCATACGCTAACATTCTATCATTTTCAGAATAAAATCTTGTATCTATTTTCTTTCTTCCTGGAGGCAACTTATCAATTATTGATACATCTAAATCAGAATACATATATAAAGCTAGTGTCCTAGGAATAGGTGTAGCTGTCATAACTAAAACATCTGGTCTTCTTCCCTTGTTTATAAGCTTACTTCTTTGTTCAACACCAAATCTATGTTGTTCATCAGTAATAACAAGTCCTAAATTGGTAAAATCTACATCTTCTTGTATTAACGCATGTGTTCCTATAACTATTAATGGTTCTCCAGTTGATATTCTTTCTTTTATTCTTCTTTTTTCTTTTAAACTAGTACTTCCAGTTAGCAATTCAACTTCTACATTGAAATTTTTTAAAATTTTCAATGTTTCTTCATAATGTTGATTAGCGAGTATTTCTGTAGGAACCATTAAAGAAGCTTGGAACCCATTTTTTATAACATTAAACATAGCTATTATGGCAACAATAGTTTTTCCACTACCAACATCCCCTTGAACTAACCTGTTCATAGAATATTTACTTTTTTGATCTCTTAAGATTTCTCTAACAACTTTTGTTTGTGCATCTGTTAAATTAAAAGGTAATGATTCCTTTAACAAAGTTAATTCTTTATGCCAATAAAAAGAAATACCATCATTGCTTCTTAACTTATTTTTAAGTAATAACAGTTTCATTGAGTAGGTAAATAATTCTTGAAATTTTAATCTTATAACTGCTTGATTTAAATCACCTTTTCCTTTTGGAAAATGTATTTCTCTGATAGCTTTATCAAGACCTATCATATTATACTTATCTAAAATTTCCTTTGGTAAATTATCTGTTATTATTACTTCATCTAATATCTGATTTATAAGCTTTGTAATTATCCTATCACTTAAATCACCCTTTAATGGATATTTGGGGATAATTTCGCTTTTTTTTGCATCTCTACATCCAACCATAGGATTTATTACTTCTAATAAATTTCCTGTTCTTTTAAACTTCCCAACTAAATCATAAGATTCATTTAATCTATAAGAATTTTTTATGTATCTTTGATTAAACCATTTTGCGATAACTATATGTCCTTTATAATCAAATTTTATTGCAGATATTATCTTACCAGTTTTAGTTTTAACATCTCTATCGTATCCTATTACTCTACAAGTTAAAATTTGTTTTTCTTCGCCATCTATTTCATTAAAGTCAACATCACCTTTAATAAATTCATAATCTCTAGGAAAATATAAAAGTAAATCATATATGGTAAATATCCCACATTTATTAAGCTTTTCAGTAAGCTTTGGTCCCACTCCTTTTAGAGTAGATATTTCCATAAATATATTCATTTGCTCACCTCAAAATTTTAATTCAATAAATATTAAAGCACAAGTTTCCACTTATGTAAATAAAGTAGTAACTTGTGCTCTTATCATTATTCCACTGACATTAAGAAGTAATAAAGAGGTTGTGCTCCTCTGTAGCATTGAACATCTAAATCTTCATACTTTTCTTCTATTTCTTCTGCAAATTTTTCTGCTTCTTCTTCAGTAACATCTGCACCATATAATATTGTTATAAGTTCACTTTCTTCATCTATCATCTCAGCAAGTACTTCTTTTGCGACATCACAATATGATGATCCAACTTTCTTTATCTTGCCTTCAATTAGTCCAAGCATATTTCCTTCTTTTATTTCTATTCCATCCATTTCTGTATCTCTTACAGCATAAGTTACAGAACCTGTCTTAACCATTCCCATTGCTTCATTAAGATTATCTATATTTTCCTCAACTTCAGCTTCTGGATTAAACATAGTTATGCATGTTATCCCTTGAGGAATTGTAGTTGTTGGAATAACTTTAACATCTTTATCAGATATTTCAGCTGCTTGATTTGCTGACATTATTATATTTTTATTATTAGGTAAAACAAATATATGTTCAGCATTTAATTTAGATACACACTCCATTATATCTTGAGTTGAAGGATTCATCGTTTGACCACCTTCTATAACATAATCAACACCTAAATCTTTAAATATATTCGTTATTCCTTCTCCCATAGCAACTGCTACGAAAGCATATTTCTTCTTTTCTTGCTCTAATTCTTCAACAGCAGCTTCACCTTCAAAATGATTTGAATCATCTACATGAGCTTCTTTATATTCTTCTTTACTTAAAAGCACTTCTCTATGCTCTTCTCTCATATTATCTATTTTTATTTTAGATAATTCTCCTAATTTAACAGCCTTTGCTAAAACAGCACCAGGATCATTAGTATGAATATGTACTTTTATTACATCTTCATATCCAACTACAACTTGTGAGTCTCCCATAGGTATTATTTCATCTCTAAATTTGTCTGCTTTAATAGCATCTGCAAGAATTATAAATTCAGTACAATATCCAAATTTTATATCAATATCTTCTGTACCTTGAGCTCCTTGCATTTTAGATGAAGCTGGCTTAATATCTTTTATTTCTGCTTTTATATCATCTTTTAAAGCATCATACATCCCTTTAAGGATAATATATAATCCCATTCCACCTGAATCTACAACCTTAGCCTTCTTTAAAGCTGGTAATAAATCTGGAGTTTTATCTAACATTATTTTTGCTTCTGTTACTATAACATCCATAAGATCTACCACATCTTTAACATCTGTATCTATAGCTGCTTCTGCAGCTGCTCTAATTACAGAAAGTATAGTTCCTTCTGTTGGTCTCATAACTGCTTTATAAGCAGCATTACTACCTTCTTTAAACGCTATTGCAAGTTCTACAGTGTCTACTTCAGTTTTTCCTTCTAATCCCTTAGAGATACCTCTTAGTATTTGTGAAAGAATTACTCCTGAATTTCCTCTTGCACCCATTAAAGCTCCTTTTGCAAGCTTTTTTGAAGTTTCTGCAATTGAATCAGAATTTAATCCTTCTATCTCTTTAACCGCAGCTTTAAATGTAGCTGACATGTTTGTTCCTGTATCTCCATCTGGAACAGGGAATACATTTAAAGAATTAACGTATTCACTTTCTTCTAACAATCTATTGCTAGCGTTAACAACCATATTATAAAAATCATGGCCATTTATTTTCTGATATTTCATCTTTTTACCTCCTAGACTCTAACTGCTTGAACATTTACTGTAACAGATGAAACTTTTAATCCAGTAAAGTTTTCCACACTATAACGTACCTTTTGTATTATGTTATTTGCTATTACAGAAATCTTTGTTCCGTATTCAACCATAACATATAATTCTATAACTAATTTATCTTCATTAAACTTTAGCTTAACACCCTTACTTAAATTTTCTATTCTCATTAATTCCCATAAGCCTTCAGTGGCATTCTTAGAAACCATACCAACTACTCCATAGCACTCCATAGTTGAAAGTCCAACAATTTTTGCAAGTACCTCTTCAGAGTAATGTATATTTCCAAGTTCATTTGAATATCCTACCATATAGAATCCTCCTTATAAATATCCTTATACTATATTTTATATTACTTACATTTATTATTCAAGTAAATATTACATAGGTTAGTATATGGAAATATGCTTAGATATATAATTTTTTTTAATTTAAAAGTTTTTTCATTTTTTTCTCAATTTCTCTTGCTTTTTTGACACTTACTATGTTAAAATTTAATCTGTCCTATTGAAGAGAAATTATCTTCACAAATAAGGAGGTGTTTTCAAGTGGCAAGAAGATGCGAAGTTTGTAATAAAGGGGTTGTATCTGGAACTCAATACTCCCACTCACATCGTCAATCAAAGAGAACTTGGGCTCCTAACATAAAGAGAGTAAAGGCTTTAGTTAACGGAACACCAAAGACAGTTCATGTATGTACAAGATGCCTTAGATCTGGTAAGGTTCAAAGAGCAATATAAGTTCAAATAGAAAATGCAATTGACTTAGCAATTGCATTTTTTATTTTGCCTTTTTTAATTTTTAAAGGATTCTTCCTTAATAGTCATATACTCTTCATATGTATTTTATTTTTTTCTTTTAAAAAATCTTATAAAATTCGAAATAAACTTCGGTAATTTTATAGCTATTATCTTCATAAATTCTCCCTCCAATAAAAAATCACTCATCTCTTTATATACATTGTATGCAAATAAATAAAATGAGTGATTACTTTTTTAAATTTAATCTTGTGTATAGAGAACCATTAAAATTCCATTATCAAATGTAACTTCTATATCATTACCTATAAATTCATTCGATGTTGTTAATCCATCACCAAAATATAAATCATAATTTAAAAGATTATACTTAGCTCCATTTATATTAAGATTTTTTACTACCTCGCAATATGCATGAAAAGACACAGTTTCTCCTTTATTTCCTTTTAGTACTATGCTTTTATCAGTCAAAAAAATTTTATTGTTATCATCTATTATTTTAGTGCAAATTGACTTTTTTAAGCCTTTTAGCATGAGTCCTAAATTACTTAGTGAATGATCATATCTCGTTCCTGTAGCTCCTAATAACACTATATTACTAGCACCTTTTTCAATTGCTAAGTTAAAGGCAATTTCTGTATCTGGAAAGTCCTTTTCCTTTTTATATTTAAGCTTTTCGCAATCTAAAACTTCCATAGCTTTTATTATATCTTTATTAGCTGAATCAAAATCACCTAATATGTAATTTGGAGATATATTATACTTATATAATACCTCACACCCCTTATCAGCACCTATTATTAAATGCGCATCCTTAATTTCATTTAACAATAGTTCTTTTGAAGGTGCTTTTCCTCCTGATACTATTACTGCCTTCATTTTATTCTCCTCTTATTGCTTTTATATTTTCTTCAAGTTTTCCATCTCCAAATACAGCAGATCCAGCTACTAAAACATTAGCTCCAGCTTCAATTATAACTTTAGCATTTGTTCTATCTACCCCTCCATCTACTTCTATTAATAAATCTTTATTTGAATTTGAGCTCATTTCTTTAACTTCTTTAATTTTCTCTAAAGTATACGGTATAAACTTTTGCCCACCAAATCCAGGATTAACCGACATAATTAAAACTAAATCTAATTTATTTATTATATCCTTCAAAACAAAAGTTGGAGTTCCAGGATTTAGTGATACTCCTGCTTTTATTCCCTTTGATTTTATATATTCTATAGCTCTATCTATATGCTTTTCTGCTTCATAATGTATAGTTATTATGTCTGCTCCTGCATTTACAAATTCATCTATATATCTTGATGGATTTTCTATCATTAAATGAACATCAAAAATTTTAGATGTTTTATTCCTTATTGATTTTATTACTGGTAATCCTATGCTTATATTAGGCACAAAATTTCCATCCATAACATCTATATGAATAAAGTCTGCTCCCGCCTTATCTACATTAATAATTTCTTCACCTAATTTTGAAAAGTCTGCTGATAATATTGATGGTGATATTTTTACCATTTGTATTTTTCCCCCTCTAGTAATTCTTCTAGTATTCTTATATAAAAATTATATCTAGTTTCGTTAATTTTACCTTCTTGTAGTGCCTTTTTTACTGCGCATTCAGGTTCTTTATTATGAAGGCATCCTCTAAATTTACAATTATGATTGTATTCTTCAAATTCTGGGAAAGAATATCTAAGTTCTTCTTTGTCCATAAAGCTAATATCTATATTTGAAAAACCTGGACTATCTACTAAATATCCATCTTCTATTTCAATAAGCTCACTATGCCTTGTAGTGTGCTTTCCTCTACCTATTTTTTCTGATACAACTCCTGTTTCCATATGTGATCTATTTATAAGAGTATTTATAAGAGTTGACTTCCCTGCCCCAGAAGGACCGCATAATACAGTTTCATTATCTTTCAATCTTTCTTTAAGTAATTCTATGCCTAATCCCTTTTTTGCATTTATAAATAATACATCATAACCAATATCATTAATTTTTTTCTTAACTTCTTCTTTTTCTTCTGTACTTGCTAAATCTACTTTATTTAGACAAACTATTGCCTTAATATTGTTATACTCACATAAAATCAAAAATCTATTTAAAAGATCAAAATTAATGTCTGGATTTTTTATTGCAAACACTACAAAAGCTTGTGTAACATTTGCTACCGTAGGTCTTATTAATTCAGAAGTTCTATCGTGTATATCTTCTATTACTCCTTTTCCATTAGAAACATTTATATCTACATTATCTCCAACCATAGGCTTCATATCCTTATGCCTAAATTTTCCTCTTGCCTTACATTCTATAATTCCTTCTTTAGTTTTAACATAGTAAAACCCACCAATGCCTTTTATTATTTTTCCTTCCATACTTCCTCCGAATAATTTAATCTTTATATTTATAATAAACAGATTTCACCAAAAAATGCAAATAAATTTTAAATAAAATAAAAATCAGCTAAAAGCTGATTTTTATTTTATTGATTATCTTCATTATTATTAGCACTATTGTTAGCATTTATATTGCTGTTATTGACTTGAGGTTTCTCTTGTTCTTCTGCATTAGCTGAATTTTTGGCTTTAATTTTTACTGTTTGACCTTTTTTGATTTCCTTAGTAAAGCTTTCAACGATATCCCCAACACCATCAATTTCATATGATAAATCGTGTGAAAGAAGTATTGTTACTGCGTCATCTACTCTCATTCCTGACTTAAGTCCTAATCCAGCAATATCTATAGCTTCTTCCTTAACCTTCTCCTCATACTTTCCTACTGTTAAAGTAATTGGCGTTCCTTCCTGAACCTTAGTACCAGAGTAACTTTGATCTAATACTACCCCATCTTGTTTTTTATCCTTAGTTATTTCTTCTTTAACCTCAATTTTAAGACCATTTAATAACTCTTGAGCTTCTGATAATGATTTACCTTTTACATCTTTTACATCTATAAGTTTAACTTCTGGTCCCTTACTAACTACTATATCTATCTTAGTATTTTTACTAATTTTAGAATGAGCTTCAGGACTTTGTCTTATTAAATATCCTTTATCAAATGTTTCACTATATTCTTCACTAATTGTATAATTAGTGAATCCTTGAGATATTAAAACTTGCTTTATATTATTAACTTCATAATCTCTAAAATCAGGCATATCAATTTGTTCTTCTCCAGCTGAAACCACAACTTTAATTGTCGAATCTTTTTTTACTCTTGTTCCTGCTTTTGGATCTGTTTCTAATATAGTATTTTCAGGCTTATCGCTATTTTGTGTAGATTTAATTTCTATTTTTAAGCCTAATTTTTCAACTTCTTCTTTAACTTCATCTATAGTCTTTCCAATAATACTTGGAACTTCAACTTCTTTGCTACTTCCATTCCCTTGAGCTAAGAAGAAACCCACAGAACCTAAAATTATAACTCCAATTATAATTCCAATTATAACTATAGCTTTTTTAGCTGAATTTTTGTTTTTCTTTTTCTTCTTAGGTAGCTCATCATCATCTTCTTCTTCATAATCATCATCATAATCTTCGTCATACTCATCGTCTTCATAATAATCATCTTGTAATTTAGAAATATTAGTTGCTTTTTGATTATTAATTGGTGTCATAATTATAGTATGATCACTATTATCAACGATTGGATTACCAATAACTACATCTGGATTTTCCTGTATTTTTTGCAAATCTTGAATAATTTCTTTTGCATTTTGATATCTCTTAATTGGCTCTTTCTCAACAGCCTTAAGTATTAACTTATTCAAACTATCTGGAATAGCAGAATTTATATTTTTAGGTGGAATAGGATCTTCTTGCAAATGCTTTAATGCAACTGTAACTGGTGAATCACCTTCAAAAGGTAGTTTTCCTGTAACCATTTCATATAAAACTATTCCAAAAGAATAAATATCTGATCTAAAATCAATATATGTTCCTTTTGCTTGCTCTGGTGAAAGATAATGTGCTGATCCAATAATACTTGTAGTATTAGTTATAGTTTGAGAATCTGTAGATTTTGCTATTCCAAAATCAGTAACCTTTACTTCACCAGATTCTGTAACTAATATATTCTGTGGCTTTATATCCCTATGGATAATATTATTTCTATGTGCACAATCTAAAGCTTTAGCTATTTGAAGTGCTATTTTTATAGCAGTACTATAATTAAGCTTTCCACTATAATTAATAAACTCCTTCAAAGTTTTTCCACTTATATATTCCATTACTATATAATCTATATCATCTTGTGTACCTACATCCAAAACATTAACTATATTAGTATCAGATAAATTTGCAATGGCAGTTGCTTCTCTTTTGAACTTTTGAGAAATTTCTTTATTGTCTGCAAATTGCTTTTTTAATATTTTTACTGCAACAAATCTATTAAGCTTATTACATTTAGCTTTATAAACTTCAGACATTCCGCCTTCCCCTACTTTTTCAAGAAGCTCATATCTACCACCTAGTATAATTCCGTTCATATTACACCTCTCCTCCAAATAACATTACAGTTATATTGTCTCTTCCACCATTAATTTTAGCTAATTCAACAAGCTTTTCACAAATATTCTGTAAGTATTTTTCTTCTATTTCAAATGATAAAACCTCTTCTAAATCTATTTCATTGCTTAATCCATCACTACACATAAGAAAAAACTCAAATTTATCTTTTTCTATATCAAATACATCTACATCTACAGTTTCTTCTGTTCCAATTGCTCTAGTTATAACATTTTTTTGAGGATGATTTACAGCTTGTTCCTTAGAAATGCTACCGCAATCTAATAGTTCTTGAACCAAAGAATGATCCTTTGTTATTTTAGTAATTTTATTTACTTTAATTCCATAACAAGAACTATCTCCAACATTAGCTACTTGAATTGTATCTTTAGTTATTAAACATGCAACTAAAGTAGTCCCCATTCCATTATAAGTTTCATTGCAATGTGCTAAGTTAAAAACTTTCAAGTTTGCATGTTTAATAGCTTTTCTTAATATTTCTGTATTATTAATATTTTTAAAATTATCTCTTATGTATTTTATTAAAGATTTTGAAGCCATTTTACTAGCAATCTCGCCAGCATTATGTCCGCCCATTCCATCTGCCACTACATAAATTTTAAACTCTTCATCTTCATAAAATTCTGCATAATCTTCATTTAGGTTTCTTAAGTTCCCTACATCACTTTTTATACCAATCATGAACACCCACTCCCTCTAATTTTGAGACTTTAAGAAATTTCTCCTTAATTGGCCGCAAGCTGCATTGATGTCATTACCCATTTCTCTTCTTACAGTTACTTCAATTCCATTTTCATTTACTATCTTTTCAAATTCTTCTATAGTCTTTTTTGAAGGTCTTTTTAGAGTATTTTCTTTTATTTCATTAACAGGTATAAGGTTAACATGACAATGCCTTCCTTTTAATAATTTTGAAAGGGATTTCGCGTCTTCCTTACCATCGTTTATACCTGATACTAATGAATACTCAAAAGTTATACGTCTACCCGTTTTCTCAAAATAGTAATCACACGCTTGTAGTATTTCTTTTATTGAATATTTATTGGCAATAGGCATTATTTCTCTTCTTTTTTCATCACTAAATGCATGTAATGATATAGCTAGTGTTATGCTATATCCTTTATCTGCTAGTTCATAAATCTTAGGTACTAATCCACAAGTAGATAAAGTTATATGTCTTTGACCTATATTTAAACCATACTCTGCATTTACTAAATCTAAGAATTTAGTAACATTTTCATAGTTATCTAAAGGCTCTCCACTTCCCATCAATACTATATTAGAGATTCTTTCTCCTAAGACCTTTTGTGCTACAATAACCTCTGATAAAATTTCTCCAGCTGTTAAATTTCTCACTCTACCTTCTAAAGTTGATGCACAAAACTTACATCCCATTCTACATCCAATTTGTGTAGAAATACATATAGAGTTTCCATGTTTATATTTCATTATTACACTTTCAATGATGTTACCATCATCGAAAGCTAATAATAATTTTTGTGTACCATCCAAAGTTGACTCATACTTTTCTACAACTTTTGGTATTCCTATATAAAAATTTTCTTTAAGTTTCTCTACTAGAGAATTAGGTAAATTCTTCATATCATCGAAATCCCAAATATTCTTGTAAATCCATGAAAAAACTTGTTTTGCTCTAAAAGCACTTTCTCCATTTTCCTTCATCCATAAGGAAATTTCATCTAAACTGTAATTTAAAATATTATTCATTATATCACCTATTTTATCTTCTTTATTTTTCCTATAAAGAAACCATCCATAGAATCATTTGGTAATATGGTTAAACTTCCATCTTCATTGTATATAAAGTTATTGTTGTTTCCTATATATATTTTTTCTATTTCTGCATCATTATGTTTTGATAAGAACCATTGTAGATTTTCTTCATTTTCTTCTTTATTTAATGTGCATGTAGAATAAACAAGTGTTCCACCTGGCTTTAAATATTGCCATGCATTTTCCATTATTTCTCTTTGTATTGGAACTAAATCTTTTAATTGTTGTCTTGTTTTATTCCATTTTATTTCTGGTTTCTTTCTTATTATACCAAGTCCTGAACAAGGTACATCTATTAATACTTTATCTCCATAGCTTATATAATCACTATTTAGCTTGGTAGCGTCCATAGCCTTACACACTATATTATTTAATCCTAATCTATTTGCATTTTCTTCTATAAGAGAAAGTTTATTTTCATGTAAATCAAAAGCTAAAACTTCCCCAGTATTTGCTAGTAATTCAGCAATGTGAGTTGTTTTACCACCTGGAGCAGCACAAAGATCAAGTACTTTATCTCCTTCTTTTAAATCTAATAGAGGTGCCACTAGCATTGCACTTTCATCTTGAACTGTAATAAGTCCTTCTTTAAATAATTCGTTATCCTCTATCCCTTTTCCACCTTTTATAGCTATCGCTTCTGGACAAGCATATCCATCTTCAATATTATATCCTATTTCCTCTAATTTTTCATAAACTTCATCATACTCTGCTTTAAATTCATTTACTCTTACAGTAACCTTTGGCGTTTCATTTAATCCAGCCATTAATCTCATAGTTCTTTCTTCACCATATTGTTTTATAAACAATCTTATCATCCAAGGTTGGAAAGAAAATTTATAAGCAAGTTCATCTATTCTATTTCCTGGAACTACAATTTCCTTTTCATCCTTAATATAATTTCTTAAAATACCATTTACAAGCTTTGATGCTTCTAAAGAAATTTCCTTTGCTTCTTCTACTGCTTCATTGCAAGCAGCATATTCAGGTATTTTATCTAAAAAGTACATTTGATAAATAGCTACTCTTAATATATTCAATACAGTTGTATCAATTAAATTAATATCTTTAACAAAGTTTCCTATTAATACATCTAAAGTTTTCTTTCTTCTTAAAGTACCATACACAATTTCTGTTACAAGTCCCTTATCTTTATCTTCAATATCTCTGCTATTAAGTTCATTTGAAAGAACTAGGTTTGAATATGCTCCTTCTTCTAAAACTCTTTGTATAATTTGTCTTGCAAGTTTTCTACTGTTCATCCTTCTACCTCTTAATTATCATTATATCTATTGTTTATAGCTATTAATCTTATTAACTGAGAAATAGCCATAAGAGTTGCTGCTACATATGTCATTGCAGCTGCATCTAAAACTTTTTGTGCTCCTTTTAATTCATCTCCATATAGGAAGGTTCTAGTTTTTAATATATTTAATGCTCTTGTTGATGCATTAAATTCTACTGGAAGGGTTACTAATTGATAAATAACTGCACCTCCAAAGAATATTATACCAACCCTAGCAAATAGTGGATTACCTAAGAATATCCCTATCATGAATAAATATATTGATAATGTACTTCCTATATTAACAACTGGCGCTATCCTAGTTCTTAAAACTAAAGGTGCATAGTGAGTTTGATGCTGAATTGCATGCCCGCATTCATGGGCAGCTATCCCAGCAGCTGCTACAGTTGCTCCGTCATATACTTCTGGTGAAAGTCTAATTACTCTTGATGATGGATCATAATGATCTCCAAGATGCTTTCCATACCTTTCAACTCTTACATCAAAAAGTCCTGCTCCATCTAATATACTTCTTGCAACTTCGCTTCCAGTAACACCACTTAAAGTTCTAACAGTTTTATACTTTTTATAAGCATTATCTATTTTAAACTGTGCCCAAAAAGCTATTATCATAGCTGGTATTAAAATTAAATATGTTGGGTCAAATAAAAATCCTGGGTAAAACATAAACCCATCTCCTTTTATATAGTTTAATTAATTATTATAGCTCTTAAATAACTTTTTTACTTATTTCTAGTTCATTACCATTTATATATTGCTCTATAGTTAAAGGCTTACCATTTGGAAATTGAATTTTTTTAACTAATAGTACTCCTGAACCTGTTGAAACTTTCATACCTTCTTTTGATACATTTATTATAGTACCAGGCTCTTTATTACTATTTTCACATAATACTTCGCTCTCATATATTTTCATTGATTTATCATCATAAGTAGTATGCGCAATAGGCCATGGATTAAGTCCTCTAATTAAATTATGAATATCCTTAGCAGTATTATTCCAATTTATTCTTCCAAGTTCTTTATTTAACATTTTAGCGTAAAAAGTTTCTTCACTTTGCTTTTCTGGAATGATGCTTCCATTATACAATCCCTCTATAGTATTAATTAAGAGTTCTGCACCTTTCTCCATTAATACGTCATGTAATTCTCCAGCTGTCATATTATCAGTTATTTCAACTTCATCCTTAAGAAGCATATCTCCAGTATCAAGACCTACGTCCATTAACATTGTAGTATTACCAGATTTCTTCTCACCTTTTATTATAGCCCAGTTTAAAGGTGCTGCTCCTCTATACATCGGTAACAATGATGCATGTAGGTTTATACATCCATACTTTGGAATATCTAACACTTCTTTAGTCAGTATTTGACCAAAAGCTACTACAATTATAAAATCTGGCTTTAACTCTTTTAGATACTCTATAGCTTCCCTATCTTCTTTTAATTTAATAGGTTGAAAAACCCTTATATTTTTTTCTAAAGCTACTTCCTTAACTGGAGAATAGGCCATTTTCTTTCCTCTTCCCTTCGGTTTATCAGGTTGAGTAAATACACTTTCAACTCCATAAGTCTCTATTATCTTTTTTAATGATGGTACTGCAAAATCTGGAGTTCCCATAAATACTATTTTCATGTTAATCCTCCTTTGCTATTTTAAATAATCTATAAATAGAGTTCCATTTAAGTGGTCATTTTCATGAAGTATAGCTCTTGCTAAAAGTTCTGTTGCTTCTAAAACAAACTCTTCTCCCTTTTCATTTAAAGCTTTTACCTTTACATAATTTGGACGTTCAACATCTGCAACTTCTCCAGGTACGCTTAAACATCCTTCTTCTCCTAATTGACTTCCTGAAACTTCTAAAATTTCTGGATTTATAAATACTCTTAATCCATAATCATCATAAACATCTATAACAAATATTCTTTGAAGTATTCCAACTTGTGGTGCTGCTAAACCAACTCCATCGGCTTCATACATAGTGTCTGCCATATCTTCTATTAATTTAAGTGTTCTTGGTGTTATTTCAGTAACAACCTTACATTTCTTTCTTAATGCTTCATCGCCATTTTGTCTTATATTTCTAATTGCCATTTCTTTACCTCCTAAGTCAAATTGTTTGGATTAATATCAATAGTTACTTTTACTTCATTATATACATTCTTATTTAATTGATAAAGTTTATCTTTTATTTTTTTACAAAAATCTAGAGATAAATCACCTTTAAATAATATTTGCCATCTATAATTATCTTTTATTTTAGAAACTATGCATGGAACTGGTCCAAGCATTTCTATATTTAAATATTCATCTTTAATTATTTCCATCTCACCTTTTATTAATTTCATAAAATCTTTAAGTGAGTTTTCATTTTTAGAAGAAACATTCACTAATAGTATTTTACCAAAAGGAGGATAATACATCAAACCCCTTGTAGTAAATTCTTCATCATAAAACCCTTCATAATTATAGTTTTTTGCATAAATTAGACTATAATGCTCTGGATTATATGTTTGAACAATTACTTTACCCTCTTTACTTCCTCTACCTGCCCTTCCAGCAACCTGAGTTACTATTTGAAAAGTTCTTTCTGCTGATCTATAATCTGGTATATTTATAGACATATCAGCAGCAAGTATTCCTACTAATGTTACATTTTCGAAATCTAGACCTTTTGATATCATTTGAGTTCCAATAAGGATATCTCCTTCTCCATTTTTGAATGCTTTATATATTTCTTCATGAGAATTCTTACCTCTTGTAGTATCTACATCCATTCTTAGAACTCTAGCGTCCTTAAAGTACTTTTTAACCTCTTCTTCAACCCGCTCTGTACCAGCCCCAAAATGTTTTACATACTTACTTTTACATTTTGGACAAATCTTTTGTTGCTTTTGGCCGTAACCACAATAATGACACACTAAATATCCATTTTTATGGAATGTCATTGCTATATCACACTTAGGGCATTTAAATACATATCCGCAGCTTCTACAAGATACAAATGTAGAAAATCCTCTTCTATTTAAAAACAAAATGATTTGCTCTTTCTTATTTAATGCTTCATTGATTTCAGTAAAAAGTTTTCTGCTAAACATAGAAACATTACCACTATTTAATTCTTCTCTCATATCTACTATATCCATTATAGGCATTGGCTTATTATCTATTCTATTATTTAATTCTACTAATTCTATCTCCTCTGTTATAGCCCTGTAATATGTCTCTATAGAAGGGGTTGCTGATCCTAATATAACTTTACAATCTTTTATTTCACTTAAAAATTCAGCTACTTCTCTTGTTACATATTTAGGATTTTGTTCAGACTTATAAGTACTTTCATGTTCTTCATCTATTATAATTACACCTAAGTTAGGTGCTGGTAAAAACAACGCACTTCTTGCTCCTATTACAAGTTTAGCTTTTCCTTCTTTCACCCTAAACCATTCATCATATCTTTCTCCATCTGATAATTTACTATGAAAAACTGCAACTTCCTTTCCAAATCTTCCTTTAAATCTTTCTATCATTTGTGGTGTTAAAGAAATTTCAGGAACTAAAACTATAGCACATTTCCCATCTCTTATAGTATCACTTACAAGCTTCATATATACTTCTGTTTTTCCTGATCCGGTAACACCTTTCAGTAAAAATACTTTTTTATCAGACTTTTCAATTTTTTCTAAAGCTTTAATTTGATCCTTTGTAAGCTTTTTCTCTTTATAATCAATATATTCTTTATCATTATATCTATATACTATTTCTTCATCCACTTTCAAATATCCCTCTTTAATAAGCTTATTTATTTTATATAATGAAAGTGAATGTAAATTTACAAGTTCATTTTTATTAAATTTCCCATTATTATCTTTTATAAATTTTAATATATCTCCATATTTCTCTTCAACGTCTTTGCCGTAAGACTTATTTCCTAGTGCTATTACCATCTTGTATTTATTTTTTGCACCCTTTAAGACACCTTGTGGAATAAGAAGTCTTATTGCATCTATATATTTACATAAATAATTTTCCCTTATAAAGTAAACAAGTCTTAAATCGTCATTATTTAAAAGCGGTTCTATTGAACCTATAGATTTTATCTTTTTTATTCTAATACCTTTTATTTCATCTTCTTTTATAGATAATATGAATCCATCTACAAGGGAATTTTTCATTCCAAAAGGTACCTTTACCCATTGCCCTACCCTTATATCACTTTTAAGATCATCTGGTATTTCATAAGTAAAGGGTTTATCTATATCTAAAGCATCACTATTTATAATAATTTGTGCATATATTTTCAAACTCATCACCCTTTTATTAGGTTCTATTTCCCCCTATACAAGAAGAAAGCGCATCTTAGCGCTTTCTTAATATAGTTTCAAATATTTTAGATGCAACTTCTTTTTTACTCATCTTATCTAAATATATTTCTTCTCCATCTTTTGAAATGATAATAACTTTATTATCTTCACTTCCAAATCCGGTATCAGCACTTGTAATATCATTAGCTACTATATAATCTAAATTCTTATTTTTTAGTTTCCTCTTTGCATTTTCTAATACATCATTACTTTCTGCTGCAAATCCAACAAGAATTTGATTACTTTTCTTTTCGCCTAATATTTTTAAGATATCATTATCTCTTACAAAGGTTAGGACTAAATCTTCATCACCTTTTTTTATCTTTTCATTACTATAATTTTTTGCTTTATAATCTGCAACAGCCGCAGATTTAATAACTATGTCACTTTTTTCAAAATTATCTAAAATTGCATTTTTCATTTCTTCATTTGTTGTTACATTTATTACAGTCACTCCATTAGGAGGATTAAGATTTGTAGGTCCTGATACTAATGTGACATTAGCACCTCTACGTTTAGCTTCTTCTGCTATATAATATCCCATCTTTCCTGTAGACCTATTTGTAATAAACCTTACTGGATCTATTTTAGAATGAGTTGGTCCTGCACTAACTAAAACATTTTTACCGCTTAAATCCTTAGTAAATTCTTTTTCATCTAATGCTTCTAATACTCTTTCTACAATTGTATTTACATCTGCAAGCTTCCCTTTTCCTAAATCGCCACAAGCAAGTCTTCCTGAAGCTGGCTCAATAAATTCATATCCATATTTCTTTAATTTTTCCATATTATCTTGGACTATTGCATTTTCATACATATTAGTATTCATAGCTGGAGCAAAAATAACTTTTGCTTTTGTGGCCATAATAGTCGTGGATAGCATGTCATCAGATATTCCATTTGCAACTTTTCCAATTATATTTGCAGTGGCTGGTGCCACTAAGAAAACATCTGCTCTTTTTGCTAGTGATATATGCTGTATTTCAAAAGCCTTAGGTTCTGCAAACATATCAGTTACAACCATATTTTGACTTAATGATTGAAATGATAAAGGAGTTACAAACTTAGTTGCAGATTCAGTCATAATAACTCTTACATCAATATCTTTCTTTTTTAAAGCACTTACTATGTCTAAAGCTTTATAAACTGCAATCCCTCCGCTTACTCCTATACATACACACTTTTTTTCATTCATAATTATTTAAATCCTTCTTTTAAAGGAGCAGGTTCATATCCTACTTCACCTTCATTAACTTCATTAATAGCAATTGTTAATGGCTTCTTTGATTTTGTTGCAACCATTGGTTCACTTCCATCTATTATTTGTCTTGCTCTTTTTGAAGTAACTATTACTAAAGAATATCTGTCGTCTACCTTTTTAAGTAAATCCATTATTGATGGATTAATCATAGAGTTGTTCATGAATTAAGCCCTCCTTAGAATCTAAAATTGTATTTTCTTTTATTCTATCAACTCTGCACTTTTCAGCAGCTATAATTGATTCTACCTTTGAAACTGCTAAATCTAAAGTATCATTAACTACAGCATAATTATATTTTGATACATAATTTATTTCTTTATATGCATTTTTAAATCTAGTCATTAATGATTCTTCTGTTTCGCTGCCTCTTTTTATAATTCTTTGTTTTAATTCTTCCATTGATGGAGGAAGAATAAAGATGAATACACCTTCACTGAAATTTTCTTTAACTTGTAATGCTCCTTGGATATCAATTTCTAATATCACATCTTTACCTTCTTCAAGCATTTTTTCCACATTAACTTTTGGAGTACCATAAAAGTTTCCATGTACATTAGCATATTCTAAGAATCCATTTTCAGCTACTTTTTCTTCAAAAGATTCTTTTGTTAAGAAGTAATAATTTATTCCATCTACTTCTCCAGCTCTTGGAGATCTTGTTGTAGCTGAAACTGAAATGTATATATTTTCATGTCTTTCTAATAGTTCCTTACAAATAGTACCCTTTCCCGCTCCTGATGGACCTGAAATAACTATTAATACACCTCTATTACTCTGCATTATTCATCAACCTCATCTACAGCTTCATCTTTTGCTACAAGTCTATGAGCTACTGTTTCTGGTTGAACAGCTGATAATATAACATGATCACTATCTGTTATTATTACAGCTCTTGTTCTTCTACCATAAGTTGCATCTATAAGCATTCCTCTATCTCTAGCCTCTTGTATTATTCTTTTTATAGGCGCTGATTCTGGACTTACAATAGCAACAAGTCTATTAGCAGAAACTATATTACCAAATCCAATATTAATTAACTTTATACCCATTACTTTCCTCCTAGTTATTCTATATTTTGCGATTGTTCTCTTATTTTTTCAATTAAGTTTTTTATGTTAATGACATAATTTGTCATATTCATATCACTGGATTTAGAAGCAATAGTATTAGCTTCTCTGTTCATTTCTTGAATTATAAAATCAAGTTTTCTTCCAATTTGCCCGCCTTCTTCAAAGGTTTTTCTCATTTGATTTAAATGGCTTTTTAATCTGATAATTTCTTCATCTACTGCAGACTTATCTGCTATTATAGCTATTTCTTGCGCTATTCTTGTCTCATCTATTTCTATGCCACCAAGTAAATCTTTAAGTTTTAACTCTAGTTTCTTTTTATATGTACTTGGCACTGTATATGCTATTTTATCTATTTCATAAACTAAAGACTCTATTTCATTTAATTTTTGTAGAATATCTTCTTTAAGCTTCTCGCCTTCAAGTATTCTCATTTCATCCATCATTGATAAAGATGAATCTATAAGCGGCTTTATAACACCCCAAATTTCTTCTATTGAACCCTCTTCTTCAACAATTGTTATAACATCTGAAAATCTTGCTATTTGAGTAGCTGTGATATCATTTTTTAAATTAAGATTTTCTTCTATTTCTTTTAAACAATTATAGTAACTTTCTGCAAGTCTCAAGTTTAATTTAGCTATTCCTTCTCCACCTGAATAACTTTTTTGATTAATAAAAACATCTACTTTTCCTCTAAAAAGCTTTGAGTTTATTAACTTTCTAATTTCTTCTTCCAAAGAAATTATGCTTTTAGGTAATCTTACATTAACGTCTAAATATCTACTATTTACACTTTTCATTTCAACTGAAAATAAATATTTATTTCCTTCTTCGCTACTAGCTCTGCCAAAACTAGTCATACTTTTAACCATATATGCCTCCACAGCCTATCTTATATAAATTTTATAAATATGTATATTTCTATAAATCGTTATAAATTTATATAAATCATTTTATAGATTTATATTATTTTAATTCCTTAAGAACATATTAATATTAATTTATATTTCACTTAACTGTCAATAACTTGTTCATAAATTGTTAACATTTTATTTTTATCACTAAAAAAGAAGTAGATAAATTCTACTTCTTTTTTGGGATTTACGAATACAAAAGAGTTATCTCTTTTATAATTTATATAAATTTTGATATAAATTATCTTTATTTTATAGAAAAGCTAACTTAATTATGAATAATATTGCAAGTATTATCATAACTACTGATACCTTAGTTCTATCTTCTTTATCTTTACATAATAAGTTATAAATTAAATTAATAACTACATATGATAATATTCCTATAGTTAAACCATCACCTATACTATATGTTAAAGCCATAGTTGTTATTGTTAGGAAAGCTGGCACACCCTCAGTTATATTATCAAATTCAATATTTTTTACAGCCCCAAGCATTAGGTATCCTACATAAATTAATGCTGGTGCAGTAGCACATGATGGTATAGCTATAAATACCGGTGAAAAGAACATAGCAAGTAAGAACAATATTCCAGTAGCTATTGCTGTATACCCTGTTTTTCCCCCTGCTGCAACTCCTGTTGAACTTTCTACATATGTTGTAACTGTGGATACTCCCATTGCTGCTCCTATTGTTGTTGAAACAGCATCAACTAATAAAGCTCTACCTGCATTAGGAACATTTCCATTTTCGTCAAGCATATTTGCTCTTGATGATACACCTACTAGAGTACCAACTGTATCGAAGAAATCAACGAATAAGAAAGTGCATATTACAACTATAAATGTTCCTATGGTTTCTTTGTTTGTTAAATGTGAAAAATCTAACTTCCCTGCTATTGGTGCTATACTTTCAAACTTAAATAATCCTTCTGGTAAATATATTCCAAGGTCTGCTGCAACTTCTGGATTTATTAATGCATATCCCCATGCTAGTAATGTACTTGTCAATATTCCAAATAATATAGATCCTTTTATTTTCTTTTTATCTAATACTGCTATTATAACAACACCAACTAATGCAATTATAACTGTTGGTGAAAAGTGTCCCATTGTTACTAATGTTGAATCATCATTTACTACTAATCCTGCTCCAACCATTCCTATAAATGCTATAAAAACTCCAATACCTGCAGTTACTGCATGCTTCATTGTCATTGGTATTGCATTTACAACAGCTTCTCTAACTTTAAATATGGATAATAATATAAATATAATTCCTTCTATAAATACTGCTGTTAAAGCCATTTCCCAAGATATTCCCATTCCTATCACAACTGAAAAGGCAAAAAATGCATTAAGTCCCATTCCAGATGCTAGTGCAAAAGGTAAGTTTGCAAATATCCCCATTAATATACATCCAATAGCTGCTGTTAAACAGGTTGCAGTAACTAAAGCCCCTGCTGGCATTCCTGTTTCTGATAATATATTTGGATTTACTGCTATTATGTAAGCCATTGTTAAGAAAGTAGTAATACCAGCTACTATTTCTCTTTTTAAATTTACATTTTCATTTGATAATATAGGTAATAATACTTGTGTTTTTGATGAGTTTTTCATTGCTAATCCCCCTAGTATTTTTATACAACAAAAGCCGCTATGAATTATCAATAGATAACTCATAGCGGCTTTTAGCTAGAAATGCTGACATGATTATATATCTAATAATATAAACTTGCTCGCATTTTACTCATAGTCAAGATATTTACGGTATCTCGGTAGAAACTTTTGACCCTTATCGCCAATATTATATGAGTTATCTCCTCTGCGAATATTATTATATATTTTAGATAAATCCTTGTCAATATATACGCATGATTTTATTTTAATTTCCGTTAAAATTCGTATTATTTTTAAATGATTCTCTAATATCAATTGCTTTTTTACTTGAAAGAGCTACTATAAGCTTAATTCTTGCCTTTTGTCCTGGCATACTTTCTTCAAAAAATACCCCTAAATCCTTAAGCATCTTTCCGCCTCCATCATATCCATATGATTCATAAACTCTTCCTTCAAAACATCTTGATACAACAACCACAGGTATATTCTTATTTAAAGCTCTTTTTATACCATCAACCATAGTAGGTGGAACATTCCCTCTTCCTAATGCTTCAATTACTATTCCTTTATATCCTTTATCTATAAAATAATCTATATAATCCGCACCCATTCCTGCAACACATTTTATTAAAGCAACTTCATCAATTATATTTTCTACATGATATACCCTATGTTTTTTTGTATTTCTATAAAATAAAACTTTATTATTATCTACTATACCTATCGGACCAAAGTTAGGAGTCTTAAAAGCATTAAGTGCCATAGAATTTACTTTTGTAACTTCAGCTGCTGAATTCAGTTCTCCATTAAAACAAACTAACACACCTCTACCTTTAGCATCCTCTGAAATTGCTGTACAAATAGAAGTCGCTAAATTAAAAGGACCATCATAACCAAGCTCTGAACTACTTCTCATTGCTCCAGTAACTACTATGACCTTTTCAGTATCTATAGTTAAATCTAAAAAATATGCTGTTTCTTCCAAAGTGTCAGTCCCATGAGTTAACACTACACCATCTATATCATCTCTATCTATTAATTCTTTTATAAATTTACTAAGCTCTAACATATTTTGTATAGTCATATGTGGAGAAGGCTTGCTAGAAAAGCTATGAGATTCTACCTCTGCAAACTCCTCTATTCCAGTTACCATTGACATTATTTCTTCCCCAGTCAAGCTTGGAACAGCTGCTTTAATTCTTTCATCAACCTTCATTGAAATTGTTCCACCATTAAAAACTACTGCTACCTTTTTCATAGTTTCCTCCTAAAGTTAATTATAAAATAAAAACTCTTGGTGTACCCAAAAGTTTAAAAATTGTAAAAGTTGATTATTGGTAGGTCGGCGTATCCTACATCTCTTATTACTGAAAATCCAGCGCATGAGGAGCCATTTCTCACCTCAATAATCTCTTTATTCTAAGCCAATATACATATTATAGCTTTTATATTAAAATGTTTCAACTTTTATTTTTATCTCCATCTTATTAATTTTCCACTATATAATTTATTATTTATCTTCCCTTCTGTTATAGGATACATAGTAGAAACATATATATAATCTCTCTCGTTATCTATATCTATACCTATTAGTATATTAGAATCTACCTTTTTAATCAATTCAATATGAGTTCCATTTTCAGTTAGCTTATATACTCCTATATAGTCTGGTTCTTCAATTATATCTTTCATACATTCTATTAAATTCCCAGCTATCTTTTTACTCAAATGTTTTCCATGTCTTTTTTTAATATGCTTTATTACCCCTGGGGATGCATAGATGGTACCTGTAAATTTTACCCCTAAGTTTTCTGCCATTCTTTCTTTAAAATACCCTACTCTCTTATAGGTACTAAATCTGTCTTCCATATCTATCCCTCAATTCTGTATAGTGTATATGAGCTTAATTTGTAAAACATCTCTTATATAATATATTATTCATTAACATTGTATAAATTTACCGATATTAGAAATTTGTATAAAAAAAGAAAAAGACTAGCCTAAAAAAGACTAGTCTTCCTCCCTTATAATATTATGCAGATTAATCCGCCACTACCTTCATTTATAATCTTTTGAAGAGTTTTTTGAATCTTTACTTGAACATCATCAGGCATTTTATATAGTTTATTTTGTAATCCTTCTTTAATTAATACTTCTAGCGGTTTACCAAACATATTACTTTGCCATAATGAAGCTGGATCTTTTTCAAATTGTTCCATTAAAGACTTTACAAGCTCTTCGCTTTCTTTTTCTGAACCCATTATAGGACTTATCTCAGTTTTTATATTAGCTTTAATAAAATGCAATGATGGTGCTGATGCTTTTAATTTGACACCAAACTTGGTTCCTTGCTTAACCATTTCAGGTTCTTCAAATTTCATCTCTGATAATTGAGGTGCAACTAAACCATAACCAGTTTCACGTACATCAATTAATGCATCTTTCACTTTATCATATTCTTTTTTAGCAAAGTTAAGTTCTTTTATTAATGATAATAAATCACTTTCAGACTTAACATCTAAATCACAAATTTCACTTAATATGTTATAGAATATTCCATCTTTAGGTTTCATAGTAATTGTTGCCTTACCTTCACCTAAATTAACTGAACTCATTTCTGTTGGAGCTAGGTTTTCTTCCTCTTTTAATAGATTCAATGTAGATTTTATATCTCTAACTCTACTTATGTTTTCACACATTCCTTTAATTATACCAAAGAAATTCTTTTTTAACCAATGCTCTGGTTCTAACTTCTCAACCCAGCTAGGCATTTCAATATTGATTTCTTTAACTGGGAATTCTTTAAGTACATGTTTAAATACATCCTCTACATCATTTTCATTCATATTAGCTACATCCATAACTTGAACTGTAACATCATATTTTTCTTCTAATTCTTTCTTCATTGCTCTTGTTTCTGGAGCATTAACATATTTCGTATTAAGTACAACTATAAAAGGCTTATTTATTGCCTTTAATTCTTCTATTACTCTTTCTTCCGCTTCTAAGTACTCATCTCTTTCTATCCCTGTAATACTTCCATCTGTTGTTACCACAAGGCCTATTGTAGAATGATCTGTTATTACTTTTCTAGTTCCTATTTCTGCCGCATCTTCAAAAGGTATCTCGTATTCATACCATGGAGTATTTACCATTTTAGCTTGGTCGCCATCCATATATCCTACTGCACCCTTTACTATATAACCAACACAATCAACCATTCTAACCTTAAATTTTATGTCTTCATCAATAGTAATTTCTACAGCCTCATTTGGAATAAATTTAGGCTCTGTGGTGTGAATGCCTTTTCCTGATCCACTTTGAGGTAGTTCATCCTTTGCTCTTTCCTTCTTATAATTATTATCAATCTTTGGTATTACCATAAGGTCCATAAACTTTTTTATAAATGTTGACTTACCTGTTCTAACTGGACCAACAACACCTACATATATGTCCCCTTGTGTTCTTTCAGCTATATCCTTGTATATATTAAAGCTGTCCACGGTGTAACCTCCTATTTATTTTTAACACTATATATATATTCGAGAGTGGAAAAAAGTATACAACTTTTTTTAAATTTTAATTTTTTCTCAATTACATATATAATAATATATTGTCTCTAGTTATAATTTATTACTAATGAAAAAGGAGAAGTAAACTTTACTTCTCCTTTCTCATTAGTATATTTCACTTTTTCTTTTTCTTTCCATCAAATCTATAACGGCTTCCTTAGGATTTTTATTTTCAAATAAAATCTTATATAAAATATCTGTTATAGGCATTTCTACATTTAAATTTTCTTTAACTTCATAAAAAGCCTTACATGCTTTAATACCTTCAACAACCATTCCGACTTCTTTAATAGCTTCCTCAGTTGTCTTTCCTTTACCTATTAAATATCCTGCCTTCCTATTTCTAGAATGAAGACTGGTACAAGTTACTATAAGATCACCCATTCCTGTTAGCCCAAGGAACGTCTCAGACTTTCCTCCAAGCTTCATTCCAACTCTAACTATTTCGGCCATTCCCCTCGTCATAAGAGCTGCCTTTGAGTTATCTCCATATCCAATACCATCACAAACTCCTGCTGCTAATGCAATAATATTCTTAACTGCACCACCTATTTCAACACCTACTAAATCTTCATTAGTATATACTCTAAAGTTTTTATTAATAAATAAATCCTGAACTTTTTTAGCAGCCTCTATATTTTCAGAAGAAACAACTACAGTTGTTGGAATATCGAAAGCAACTTCCTCAGCATGACTAGGTCCAGATAATATCACAACTTCATTATTTGGCAATTCATCTTTAATAACTTGCGATAATCTTAAATTACTTCCTTCTTCAATTCCCTTTGCTATACTTACTATAATTACATCATCATTTATTTTACCTTTTAATGATCTTGCAATTGTTCTTATTACATGAGATGGAACTGATAATACTATATAATTTGCTCCTTCTATAGCCTCATCTAGATTCGTATAAGCAGTGACATTTTCAGGTATATGTAGATCTTTAATATATCTATTATTTTTTCTATTTATATTTATATCGTCAACAACATTTTTATTTCTATCATATATGCTAACATTATTTTCCTTTTTAGCTAACAATATTCCTAAAGCAGTACCAAAACTACCTCCGCCTAAAAAAGTCACCTTGCTCATGCTTATTCCTTCCTTTCTCTATATTCTATTTGAATACCTGTTCCACTAAAATCAAAGCTTTCTCTTAATTGATTTTCAAGATATCTTTCATATGAAAAATGAGATGCACTTGAATCATTAACAAAGAATATGAACTTTGGTGGTTTTGATGCTACTTGAGTTGCATAATATATTTTCATTCTCTTAAGTCCTACTATCGGAGGTTCTTTCATAAGAACCGCTTTATTTATAACTTCATTTAATATTCCTGTAGGGATTCTCTTTGAATAGTTATCATAACATTCCTTTGCAGTTTCTAAAACCTTATGTGTTCTTTGTCCTGTCTTAGCAGATATAAATAAGTACTTTGCATACTTTAGAAACTTAAGATTCATTTGTAGTTCTTCTTTATATCTTTGCATTGTTTTATCATCTTTTTCAATTAAATCCCACTTATTTACTATAACCATAATAGCTTTATTCATTTCATGAGCATAACCTATTATTTTTTCATCTTGTTCAGTAACACCTTCAGTAGCATCTATCATTAATATACATACATCAGCTCTTTCAATAGCTGTATATGTTCTAATCACTGAATATCTTTCTATTTCCTCTTTAACCTTACTTTTTCTTCTAAGACCAGCTGTATCAACTAAAACAAACTTCCCTTGCTCAGTTTCTAAAGCACTATCTATAGAATCTCTTGTTGTTCCTGGGATATCAGAAACTATCAATCTTTCTTCTCCTAATAATCTATTTATTAAAGATGATTTTCCTACATTAGGTTTTCCTATCATAGCTATTCTTATAAATTCATCTTCTTCATCTTCTTCGATAAATTTATCAAAGTTTTCTACAACTCTATCTAGCATATCTCCAAGCCCTAATGCTTGAGAAGCTGAAATAGTTACTGGGTCTCCAATTCCCAAGTTATAAAATTCCCATGCGTTCTCTTCCTCTTTTAAAGAATCTACTTTATTAACTACTAAAACTACTTCTTTTTTACTTTTTCTAAGCATATTTGCTACTTCATGATCAGCAGGAGTTAACCCTTCCTTACCATCCACAACAAATATTATGACATCAGCAGTTTCTATAGCTATATTTGCTTGCCTTCTCATTTGTTTTACTATTATATCTTCTCTTTCTGGTTCTATACCACCAGTATCTATCATTGTAAAATTATAGTTAAGCCATTCTGCTTGAGCATATACTCTATCTCTAGTTACCCCCGGTGTATCTTGAACTATAGATATTCTTTGTCCAGCTAATTTATTAAATAGGGTAGATTTACCTACATTTGGTCTTCCAACTATTGCTACTATTGGTTTAGCCATTATTTTTCCTCCTTACAATTTGCATTTATTATATCAATAAGGTCATCTCCTGTATAATCACAAACTATCACCTTAACGCCTAACGCTTTTTCTACATCATCAATTCTTAAATCATCTAACATAACCATATCTGCAGGTGCAAGTTCATATCCTTTTCTAAACATATTACTTGGCATAATTAAATAATCTGTTTTTATCTTTCCTTTTAATTGATCTATTATATCAGTTCCAGTTAAAAGTCCTGCTACAGTTATAGTATTTCCAAAGAAGTTATTAATAACCTTATATACATCTATTTCAATGTTTGAATTATGCTTCATAATAAGATCTGCAGACCTTTTTATTTCATCATAAGCTAATTCTCCAGTTACCATTGAAAAACTTCCTTTTGACTTTTTATCTAGAAATTCTATTGATCTTTGCACTACTTCCCTATAATATCTAATCATTCCAACCCCATCTTCTAGTTGGTCATATTCTGAATAAAATTCTTCGTTTGGAACATCTAATCCAGATACTATATAAAATTCATCTGATAATCTAACAAATGGTGCTCCTGTTTCTTCAATAAACCTCTTTTGTAGATCTTGTATCATCATTATTTCTTTTTTTGATGTTTCTTTTGTAAATGTATCAACATAAGGTAGGTTTTCTCTAAACTTAGTAATTCCTATTGGTACAACAGCTACATTTTTCACATATGGATGTAATTCATATAAATCAAGAACAGTTTTTCTTAATTCTTCTCCATTATTTACATTAGGAATACAAACTATTTGTGCATGCATTTCAATTTCTGCATCTCTAAGCTTTTTAAGTCTATCCATTATAGCTCCTGCAAATCTATTTTTCAACATCTTTACTCTAAGCTCTGGATTTGTTGTATGTACTGAAATATTTATAGGACTTATTTTATATCTTATTATCCTATCTATGTCTTCATCTTTCATATTTGTTAAAGTTACAAAATTACCTTGTAAAAATGATAATCTTGAATCGTCATCTTTAAAATATAAAGAATTTCTCATTCCTTTAGGAAGTTGATCTATAAAACAAAACATACACTTATTAGAACAGCTCTTTGCCTTATCCATTATTCCGCCTTCAAATTCAAGACCTAAATTTTCTCCATATTCCTTTTCAATTTCATATTCCCAAACTTCACCATTAGGTTTTTCAATTTCTAGTAGTACTTCTTCATCTACAGCTAAAAATTTATAATCTATAATATCATCTATAGGTGTGCCATTAATTGATAGTAATACGTCATTAACTTCTATTCCAACCTCTTCCGCGATACTTCCAAGGTCTACTTTTTTTATTAGATTTTTCATTTTTTTCACCTCAATATCTTAAACATATTGTCTTATAGTTTATCTAAATTAACATTATCTTTTTTTAATCAACTTAAATATCCATAAATACTTAGTTTATTTTTTGTGATAGAGAGCTTATTTAATTATAAGCATACCCCACCTAAGTATAATAATCACTTGATGTTATATTACATTAATAATAAATTCTAGTCAACAGAAAACATCCCCATTATAGGGGATGTTTTTCTTTATCTATTCATTTAAATCAACATAATTACCATTCTTAGAGAATATTATCCACTCACATATATTAGTGACATGGTCACCAACTCTCTCTAAATACTTAGATGCAAATAATATTTGTGTTCCTTGATTTATCATGGATTCATCTTTCCCCATTTTCTTTAATACAATCTCAAACATGCCTTGATAAATTTCATCTACTCTATCATCCATATCGCAAATTTCATATGCAGCTTTTTCATCTCCATTTACATAGGCTTCAATTGCAAGTTTTATCATGCTTATAATTATATCTACTATTTGCCAAATTGGTGCTATTTCATTTGAAAAATTTACCCCTTTAACTCTTGGAACTATCTTGCAAATATCTACTGCATAATCAGCCATTCGCTCAAGGTCAGTTACAATTTTAGATGTAGTATATATACTTCTTAAATCTCTTGCAACTGGTGATTCAGTAGCCATAAACTTTACACACTTTTCTTCTATCTCTCTTTGAAGATTATCCACCTTATCATCATTTTTCATAACTTTCTTTGCTAAATCTAAATCTTGATTTTTAAGCGCAGTCATACCGTCATATATTTGTTTTTCTACCAAGCTAGCCATTTCTATAAGTTCTGAGTTTAACAATTTTATCTTGTTGCTCATTACTTCTCTCATCATTTCAAATCACCTCTTATATATTTTTAACCGAATCTTCCTGTAATATAATCCTCTGTCCTTTTATCCTTAGGCTTATAGAATATATCTTCCGTATCAGCATATTCTATTACCTCACCATTTAAGAAAAATGCAGTTTTATCAGCAATTCTTCCTGCTTGTTGCATGTTATGAGTTACTATTATAACTGTGTATTTCTTTTTTAACTCTTCCATCAATTCTTCCATTTTATTAGTTGAAATAGGATCAAGTGCAGAAGTTGGCTCATCCATTAATATAACTTCTGGTGAAACTGCTATAGTTCTAGCTATACAAAGCCTTTGTTGCTGTCCTCCTGATAAACCTAAAGCACTTTTTTTGAGTCTATCCTTTACTTCATCCCAAAGTGCTGCACCTTTTAAACTTTTCTCAACTATTTCATCTAAAGCTTTTTTATCGCTTATCCCATGTAATCTAGGCCCATATGCTATATTATCATAAATTGACATTGGAAAAGGATTTGGCTTTTGAAAAACCATTCCTACCTTTGTTCTTAATGCTATAACATCTTTACTTTTATAAATATTTTCTCCATCAACTAGTATTTCACCATCAATTTTAACATTATCTATTAAATCATTCATTCTATTTAAGGTTCTTAAAAATGTTGATTTACCACATCCTGAAGGTCCTATAAATGCTGTTACTTTATTTTCTTCCAAATCTATGTTTATGTTTTTTAATGCTTGATTATCCCCATAATATAAATTCAAATTTCTTACTCTAATTTTAGGCATTAATTCCTTTGACATACTTACACCTCTTAGCTTTTATTCTTAATTAGTAATTTGCCTTACTAAATTTCTTAGTTATTAACTTTGCTAAAATATTTAAAATCAATATTATTGCTATTAATACTATACCAACAGCTGCTGCTTGTTCTATATCTCCAGATTCCTGGGTCACTAAATAGGATTGAACTGTTAGTGTTCTTGCACTAGACATTATCCCTTTAGGCATTTTAGCAACAGTACCTGCAGTTAGAAGTATTGCTGCCGATTCTCCGACTACACGCCCTACTGATAGTATTACCCCAACCAAAATACCTGGAATAGCACTAGGCACTATAACCTTATAAAGAGTTTGGAATCTTGTTGCTCCTAGTCCCAATGATGCTTCCTTATATGATGCTGGAACTGATTTTAAAGCTTCTTCTGTGGTTCTCATTATTACTGGCAATATAATTATTGCCACTGTTAGTGATCCTGCCAATAATGAATATCCAAGTTTTAATGTTACAACAAAAAATATTGACCCAAATAATCCATATACTATTGATGGTATTCCAGATAAACTTTCTGTTGCAAATCTTATAATTTTCACTAATTTACCTTGCTTTGCATATTCTGTTAAATAAATAGCAGCTAATATTCCTATTGGCGTTGCTACTATTATTGATATAAAAACCGTATATAAGGTAGCCACTATCATAGGTAAAATCCCACCATTACCTGATGCGGAATAATTTTTAGTTAAAAAACTTATATTTATATCTTTATAACCTTTTAAAAATATAAATCCTAATATAAATATTAATACTCCAACTGTGAGTCCGGCAGAAATCCATACTAATGCTTTTAGTAAATTTTCTTTAAATTTTCTCATATCTAATTACCTTCCTTATTAGAAAGTTTACTTAATACTAAGTTTAACAATAATATAAATAAGAACAATATTACTCCTGTTGCAAACAACATTTCTTGATGTGTTCCGAATGCATAACCCATTTCTAATGCAATATTCGTAGTTAAAGGTCTTACAGAATCCATTAATGAACTTGGAATTATAGCTGAGTTCCCTGCTACTAATATTATTGCCATAGTTTCTCCAATGGCCCTACCTATACCAAGAACAACAGCGGCTAAAATACCTGATTTTGCAGCTGGTACAACAACCTTAAAAGTTGTTTCTATATGTGAAGCTCCAAGAGCTAAAGATCCTTCTTTATATGATTTAGGAACTGCTCTAATTGCAGTTTCTGAAACTGTTACTATTGTTGGCAGCATCATAATTGCTAAAACTATTATAATCGCTAAAAGGCTTTGCCCTTTTGGTAAACTGAATGTGTCCATAATCCATGGTACTATTACCGCTAAGCCAAATACCCCATATAAAACTGATGGAATTCCTGCTAAAAGTTCAACGGCTCCAGATATTATTTTACCAACTTTTTTAGGTGCAATTTCTGCTATAAAAATAGCTGTCAGTATTCCAATTGGTACTCCTATTATTAAAGATCCTAAAGTTCCAAAAATAGATGCTAGTACCATTGGTAAAATTCCAAATTGGTCAGAACTGGGAATCCACCTTGTTCCAAATAAAAAATCTTTAAAAGAATATCCTTTACTTACAAAAGGCGTTAATCCCTTATAAAATACAAAACATATAATTAACAATAAACTTATTACTGCAATTAGAGCACTTACTAAAAATACTCCTTTTGATACATTTTCTATTAAGTATTTACTATTGTTGTTTTTTTTTACATTTAACATGCTTATCCTCTCCTATGAAAGTAAGAATTCTCGATAATGAGCATTCTTAATAACTCAAAGTTATTTAACTGGAATTAATTTATTTTCTTTAACTATTATTTGACCTTCATCACTTAAAATAAAATCAATTAGTTTTTGACCATTTTCACTTAAGTTTCCTTCCTTAGTTGCTAATAAGAATGGTCTTGAAATCTTATATTCCCCTGATTTTACTAAGTCAGCTTTTGGCTCAACATTTTCAACATTTACAATATTTACTTTGTCATCTAAGTATTCAAAAGATACAAATCCAATTGCATTTTCATTTCCTACAACTATTTCTTTTAATCCCCCATTTCCATTAGAAATCATTGCATCAGCTTTTAATTCTTCTGATTTATATCCAACTATTTCTTGGAATGCGTCTCTTGTTCCTGACCCCTCTTCTCTTGAAGATACAACTATAGGTGCATTTTTTCCACCTTCAATTTCACTCCAGTTAGTTATTTTTCCTGTGAATATTCCTTTTATTTGATCTAATGTAATATTTTTAATTGGATTATTTTTATTAGTTATTATTGCTATACCATCATAAGCTATAACCGTTGACTTAACTTCTTTTTCTTCTTCACTCTTTAGTTCTCTTGAAGACATACCTATTTCAGATATTCCATTTATAGTATCTTTTATTCCTGCTGAAGATCCTACTTGATTTATTTCAATTGATACATTACCATTGTCACCCTCATACTTTTCTGCAATTTTTTCCATTAACGGTCCAACTGATGTCGACCCTGAAATTGATATTGTTACTGACTTTCCAGCACCTTCACCATTTTCTTCGCCATTACCGCAACCTACAAAAGCTCCTCCTATTATTGTAACTAATAAAACTGTACATATAAGTTTTAAGCTCTTTCTTTTCATAAATTTCTCCTCCAATTAATAATTTAATTTAATCTTTTATATTTATTAATTTTCTCTACATACTTATATTAATCCCTAAAAGTTAAGTAAATATTAGTTCAAAGTTAAGAAAAGTTATGATCTTGTTAAGAAAAATTAACACTACTTCAGATTTAAATACAAAAAAAGAAAAGGCAATACAGCCTTTTCTTTTTAATATGTAAAATCATTTATATTTATATTTTTTCTTAATTTTATTGTAAATTTAGTTCCTTTATTTAAAGTTGATTTAACAAAAATTTCTCCATTAAACATTTTAGCTATATGCTTTACTATGGCTAATCCTAAACCAGTTCCACCCTTAGCTCTTGATTTATCAACCCTATAAAATCTTTCAAATATTCTTGGTAAATCCTCTTTAGGGATGCCAATTCCATTATCTTCTACTTCTATATAGGTATAATCATTAACATCATAAGTCTTAATACTTATTAAAGTTTTATCATTTGAGTATTTTATAGCATTTTCTACTAAATTCAATATCATTTGAAAGAATTTATCTCTATCTCCAATCAATTCATTTGTACAATTATTCGAAAAATCTATTTCAATTTGTTTACTATTCATCTGAGGAGTAACCATATTTATAACATCTTCTATTACCTTTGATGGATTAAACTTTTCATCTTTCATTTTATGATTATTTTCAATATTAGAAAGAATTAATATATCATTTATTAAATTTGTTAATCTTTCTGCTTCTTTATCAATTATATCCAAAAATTTATTTCTAGTAGGTGAATCCTCCACAAATTTAAGTGTTTCAGCAAAACCTTTTATGGATGTTAAAGGTGTTTTTAATTCATGAGATACATTTGCAACAAACTGACTTCTTATATTTTCAAGCCTTTTTATATCTGTTATATCTAAAACAGTTATTACTACACCTATTGGAATTTTCTTATCATTTATTATAGGAGCTTTCTTAATTCTAAGTTCTCTTAATATTGGATGAATAATTTTTATTTCTTTTGTTCCTATTGCTGGAATATTCTTCATAAAGCTTAATATATCATAATCAATTATATACTCTGAAATATTTTCTCCTATAATATCCTTTTGTATGCCAAACAAATTTTTAGCATATGGATTAATAAGCATTACCTTTTGCTTATTATCTACTGCAATTACTCCACTCTCCATACTTTCCAATATAGCTTCCAACTTATTTTGTTTATCTAGTGAATCACTAATTCTAGATTGCAACTGATCTGCCATATTATTAAAAGTGCTTGCTAATGATCCAATTTCATCATTTGTATATATACTAACTCTTCTACTATAATCACCATTTGCAATTTTATTAGTAGCAATTTCTAATTCCTTAACAGGATAAATTATAGCTCTAATCAGTTTTAAAGAAAGCCCTAATGATAATAAAATCACAAATACTATAACTATAAAATAATATATAATATAACTTTCAGAAAATACTTTTATTGTATATAAAGGTACAGATGATCTTACTAATATATTGTCATCTATTTTAGTTGCATAGTAAATAACATTTGTAGCTTCAGTATTACTATATCTAGTAGATGAAGCTTCTCCTCCTTCTAAAGCTTCAACTATTTCATCTCTATTTAAATGATTTTCAAGATTTTCCCCATCAGTATCTTTCAATACATTTCCATACTTATCCACAAAAGTAAATCTTACCTTTGTATTATTTATTTTAAACTCATCTAAATTGCCATCTTTAAAGCTATTTGATTTTATTACTAAATTATTATAAACAGATAAAATTTCTTTAGTTTTATCTATTTCTTTAATATTTACTAATGCTATAAAAGAACATGTTACAATTAGTAATGCAAAAATTACAGTTATTAATGATGATGCTAATATTCTCTTCTTCATAATTTAGTTATTAGGATTAAATCTGTATCCTACTCCTCTTATAGTTTCTATAAACTTTGGATTTTTATCATCTACTTCTATCTTTTTTCTTAAATATCTAATATGAACATCTACAGTTCTCGTTTCACCAACATACTCATATCCCCATATTTTATCTAGAAGAGTTTCTCTAGTTAATATTTTCCCTTTATTTTTAATTAATATTTCTAACAGCTCGAATTCCTTTAGTGTTAAATCTATTTTTTTATCAGATATAATTACTTCTCTTCTATCAAAGTTTATTAGAATTCCCTTTGTCTTAAATATCTCCTCGCTTCCCCCTAATGACTTGGTTCTTCTTAAAACTGCTTTTATTCTTGCTAGTAATTCTCTTATTGAAAAAGGTTTTGTCATATAATCATCAGCGCCAAGCTCAAGCCCTAATATTTTATCTAACTCTTCTCCTTTTGCTGTTAACATTATAACCGATATATCTTTAGTATCATTATCACTTCTTATAGCTTTACAGACATCATATCCATCTAATCCAGGAATCATTAAATCTAATAGTATAAGCTTTGGATTTTCTTCTTTTGCTAGTTTAACAGCATCTATTCCATTATTAGCAGTTAAAACTTTATAACCTGAATTCATTAAATTATAGCTTATGAGTTCTACTATATGGTCCTCATCATCAACTACTAGTATTTTTTCTTCTGCCATTAATATTCCTCCCTATTTTATAAATGCAAATGAAAATAGTCTTCCGTAAGTACCAACTGATTTTCTATATGAATATAACTTTATATTCTTCTCACAATGTGTACATAAATTTAGTGAATATATATTATTTTCATTTATCCCAAATTCTCTTAAATCTTTTAAGATACATTCTTGCATACTTAAATTTTTTCCATCAAATAATTTATCTTCTTCTATCATGGTCTTTTCTATAAATTTTTCTTTCAATTCTTCAGAGATTTCATAACAACACTTTCTTATATGTGGTCCTATAAAAACCTTTGTTTCATTTATATCTATATTAAACTCATCCTTCATTCTTAATAAAGTCTTCAAAGCTATTGAGTTAAATGTTCCCTTCCACCCACTATGAATAGTTGCTACTATATTACTTTTTTCATTCACTATTATTATTGGCACACAATCTGCTGTAAACACCCCTATTGCTATATTTTTCTCTTTTGTAATTAAAGCATCTCCTTCTTCATCTTTTATATTTATATAATTTTTGTCATAAGTATAAATTTTATCACTATGGATTTGATTTAAATAAACAATGTCACTTAAATCAAAATCTTTTATTATACTTTTTAAATTATTAACTCCATCCTCTGTATGTCTATTAAAACTTCTATCTTTTTCTGCTGTTGAAAAAACTAGCTCTATTTTTCCTAAATCATAAACTAAAAAATCTTTTTTTAACTTAAAATCCCTTACAGATAAGTTTATCATGTAGTCACCTCTTTAATTTGTTTTAATACATTTTACCATTTATTAAGTATGTTTTCTATTTTTTTTTACTTTATTAATCATGTTTTAACTTACTTTTAATCTTGTTTTTTACATAAAAAAAGTTAACTTAAAATAGAAAATTTCTACTTTAAGTTAACTTTTTATTCATTAGATACCAAATTTTTAATTTCTTCTAAAAAAGTATTTATATCTTTAAATTGTCTATAAACAGAAGCAAATCTAACATATGATATTTCATCTAAATTTTTAAGCCTCTCCATTACCATTTCTCCAATGATTTTAGAATTAACTTCTGTTATCATTTTATTTGAAATAGCCTTTTCAACGTCTTCTGCTAACTCTTCTATTTGTTTTCTTGATATTGGTCTTTTTTGACAAGCTATAATTAGACCATTAATTATCTTTTCTTTATTAAAATTTTCTCTTGTCAAATCTCTCTTAACAACTAATATCGGAATATCTTCAACCTTTTCATATGTAGTATATCTTTTATTGCAGTTCAAACATTCTCTTCTTCTTCTAATAGTAGTATTATCATCTGTAGATCTAGAATCTACTACCTTACTCTCTTCAAAGGAGCAAAAAGGACATCTCATTTTATTCACGCCTTTCCTAAGTATTGTCTTAAGTATATATAGATTATACAGATTTTTTTAGAATTTTACTAGATATTATTTTATAAATTAAATCCTTCTATATCAGAACTATCAACTAATATAACTTCTACTCCTGCTTTTTTAACCTTACTCCATGGTATTTCTAAATCTTCTTCCTTACTAAACCAGCCCTTAGCGGTTCCTGGTAATATTATTGATATAACCTTACTTTCTTCTATATTAATAACAAAATCTTTTATATATCCCATTTTCGATCCTGTTTTAATATCTATGACTTCCATAGTTCTTAATGCATTTAAAGAATGTAGTAATAAATCATCTTCTTCTACTTCAGAATACATTTCATTTTCAGTTTTGATATTATCAAATAATCCCATAAAAAATCCCCCTTTAAATAATCGCCTATAATAAATATTCTTATGTTCTTAAGATTTAATTTATTCAATACAAAATTAATAGCATGTACATCTTTTATTATTTTAAAAGAGCTCTATTAAAAGAGCTCTATACATACTTTCTCATATGCTTTAATGCAGTTTTCTCCAATCTTGAAACTTGAGCTTGAGATATTCCTATTTCGTCAGCAACTTCCATTTGAGTTCTTCCATTAAAAAACCTTAATGTTAATATAAGTTTTTCCCTATCATTTAACTTTTTCATTGCCTCTTTTATAGATATATTTTCAAGCCAATTTTCATCACTGTTTTTTGAGTCACTTATTTGATCCATAACATAAATGGCGTCTCCACCATCATGATATATAGGCTCAAATAGAGATACTGGATCTTGAATAGCATCTAATGCAAATACTACTTCTTCTCTTGGTAAATTAAGTTCTTTAGCTATTTGTGAAACAGTAGGTTCTTTGTTATTTTCCTTTATTAGTTTATCTCTTACTAATAAAGCTTTATAAGCTATATCTCTTAGTGATCTACTAACCCTTATTGAGTTATTATCCCTTAAATATCTCCTTATTTCCCCTATTATCATTGGTACTGCATAAGTTGAAAATTTAACATTTTGACCTAAATCAAAATTATCTATTGCCTTCATTAGCCCTATACAGCCAACTTGGAATAAGTCATCAACATTTTCACCTCTATTATTAAATCTTTGTATAACACTTAAAACCAATCTTAAATTACCTTTAATAAAAGTTTCTCTAGCACCCTTATCTCCGTCTCTCATTTTTAAAAGTAACTCTCTTTTTTCTTTTTCTTTTAATATAGGTAGTTTTGAAGTATTTACTCCACATATTTCTACTTTATTAATAATCAAGCTCATCAACCCCTTCGGAAGTAATAACATACTGCATTAAAAATTATCCCCGAGAGTGATTAATTTTATACTAAAGACAACCTATATCATTTTATTGATTTCTTTTTTCAATCGATTTATTATTTTCTTTTCTAACCTTGAAATATATGATTGAGATATTCCAAGCATATCTGCAACCTCTTTTTGAGTCTTTTCTCTAGTACCATTTAAACCAAATCTTAGCTTAACTATTTCTTTTTCCCTATCATTTAAATGCTTTAATGCTAAAAATAATAACTGTCTATCAACCTCATCTTCAATCAAATTATAAACAATATCATTTTCAGTTCCTAAAATATCTGATAATAAAAGTTCATTACCATCCCAATCAATATTTAATGGCTCATAAAAAGATATTTCTGCTTTTACTTTACTATTTCTTCTTAAATACATTAAAATTTCATTTTCTATACATCTAGAAGCGTACGTAGCTAATTTTATCTTTTTCTCTGGATTAAAAGTATTAACCGCCTTTATTAATCCAATAGTTCCTACAGAAATTAAATCCTCTACGCATACTCCTGTGTTTTCAAATTTTCTTGCTATATATACTACTAATCTTAAGTTTCTTTCAATTAATATATCCCTTATAGATTCATCACCATGTATAAGTTTCTCTACAAGTTCTTCTTCTTCCTCCTTTTTTAAAGGTGGTGGAAGTGCATCATTTCCTCCCACGTAATTGACTTCATTCTTAAAAATTTTAAGTCTTTGTAAAATTCTATTTATTAATACTCTTAAATTCATCATATTCTCACCTATATTACTCCTCTTGATAATAATGCGTTAAATTCATTTTCCTTACTTAATTTATTTTTACAGCTACAAATTATAGCTTCTATAGTTCTCCATTCTTTATCTTCTCCACGAATTCTTACTTTTTCACTTTTGAACCCCTTTAAATTTCCTTCCTCTCCAATAGTGCTATAAGGAATGTAAAATTCTTCATCCTTTTGTATCTCAAATCCATTTAAAAAATCATTTTCTATTATAATACAAGGCAAATTAGTAACAGGCTCTCTTAAAGCATTTCCAGTATCTAATAATCCTTTAATAAATAATGTGTTTTTTTCATCCGATATTTCAATTTCATATATAAAATTATTAATTACAGCTCTTTCCCTTAAGTAATCTACTACCCTAACTATAACTATGTATAGTATCATTATTGATATTAATAAATCCTTCATAGAATAATTACTTATTTTAAAAGAATCAAAGATACTGTACTGGTTGTCCATCAACGAAAAACTAAAACAAAATCCAGCTAGTGTAAATGACATAATTAAAAATGTTATTGAAGCTTTTATAATACTAAGTATTTTAAAACTTTTATTTGAAATTGTGACCATTATTAAGACTACTAAAAGTTTAAATGGTAAAGATGTTAAAATACTATTTTCAAAGAATAATACTATCGTATAAAGCGATCCAATTACAGCTGCAAAATAAATAGTTTTATTATATTTATACCTAGACACCTTCATAGTAATTAATAATAAAAATAGATTTACAATAAAATTTTCTATTATAAGTATATCTATGTAAACTACCATATACATCTCCCCCCTCGTACTTAAATTATAAACTGTTACTCTTTAAAATTTTGTCATAAAAACTCTTCGCAAAATATATTTTCATCTCTTATTTATTACATATAACTACAGTTATTTGATTATTATAATAAAAAAAACAAAGAAGTACTATAATTGTTAATGCGCATTAAAAACAAAAAAGACTAAGAAAGTATGACTTTCTTAGTCTTTTTAATTAACTATTTTCTTGATCTTAAAAAGCTTGGTATATTTACACTGTCAGTTTCAATATCTAAAAGAGGATCTACTCTTTTTGTAGGCTCGGATATTTCAACTTCCTGTTTAATTGGTTGCTCTTTAACTACTTTCTTCTCAAATACCGGTTCATGATGTAATATTTTATTGTTATCTTCCTCAAATCCTGTAGCTATAACTGTTATTCTAATTTCATCAGACAGTGTTTCATCTATAACAGCTCCAAATATTATATTTGCATCTGGATCAGCCGCTTCTCTAACGATATCAGCTGCTTCATATACTTCTATAGCTCCAAGGTCTACTCCACCTGTAAAGTTAATAATAACTCCTGTTGCTCCATCTATTGATGTTTCAAGTAATGGAGATGAAATAGCTTGTCTTACAGCATCTTGTGCTTTAGTATCTCCAGTTCCATGACCGACTCCCATATGAGCAAGACCTTTATTTAACATAACAGTTTCTATGTCTGCAAAGTCGGCATTAACTACCCCTGGAATAGTTATAAGGTCAGATATAGCTTGTACCCCTTGTCTTAATACCTCATCTGCTAATTTAAATGAGTCTAATAAAGTTGTCTTCTTATCAGCCATACTTAGTAATTTCTCATTTGGTATAATAACTAAAGTATCAACAGCCTTCATAAGGTTTTCAATCCCCATTTCCGCATGTCTCATTCTTCTTTTACCTTCAAAAGGAAATGGCTTAGTAACTACACCTACAGTTAGTATGCTCATAGACTTAGCTATTTCTGCAACTACAGGAGCTGCACCAGTACCTGTTCCACCGCCCATACCAGCAGTTATAAATACCATGTTTGCTCCCTTTATAGCTTCAGCTATTTCTTCTCTACTTTCTTCTGCTGCTTTTTTTCCTATTTCAGGATTAGCACCAGCTCCTAGCCCCTTTGTTAACTTTTCTCCAATTTGGATTTTAACATTAGCATGAGATAGCATTAAAGCTTGTTTATCTGTATTAACGGCAATAAACTCAACGTTTTTTAGCCCTTCAGCAATCATTCTATTAACGGCATTTCCTCCACCGCCTCCGCAACCAATTACCTTAATGTTGGTTAACTCTTGCATATCTACTTCGAAATCTAACAAAATAATTCCTCCTTTAGAAAATATCTACTAGTAATTTTTCTACTTTGTTTCTTCTCTTCATTCATTTACCAATCTCAAATTCAATAATAATATATCTTCGTATATTAATTTTACATCATACTGTACCTTTTTAACAATACTTTAATATCCTAAATAAGAAAGATTTTGTTATTTAAAGACAATAAATGTATATTCTTGGACTTTCACTTGTATTTTTTACTTATATTCTTTTTAATTACTATTAAAATTTAGAAATCAATGTAAATTTTATTTACTTTTATAAATATAACCATAATTTTTATAATTAAATTTAATAAAATTCAATTATATTTTATCATCTACAGTGAAATAACTCAACCTTTTCGTTAATATTATGATTATTTTTAAAGAAATCATCCGTACTTCTTTTAATAACACTCCCTTTATCCATGTATAATAAGCTTTTCTTATTATCTATTGTTAAATACATTTAAAATATATAAAAAAATATTTATAATCTTATATTCAACAAAGATTCTAAATTTCCTCTAATAAGTTATACTATTTTATAAATTTAATAAAAAAACAGAGTATAAACTCTGTTTTATAACATCATTATTCTTTTTATAGTATCTCTATCAACTGAATATGTTAATGCAGTTTCTCCACTTATGATTCCCTTTTTATATAATTCTGCTAACGCCATATCCATAGTTTTCATTCCATATTTTCCACCTGTTTGAATTGCTGATTCTATTTGATGTGTTTTACCTTCTCTAATCAGATTTTGAATACCCGGTGTTGTAGTCATTACCTCTAAGGCCGCAACCCTTCCTTTATTATCTTCAACTGGTACTAATTGCTGAGATACAACACCTTGTAATACCGCTGCTAATTGTACTCTTATTTGTTGCTGTTGATGCGGTGGAAAAACATCTATAATTCTATCAATAGTTTTAGCAGCTCCTATTGTATGTAGTGTGGAGAATACTAAATGACCTGTCTCTGCTGCAGTTATTGCAATTGAAATAGTTTCTAGGTCTCTCATCTCCCCTACAAGTATAACATCTGGATCTTCTCTTAAAATAGCTCTTAGTGCACTTTGATAACTTTTGCTATCTTTTCCTATTTCTCTTTGATTTATAATGCAATTATTATGCTTATGAAGGTATTCTATTGGATCCTCTAATGTTATAATATGGGCCTCTCTTGTATTGTTTATTTCATTTATCATGGCTGCTAATGTTGTACTTTTGCCACTTCCTGTTGGCCCAGTAACTAATACTAATCCTCTTTGCTTTTGAATTATATCCTTTATTACTTTAGGATGCTTTAATTCATCTAAACTAGGTATTTTTAATGCAATTACTCTAATAGCAATAGCATCACTGTTTCTTTGTTTAAATATATTTACTCTAAACCTTCCTGTTCCAGAAATAGAATACGATGTATCCATTTCACCAGTTTTATTATATAACTCAAAATTTTCTCCTAAAATTTCTTTTGAAAAATCCCTTAATGCACTTGGCATTAGTTTTTCAGTTCCTAATTTGATCAAACTTCCATTAACTCTTATAGTTGGAGGTAACCCAACTGTCAAGTGCAAATCTGATGCACCCTTTTCTATTGTCTCATTTAATAAATCATTCAACACATACATAATTCTATATCCTCCATGTTGCTAGACTATGTCTACTTTAATTTATTCGATAAAACTTTTCATATTCCTTCTTTATATTACATAATATTTCAACATAGGATATATGTGTTTATAACACTATTTTGTTGATAATTCTTTTTTCAATTTCTTTAAAGCTTTCTTCTCAATTCTTGAAACATATGATCTTGATATTCCTAATAATGCTGCTATTTCCCTTTGGGTTCTGCACCTACCATCAATAAGACCATACCTCATTTTCACAATTTCTCCTTCTCTTTCGCTTAATGAAACACATATTTTATTATATAATTGCTTAATTTGAAGGTTACTTTCAACTTTTTCTAAAACAGAATCTTTTTCACTACTTAAGACATCAATTAAGCAAATTTCATTTCCTTCTTTATCAACTCCAATAGGATCCTGTAAATAAACTTCATTTTTTTGTTTTTTATTATTTCTAAAAAGCATTAATATTTCATTTTCTATACATCTTGATGCATAAGTCGCTAATCTAGTTCCTTTTGATGCATCAAATGAATCTATTGCCTTTATAAGCCCAACAGTTCCTATAGATATTAGTTCGTCAATATCTTTATTTGGAAAATTATATTTTTTTACTATATGTGCTACTAATCTAAGATTTCTTTCTATTAATATACTTTTTGCTTCTTTGTCCCCATTTTTTAAAAGTTTTAAATATTGCTCTTCTTCTTCTTCATCAAGTGGTTTTGGAAATGTATTATTGCCTGAAATATATCCTGTTAAAAATACAGAATTACATAACAGCTCTATAATATTAGATAAAAAAAACACAGAACTTCCTCCTCGTAGTGCTTATTATATAATATGATGAAATCCGAAAATATTGCTTGTGTTTCTTAAAATAAAGTTGGAATATTTTTTTATATTGTTATATGAGTCATTTTTCATTATTATTATTTTTTTATATCAATATATAATACAACTTATAAAATCATATTATCTCATAAAATAAAAACTGTTATAAAATCAACACAGATTTTATAACAGTTTTATTATTTATAATAATTTTATATTTTTTTATTAAAATTTAGCTTCTTAGTTCTTAGTTCTTAGTTCTTAGTTAATGATGTAACTATATCTCTAAATATAGGAGCTCCAGTATTTCCTCCTCCAAGTTCTCTTCCATCTGGATGTTTTTCTCCGATATTAGGGGCAATAACCACTATAGTATACTTTTTGCCATCCATTTCAAAATATCCAGCAAACCACCCATGATTAGTACCACCATTACCTGTTGATGTACCAGTTTTACCTCCAATATTAACACCTTCTACCTTAGCTTCAAACCCTGAACCTTCCCAAATTACTTTAGACATAGTTTCCTGAGCTAGTCTTGCAGCAGTTTGACTGAATACCCTTACCTGCTCTTCTTTAAATTCTTTTACAATATTATCATTATCATCTACTATTGACTCAACTATAGTAGGCTTTATATAAACTCCATCATTAACTACTGTATTATATAATCCAGCCATTTGTACTGGAGTAACCATTATAGTTTGACCTATTGAAATATTATTCATACTATTTTCTAAAGTAGGCTTTACTCCTGAAGCTTCATTTCTATTTTCACCTTTTAAGTTTAAAACTGGTTTAAATAATCCCATCTTTTCTAAATAAGTCATCATTTCATCATAGCCAACTTTTGCCCCTACTTTTGCAAAAATATCATTACATGATACTTTTAGTGCATCTTCTACTGATAAATCGCCATGACCATAAGGCTTGCCATTCTTGCTACAAATCTCACCAGTACAAGAAAAAACATCTGTTGGACTTATAATACCTTTATCTAATGCAATGGTTTCTGTTATTACTTTAAATATTGACCCTGGTTCATAGCCTAATTGCTCTATTCCTAAATCTACATTAGCTTGAGTTTCATCCTTCTGAACCATAGCTTTTATTTTCCCTGTTTCTGCATCAGATACTACTACGCCAACATTTTTTAAAAATGCATAATCCTCTTTTTTAAGTACTTCCCTAACTTTATCTTCCCAAGTTTCATCTACAGTTAGTTTAATATTATTATTATTTTCTAAAGTTAGCTCCCCATCTCCATAAATAGCTTTTTCATCTAAATAAAATTTAGCTTCTGGATAAGTATTATTTTTTATATAAGAATTTAAATCGTATTCTAGTGATCCTTCAATAACATTTTCATCAGATATATTAGCTAAAAAATTACTTGTCTTCCAAGCTTCTTTAGTATCAACTTCATCATATGTATAGGTATATATTCCTTTTATATTCTTTAATTTATTTACTTTATTAAAAGTTTCCTCACTAACATTATAGTATATTTTACCATCATTTTTCATAACATCTGAATAGTTAAAATCAGGCTCTTCAGATTTCATGATAAAATTTAAGGCCATTAAATCTTCTAATGTCTCTTCATAGTTATTAAGCATAAAAGGCTTAGTATCTAATATTACTATATATTTTTTATTATAATCCATCATGTCCTTTCCATTAGTATCGAAAATTCTATATTTCATCTGAGATAGATTTTCTGATTGGTAATTTTGCATTTGTCCCGAAACATTGGATGATGGATGTATCTGAAGAAAGTATAATCTTACAATCAATAAAGATATAATTATTAAGTAACTCCCCATTATTATTATAACTCTTTTTAAATTCACTCTATTTTTATTCATTATTAAAAAAACACCTCCCTAGGCTTAATTCTAGCCTTTAGAGGTGTTTTCTATACATTTTTTTCTATTTTATTATATCTTTTATTTTAGTCACAAGTATATCAATTGCAACTTTATTCTGTCCACCTTCTGGAACTATAATATCTGCGTATCTTTTTGTTGGTTCTGTAAATTGCATATGCATAGGTCTAACAACATCTAAATATTGACTAATAACTGAATCTACAGTTCTTCCTCTTTCATTAATATCTCTAACTAATCTTCTAAGGATTCTTATATCAGCATCAGTATCAACATATACCTTTATATCTAACAGCTCTCTAAGTCTTTCATCTTCTAATACCAATATACCTTCAACGATTATGATATCTTTAGGCTCTATCCTTACTGTTTCTTTAGCTCTATTATGATTTGAAAAATCATAAATAGGCTTATCGATAGCAATTCCATTCATTAAATCGCTTAAATGTTTAATTAGCAAATCATTATCAAATGCCCTTGGATGATCATAATTTGTTTTTACCCTTTCTTCCATAGATAAATGACTTTGATCTTTATAATACATATCTTGTTGTATCATTACTATACATTCATTAGAAAAACTTGAATATATGGCATCTGCAATGCTACTTTTAGCAGATCCTGTTCCCCCAGTTATTCCAATTAAGATTGGCTTTTTCATTATAGTTCCTCCTTCTTATGTCTATAGCTCTAAAACTTTCTTACCTTTAATTAACATATCTTTTTCTTTTAATGGAGTCTCAACTTTAGCTTTAAATATCATATGTGCTCTATTCGCAACATTAGTTTTAACATCTTTCTCCACATCAAACATTTCTTCAAGTTTTACATTGAAATTAGGTGTATGAGCTCTTAAAACTTCAACTTCATCTCCTTCAAAAACTCTATTTTTTTGAAGGATAGTTGCTTCTTTAGTTTCAGGATCATAACTTTGAACAATACCTACTATATCATAATCTCTAACATAAGATGACACATCATAATTTTGTTCTCCAGTCTTGCCAAAGAAGAAACCTGTATGATATTGTCTATGACTTATTTTTAATAATGTATCCATCCATTCTTGCTTAAATTCATAGCCTTCAGGATTTGCCATATATGAATCAACAGCTTCTCTATATGCTTTAACAACTGAAGCTACATAAAATTCACTCTTCATTCTTCCTTCTATTTTTAATGAATGAATCCCGCTCTTAATAAGTTCTGGTATATGCTTTATCATACATAAATCTTTTGAATTCATTATATATGTACCATTATCATCTTCTACAACTGGATAATATTCGCCTGGTCTAGTTTCTTCAACTAAATAATACTTATATCTGCATGCATTTGAACATATTCCCTTGTTAGCATCTCTGCCTAACATATAATTTGAAATAAGACATCTACCTGAATATGCAATACACATTGAACCATGTATGAATACTTCTAATTCGCAATCCTCTGGTATATTTGCTTTTATTACATTAATTTCATTTAAAGTTAATTCTCTAGCTAAAACTACTCTCTTAACACCTTGTTCATACCAAAACTTAGTTGCCATCCAGTTAACTGTATTAGCTTGAGTACTTAAATGTATTTCTAAATCTGGTGCTGCTATTTTAGCTGCCATTACTATTGATGGATCTGCAGCTATAATTGCATCTATACCTAAATCATATAATCCTTTAATGTATTCTTCTACACCTTTTAAGTCATGGTTTCTTGGAAATACATTCATAGTTACATATAATTTTTTCCCTCTATCATGACAGTATTTTACACCTTCTGCCATTTCTTCATTTGTGAAGTTATCTGAAAAAGCTCTTAAATTAAGCCTTCCTCCACCTATATATACTGCGTCTGCTCCAAAGTCTATTGCAATTTTTAATTTTTCTAGGCTCCCTGCTGGTGCTAAAATTTCTGGTTTTATCATATTTTTACCTCCTTTTAGTCACTGCAATTCCATCCCCCATTGGTATTACAGAAGTTATTAAATTTTTATCATTAGATACTAATTCTAAGTATTCTCTCATTCTTTTTACTATTGTAATTTTTCGTCTTTTTACTAATTCATTAGATGCAACCATGCCTCTAAACAAAACATTATCTGCTACTATAATTCCATCATCTTTTAACAATCTTAAACAATGTGGTAAAAAATGATTGTAGTGACCTTTGCCAGCATCCATAAATATTAAATCATATGGTTCTTTTAAATCCTCTAAAATTTCTAGACAATCTCCTTCTTTAATCTCTATTTTCCCTTCGAGATTATACTTTTTAAAATTTTCTCTAGCATATCTTATCATATTTTCATCACGTTCTATAGTAGTAATAGTTGGTTTCGTACCTGAAGCTTCATACATTAATATCGCTGAATATCCTATAGCTGTTCCAAGTTCTAAAATCCTTAAAGGTTTTTTCATACTAACCATAAATTCTAGAAATTTAGCTGTTTCTTTTTGTGCTATTGGAACCTTATTTTCCTTAGCAAAATCCTCTAAATCTCTGTATTTATCACAAGCTTCAGGTATTAAACTTCTTATATATTCTTCCATATAATCATGGGTTATTCCACTCATATTACTCCTCCGAATAGCGGCTATAATTTATAACATTAAGTTTTTATCTTAATATCCAAGTTCATCTTGTTTTTTCATAAAATCTTCATAGTTATTAGTAAAGTAATGGGTTTTATCATTTTGTAAAACATAAAATAAATAATCTGTTTCATCAGGTTTTAGTGCAGCTTTTATTGATTCTAAACCTGGATTAGAGATTGGTCCTACAGGTAATCCATAATTTTTATATGTATTATATGGAGAATTTGTTTCTAAATGACTATATAATACTGTATCTACATGTTCACCTAATGCATATATTACAGTTGCATCTATCTGTAACATCATATCAATATTTAGTCTATTGATTATTACAGATGCAATCATAGGCCTTTCAGAATGAACTATTGCTTCTTTCTCAATCATTGATGCAATTGTTATTACAGTTTCAATATCTTCATCCTCAATATTTGTATTTGTTTCTTCCATTGCTTTATTAAGAATTTCTTTAAATCTTGAAACCATTTTTGTAATTATTTCTTTAGGTGTTTCTCCAACTTTTATTAAATATGTATCTGGAAATAAATACCCTTCTAAATTATATCTTTTTTCACTATTTATTTTTACAAATGACGGCAACTCATATTCTTTTATAGCTTTAATAAAATCCTCTTTACTACATATTCCCTGTCTTTCCATTTCCTCACTTATGTCATCTATTGTATATCCTTCAGGAACTGTAAACTTCACTATATTTAGTGACGATTCATTAGTTAATTTATTTATTAATTCATTAACACTTAAATCTTTTTGTAACACATATTCACCTGGTTTCACATCTATGTTTTTTCCTGAAACCTTAACAAACAATTTAATAAGCGGCAGACTTTTAATTTTTTTTTCTTTTGCTAAAGTATTTATTATACTATAAAAACTATCCCCTTCTTGTACATTGATAACTATGTCTTCTGAAGTGTTTAATGGTTTATTTATTACTCTTTTAAATAAAACAAACAAACTTATAATTAGTATTAAAATTATTATTATGGGAATTGTTTTGGATTTAAATTTTCTCATAAAAACCCCCTACATATAAAGTAAATAGCCTATTATGGCTATTTACTTTATTATAATACTTTTTTTTATACTTATAAAGAGATTTTATTTCATTTATTATTTTTTGCTTCTACTTGATATTCTTCTTCTTTCAGCTGCATCTAATACTCTTTTTCTCATTCTTATATTTTCAGGTGTAACTTCAACTAATTCATCTGCATTAATAAATTCAAGACATTGTTCTAATGACATTGGTCTTGGTGGTGTTAGCTTAAGTGCATCATCTGATCCTGATGCTCTAGTATTAGTTAACTTTTTACCTTTACATACGTTTATATCTATATCTTCTGCTCTTGAACATTCACCAACTATCATTCCTTGATATACAGGAATTCCAGCTCCAATAAATAATGTTCCTCTTTCTTGTGCATTAAATAGGCCATATGTTATTGCATCACCATCTTCAAATGAACATATTGATCCTCTACTTCTTCCTGGAATTTCTCCTTTATATTTATCATATCCATGGAATACGTGGTTCATTATACCATTACCTTTTGTATCAGTCATGAATTCACTTCTAAATCCAATTAAACCTCTTGCTGGAACAACAAACTCTAATCTTGTATAACCATTTACTGCTGAAGTCATATTTACCATTTCAGCTTTTCTTGGTCCTAATTTTTCCATAACAGGTCCCATAAATTCTTCTGGAACGTCTATAGTTAAGTACTCCATAGGTTCTAACTTTTTACCATTTTCTTCTTTAAAGATAACATTGGCTTTTGAAACCTGGAATTCATAACCTTCTCTTCTCATTGTTTCAATAAGAATAGATAAGTGTAGTTCCCCTCTTCCTGAAACTTCGAAGCAATCTGAAGATACTTCATTAACTTTTAAACTTACGTTTGTTTCTAATTCTTTTAATAATCTATCTCTTAAATGTCTTGATGTAACAAATTCACCTTCTCTACCTGCAAAAGGAGAATCATTAACCATAAAGTTCATACTTAATGTAGGTTCATCTATTTCAACAAATGGTAGAGCTTCAGGTTCTTGGGCATCTGCTATAGTTTCCCCTATATTACAATCAGGAATACCACTTAATGCAATTATATCTCCAAGTGAAGCTTCTTGAGCATCTTCTCTATTTAATCCGTTATATGTAAATATACTTGAAACCCTATAATTTGTTGTACTACCGTCTTTTCTTACTAAAGCAACTTGTTGATTCTTTTTAACGGTTCCTCTATGTATTTTACCAATAGCTATTCTTCCTACATATTCATTTGTATCTAATGTAGTTACAAGCATTTGGAAAGGTCCATCTATATATCCCTTTGGAGGTTCTACATTTTCTAATATAGTTTCAAATAATGGAACCATATCAGTATTTGTATCCTCAACATTATATCTTGCAAATCCTTCTCTTGCAGATGCATAGATTATTTGGAAATCTAATTGTTCATCATCTGCTCCAAGCTCTAGGAATAATTCAAATACTTCATCAATTACTTCTTCTGGTCTTGCATTTGGTTTGTCTATCTTATTTATAACAACTATAGGTTGTAATCCAAGTTCTAATGCCTTCTTTAAAACAAACTTAGTTTGAGGCATTGGGCCTTCGTAAGAATCAACTACTAATAAAACAGAGTCTACCATCTTAAGTACACGTTCAACTTCTCCACCGAAGTCAGCATGCCCTGGAGTATCTACTACATTTATTTTAACCCCATTGTACATAATAGCTGTATTTTTAGAAAGAATTGTAATTCCTCTTTCTTTTTCTAAATCATTTGAATCCATTACTCTTTCTTCTACTTTTTCATTGTTTCTAAAAACGTGACTCTCTTTTAATAAAGCATCTACAAGTGTAGTCTTACCATGGTCAACGTGAGCTATTATAGCTATATTTCTTATATCATCTCTACTTATTAAATTCATTTAATTTCCTCCAGTATATTTTTAATGTAAACCTATAACTTATTTTTCCCAAAATAAAATTGGATACACCTGTATCCAATTTTTTTAAAATTTATATCTTAGACTATATTCCATTCTAAGATTATTATTGCAAAATGTCAACCTTACAGATTATATTTCCATTATTATTGGTAATATCATAGGTTTTCTTTTTGTCTTTTCATATAGATATCCTCTTAGTTCATCTCTTACTTTAGACTTTAAGCTTGCCCAATCAGTTATATTATTTTCTTCACACTGTCTTAAAGCATCCTTAACTATTTCTTTAGCCTCGTCCATTAATCCCTCAGATTCTCTAACATAAACAAATCCTCTAGATATTATATCAGGTCCTGCAATAACTGAATTGTTCTCTTTTGATAAAGTTACTACAACAGTTAAAATACCATCTTGAGATAAATGTTTTCTATCTCTTAAAACAATATTTCCAACATCTCCAACACCCAATCCATCAACAAAGACTTGACCTGAATTTACAGATCCATTTCTTCTAATACTACTTCTATTAACTTCTATAACTCCACCATTTTCAGGAATTATAACATTTTGTTCTGGCATACCTAGAGATATTGCTAGCTCACCATGTTGCTTTAAGTGTCTATATTCACCATGAACCGGTATAAAGAACTTAGGTTTTACTAAACATTGCATTAACTTCAATTCTTCTTGACATGCATGCCCAGATACATGAATTTCGGCTAATGATTTATATATAACTTCAGCACCCTTTTGGAATAATTGATTTATAACCTTAGAAACCAATTTTTCATTTCCAGGAATTGGCGTTGCAGAGATTATTACAGTATCACCTTCTACAATGTTAACCTTTCTATGCTCTGAACTTGCCATTCTTGCAAGTGCTGACATCGGTTCACCTTGACTACCTGTAGTTATAATTACTACTTTGTCATTTGTGTACTTGTTGATTTGATCTATGCTGACCAAAATATCTTTTTCAAATTCTAAATATCCAAGTTCCGCAGCTACAGCTACTATATTTTCCATACTTCTTCCTGATACTGCAACTTTTCTTCCATGCATACTTGCTGCATCAATTATTTGTTGTATTCTGTGTACATTAGATGCAAATGTTGCAACGATAATTCTACCTTTTGCTTTCGAAAATAATCTTGCAAAACTTTCACCTACTACTTTTTCAGACATAGTGTATCCTGGCTTTTCAACATTTGTTGAATCAGCCATCATTGCTAACACACCTCTTTTACCAATTTCAGCAAATCTTGCAAAATCCATTGGTTCTCCATCTATAGGAGTGTAGTCAATTTTAAAATCTCCTGTGTGTAAAACTACCCCAAGTGGAGTGTGTATTGCTATTGCAACTGAATCTGCAATAGAATGATTTGTTTTTATAAACTCTACTGAAACTGAGTTTAATTTAATTACATCTCTTGGTTTAACTCTTATTAATTCTGTTGAACTTAATAATCCGTGCTCCTTAAGCTTAGTTTCAACAATTCCAAGAGTTAATTTTGTTCCATATACAGGTACATCTAATTGTTTTAAAACATAAGGTAATGCACCTATATGGTCCTCGTGCCCATGAGTTAAAAATATCCCTCTTATCTTATCTTTATTTTTTAATAAATAACTAATATCTGGTATTACTAAGTCAATACCGAACATATCTTCATCTGGGAATTTCAAGCCGCAATCTATAACTACTATATCATTTTTATATTCTATTGCAGTTATATTTTTACCTATTTCATTTATCCCACCTAAAGGAATAATCTTAACTTTTGCCTTCTCGTTTTTCAATATGTCCCCTCCTTCTTCCTAAAATATGTATTACAAAGGTTGTCATCTCCATAGAGAGGATTTCCCTTATTTATCTTATTTATTGTTATCCATTTTGCTTTGGCATTTTCTACAAACACCAAAGAATTTAACACTATGGTCTACAATTTTAAAACCATATGATCTTTCAACTTCTTCTTCAAGTTCATCTAATAAATCATCCTGAACCTCAATAACGCTTTTGCATTCATTACAAACTAAGTGATGGTGTCTATGCCCCTCATCTTTACGAACTAATTCATATCTACTACAACCATCATTTAAATCCAGCTTACAGATTACACCTAATTCTTCTAACAAAATTATAGTTCTATATACTGTAGCTAAACCAATCTCAGGACAACTCTTTTTAACTTCATCATAAATTTCTTCTGCAGTTAAATGTTCTCCTTCTTTATCTATAATAGTGTCAACTATAGCTCTTCTTTGAGGCGTCAATTTATACCCTTTTTGTTTTAAATCTTCTTTTAAAACATTAAAATCTATACTATTTGATTGTTCCACAAACAACACCCCTTTCCTTTTTTCTTAGTTAGATTTTATTCTTCATCAGCAAAAATAGTATCATAAGCTTCTTGAACGGCTGCTAATTCAACTTCGTCATCTATAGGTATTAATAGATCATCTCCGTCTTCATCTACTCCTACCTTTAAAGCAAATATATCATCTTCAGTATAATCATCATCATAAACTATAACATATTCACTTTTTTCTTCTGTATCTGGATTTACCATATCAAAAAATGCAACAACATTTAACTTTACTAATTTTCCATCTTCATCATATAATTCTAATTGTTTTAAATCCTTATCCATAAATTTTCTCTCCTTTTTTTATAATTGTAATTTTTACCTTAATGGTTGTCAATAATAATTTTCAATTGGAAATGAATTAATTATTTCATACTAAGCCTATCTAAATATCCTTGTAGTATATAAGTAGCTGCTATTTTATCAACTATTTTCTTTCTTTTTCCCCTTGATAAGTCCGCTTCAAGCATCGCCTTATGAGCAGCTACAGTAGTAAGTCTTTCATCCCACATCTCAATTTTTATACCTGTAGCTTCTTTTATTATCTCTGAAAGTTCTAGTACTCTTTCTCCTGATTCCCCTATAGTCCCATTCATATTTTTAGGTAAACCTATTACTATAGTTTCAACAGAATATTCTTTACATATTTTTTTGATTTCTTCTATATCCTGCTCTCTTTTAGTCCTTCTTATAGTAGTAATTCCCTGTGCAGTCCAACCTAAAGGATCACTTATTGCAACACCTATAGTTTTAGATCCAACATCTAAACCTAGTATTCTCATATTTATCTCCTTAAACATTAAAGAGTGCCCGATTTAACGGGCACTCTTTATTTTATTTCTAAATAAGATTTTATAACTTCCTCAAGAATTTCATCTCTTTCAAGTTTTCTTAGTAAAGCTCTTGCTCCGTTGTAGCTTGTGATGTAAGAAGGGTCCCCTGAAATAAGATATCCAACTAACTGATTTATCGGATTATAACCTTTCTCCTGTAACGCATTGTAAACATCTGTCAATATTGACTTTGTTAAATCCTCTTTGTTGATGTTTAAATTAAATTGCATTGTTTGATCTAAGTTATTATTCATACAACTGCTGCTATTTGCAGCTCACCCCCTTACTTATATTTAGTTTAACAGTATCCCTAATAATATTATCTCTTATTTTAAAAATTCTATTCACGGGTTTACTTAATTTAATTATATTATAAACCATATAATTATAAAAGTACACTATTTTGCTAAAGATTATTTTATTAAAGATTCTACTACTACGTATGTTTTTTCAATTGCAGATTTGATATTTTCTGGATTCTTACCGCCAGCTTGAGCCATATCCGGTCTTCCACCGCCGCCTCCGCCTACTACTGCAGCAACCTCTTTAATTATCTTTCCACAATGAATACCTTTTTCTAAAACATCCTTAGTAGCCATAGAAACCACATTAACTTTTCCACCTACATTACTTAATAAGACAACAACTCCACTTGAAAGTTTATTTCTCATTTTATCTCCTAAGTCTCTTAATGCATTTCCATCTATTCCTTCTACACCATAAGCTACTACTTTTACACCATTTATTTCTTTAACTGAGGCTAAAATATCATCTTCAACACCGCTTGTTAACTTGCTCTTAAGCTCTAAAATTTCTTTTTCTTTTTCTTTAATTTCAACACCTTGTGAAGCTATCTTCTTTAATACATCTTTTTCACTACATTTTAAAGCACTACACGCTTCTTTTAGGAGTCTTTGCTTTTCTTCCATATATTTTATAGCATTTAATCCTGACACTGCTTCTATTCTTCTTATTCCAGCAGCAACACCTGCTTCATTTATTATTTTAAATAATCCAATTTCTCCTGAGTTATTAACGTGAGTACCTCCACAAAGTTCCTTTGAGAATTCTCCAACACTTACAACTCTAACCTTATCTCCATATTTATCATCAAATAAAGCCATTGCACCTGATTCTCTTGCTTCATCTAAAGTCATAAGATTTGTATTAACATTAAATACTTCCATTATCTTTTTGTTAACTAACTCTTCTACCTTTTCTATTTCATCTTCTGTTAACCCTTGAAAGTGAGCAAAGTCAAATCTTAATCTTTCATCATCAACATATGAACCTGCTTGATTTACATGCTTACCTACAACTTGTTTTAACGCCTCATGTAGCATATGTGTAGCAGTATGATTCTTAGCTATATTATTTCTTCTTAAAACATCTATCTTTAGATTTGCCACTTCATTTATCTTTATTGTTCCATCTAAAACTTTAACATAATGAATAGTTTTTCCACCAACATTTTTCTTAGTATCATAGACACAAGCTTCTCCAGAAGAAGTTTTTATAATACCTTTGTCACCTACTTGACCACCCATTTCAGCATAAAAAGGTGTTTTTTCAGTAACTATATATCCCTTTTCACCTTTTGACAATTCATCTACAAACTCATTATCATTAGCTAAAACAAGAATTTTAGAATCTACTTCAACATTGCTATATCCAATAAACTCAGTATTTATTGAAGCTTCTATCTTATTAATTGGGCTTTCATCACTTCCCATATATGATGATTCCCCTCTTGCACTTCTTGCTCTTTGTCTTTGCTCATCCATTTCTTTTCTAAATGCTTCGTGATCAACATTCATGCCTTTTTCTTCTAAGATTTCTTCTGTTAACTCTATAGGGAATCCATAAGTATCATATAGTTTAAATGCTTTTTCACCCTTTAAAGTTTTTTCATTAGAAGATTCCATATCTTCTATATAGTCATTTAATATGTTCATTCCTGAATCTATTGTTTCATTAAATCTTTCTTCTTCTAGTGAAACTATTCTTTCTATATATTCTTTATTTTCTATAAGCATTGGATACGCACCACTATAGTTTTCAACTACTGATTGAACTATTTCAGTTAAGAATAATCCCTTTATACCAAGTAATCTTCCATGTCTAGCTGCTCTTCTTAAAAGTCTTCTTAATACATATCCTCTACCTTCATTACTTGGTTGAACACCATCAGAAATTAGCATAGTTACAGATTTAACATGATCTGTTATTATTCTTAAAGAAATGTCTTTAAGCTTATCTTCCCCATATTTTACTCCTGAAAGCTCTGATACTTTATTTAAAATATTTTTAACTGTATCTATTTCAAATATATTATCTACACCTTGCATTATAGTTGCAATTCTTTCAAGTCCCATTCCTGTGTCTATATTAGGATTTGCTAATTTATTGTAATTTCCTTCTTCGTCCTTATCAAATTGAGTAAATACAAGATTCCAAAACTCAACTACTCTATCTTCATCACTTGCTTTTACAAAGTCATCTACATTTGTAATTACACCCTCGCCTCTATCATAATGAATTTCTGTACATGGTCCACATGGGCCAACACCTATTTCCCAGAAGTTATCATCTTTTCCTAATCTAAATATCCTACTTGGATCTACATTTGTCTTTTTACACCAAATATCATAAGCTTCATCATCTTCTAAATATATTGTTACGTATAATTTATCTTTTGGAATTTGAAGAGTTTCAGTTATGAACTCCCAAGCCCAAGGAATAATTTCTTCTTTAAAATAATCTCCAAATGAGAAGTTCCCAAGCATTTCAAAGAATGTACCATGTCTTGAAGTCTTACCTACATTTTCTATATCTCCTGTTCTTATGCACTTTTGGCAAGTAGTTATTCTTTTTCTTGGTGGCTCTTGTAAGCCAGTGAAATATGGTTTAAGAGGTGCCATACCTGCATTTATTAATAATAAAGATTTATCATTTTTAGGGACTAGAGGAAAACTCTCTAATCTTAAGTGATCTTTTGATTCAAAAAATCTTAAATAAGCTTCTCTAAGCTCGTTTGTTCCCATGAACTTCATATATATTACCTCCATTTTTTACTTTACAGTATTTTATAATAAAAAAAGTTTCCATCCCTATAAAAAAGGGACGAAAACATAAATTCCGCGGTACCACCCTAATTATGTATTAAAAATACATCACTTAGATAATATAGCTCCAAGATAGCTTCAATATATTATGTAAGAAGTTTTCACCAACCACTTCTTCTCTAAATACATAGTGTATATTTACTCATTCTCTTCAACGCTAAATATTAATTTTTCTTATATTTCAATGAAATTATAGTTTATTTATTAAAATATGTCAATTATTTTATTAAAACAAATAATCATTGATATCATCATATATTACTTTAACTATAACTCCTATTGGAACTGCCACTATCATCCCTATGAGCCCACCTAATTTTTCTCCTACCAACAATAAAATTATAATTATTATAGGATGCATATTAGTACTATCACCTGTTATTTTAGGAGATAATATATTTCCTTCAATTTGTTGTATCAAAAATATTGCTAAAAGTGTCCATAAAGCTTTATTGGGCGATTCCAAAAGTGCTACAAATATAGCAGGAACTCCACCTATTATTGGCCCAAAATAAGGTACTATATTCAAGACACCATTAAATATACCAAGTATTAATGCAAATTTAACATTTATTATAAGTAGAACAATAAATGTTAGTACTCCTATAATTAATGATAATAATAATTGACTTATTATATATCTTGACAAAACTTTATCTATATGACTAATAACCTTTTTAGCAATTATCCTCTTTTCTGTTGGTAATATTAATAAAAGCTTATCATAAATAAGATCACCATCAACTAGGAAATAATATGTTACTATTGGTACAATAGCAAAAGAAATCATACTTTCAAAACAAACCATTAAGTTTTCCAAAAAATTATCAGTAGCTTTACTAAAAAACATATTTATTTCTTCACTCATTTGATTATATATTGATTTTAAAAAGGATATATCATTTAAATTCAATTTATCTACAATATTCTTAACATATTCATCAATATTATCTAGTATATATCCAATATTAGAGCTTTCTCTTAACATTGAAGGGATAACTATATATGAAAGTAATATTAAACCAAATAATATAGTTAGTATTATAGAAATTGACGAAATCCTTTTGCTTAATTTAAACTTCTCACTTATAGTATCTCTTAGAGGTTTTAAAGCATAGGCCAATATAAATCCTATAAAAATAATATTTACTATACTGTTTATTGTCTTAATTTTTATATACAAAATTAAAATTAAAACAATTGATAGGATTATTAAAATTGAATTTATAATCTTTTTATATTTCTTATATATCAACATGTTTTTCTTTTACGAGGTATACTTTGAAGCCTAACCTCATCACTTCCATAATATAAGATAAAGTCTTCACCTAATAAACAATCTTTCAATAACAATATTTCTTTACCTTTTATCATCCTATCAAATATTCCCGAACTCATAACTATGCCTTTTATTGATAAATCTTTTTTTTCAATTATTAAATCTTCTAATACCCCTCTCATTGTATTATTTTTATCTTTAATATCCATATCTTTTATACTCTTAAAAGATAATCCTTCTTTTTTATTTAATTCTTTTACAATCATTACTTCTTCTAAAGAAATAATATCACCGCTTCTAACAAAATTTTTCTTACTAAACAGAAGATAATTAGAAACAAAAAAACCAACTATTTTACCTTCATGAAAATTAATATATATGTCATCTACAACACCTAGGTACTTCCCCCTTATATCATACACTTTTAGTAGATAGAAATCCTTACTCTTTAACATAAGCTTTCTCCCTTCTATATAGAATAACTATATTATCTCCTAAAGATAAAAAAAAATTCTCATATATACATATGAGAATTTTCTTATTTATATAATTTCTTCTATTATTCCGCCACCAACAACGACGTTTCCATCATAAAATACAACTGATTGTCCTTTAGTTATAGCTCTTTGCTTTTCCTTAAAAGAAACTTTAACTTTTCCATCTGCAAGTGGTGATATTATTGCTTCAGAAGGTTTTGCCTGATATCTAACCTTAGCAAATACAGTTGTTTCTTCATTAAGAGAATCAAAAGGAATAAAGTTAACATCCTTTGCAACTAAATCAGTTTTAAACACATCTTCTTCTGGCCCTATAACAACTTCATTAGTTCTTGGGTTTATATCAGTAACAAAAATAGGAGTTCCTAATGCTAAACCTAAGCCTTTTCTTTGGCCAATTGTATAATAAACTATACCTTTATGTTTACCTAATATATTACCATTTTTATCAACAAAATTTCCTTCTCTCACTTGATTTGGTCTAGCATTTAAAATGTATTTACCATGATTATTATCAGGTATAAAGCATATTTCTTCACTATCTTTTTTATTGTGAACTGCAAGACCAATCTCTTTAGCTATTTCTCTTATTTTATCCTTAGTATAATCTCCACAAGGCATTAATGTTTGACTTAATTGTTCTTGTGTAAAGTTATATAAAGCATATGTCTGATCTTTTTTATCATCATCCGCTTTTATTAAAAGATATCTACCATCTTCTTTTTTCTCTATTTTAGCATAATGTCCTGTAGCTACATAATCAGCTCCAATCCCTTTTGCTCTTCTTAGAAATTCATCAAACTTTATATGTTTATTACAAGCAATACATGGATTAGGTGTTTTTCCTTCCATATACTCTTGTACAAAATAATCTATTACCTTTTCTTTAAATGAATCCTTAAAATTAAGAACATAAAAAGGTATTCCTAGTTTATCGGCAACTCTTCTTGCATCTTCTACTGAAGAAAGAGAACAACATCCACCTTCTCTTTCAACATAGTCTTCATCTTCATCATCAAAATGTTTCATTGTTACGCCTATTACTTCGTAACCTTGCTCTTTTAAAAGATATGCAGCAACGGAGCTATCAACTCCGCCACTCATACCTACAACTACTTTTTTCTTCATATTAATTCCTATTCGTGACCATGAACATGATCATGTATATCATCATGTTCTTCAAAATCCCAAAGCTCTAAACCTGTGTTTTTTCTATAGTCATTAATTGCCTTATGTATAGCTTCTTCTGCTAAAACAGAACAATGCATCTTTACAGGTGGAAGTCCATCTAAAGCTTCTGCTACTGCTTTATTTGATAATTCCCAAGCTTCTTCTACAGTCTTTCCTTTTATTAATTCTGTTGCCATTGATGATGAAGCAATAGCAGATCCACATCCAAATGTTTTGAATTTAACATCTTTAACTATATTGTCTTCAATTTTTAAATAAACCTTCATTATATCTCCGCATTTAGCGTTTCCCACTTCACCTACGCCATTTGCATCTTCAATTTCCCCTACATTTCTTGGATTTCTAAAATGATCCATAACCTTATCGCTGTACATCATAATATTTTTCTCCCTTCTTTAAAAAGTCTTCCCATAATGGAGACATATTTCTAAGTCTTTCTATAATAGGTGGAACAACTTCAAGTACATAATCTACATCTTCATCTGTTGAACCATCACCTAATGTCAATCTTAGAGATCCATGAGCTAACTCATGAGGTAATCCTATTGCTAGTAATACGTGAGATGGATCAAGTGATCCTGAAGTACATGCACTACCACTTGATGCGCATACACCTTCAAAGTCTAATGATAGAAGTATTGATTCACCTTCTATAAATTCAAAAGTAATATTAGCATTACCTGGTAATCTTTTTTCCCCTACTGGTCCATTTAATCTTGTATGTGGTACATTTAATAAACCTTCAATTAATCTATCTCTAAGTTTAGTTATCTTCTTATTATGTTCTTCTAAATTTTCAGTAGCAAGTTCAATTGCCTTTCCAAGCCCTACTATAGAAGCTGTATTTTCAGTTCCAGCTCTTCTAGCTCTTTCTTGACCACCACCATGAATTAAGTTGTCAATTCTAACGCCTTTTCTTATATAAAGTGCTCCTATTCCTTTTGGTCCATAAACTTTATGTCCTGCTAAAGATAATAAATCAATATTCATTTCTTTAACATCTACTGGAACATTTCCTATTGCTTGAACTGCATCAGTATGGAATAAAACTTTTCTTTCTCTACAAATTTCACCTATTTCTTTAACAGGTTGAATAGTTCCTATTTCGTTATTTGCAAACATAATTGAAACTAATATTGTCTTATCAGTTATAGCATTTTTAAGTTCTTCTAAGTCAATAAAACCTTCTTTGTCTACATTCAGATAAGTCACTTCAAATCCATTTTTCTCTAAGTATTCACATGTGTGAAGTACTGCATGGTGTTCAATTTTTGTTGTTATAATATGGTTTCCCTTTTTTCTATGAGCTGATGCTATTCCTTTAATAGCCCAGTTATCTGCTTCTGATCCGCCACCAGTAAAATAAACCTCATTTGGATCACAATTTAAAGTATTAGCAACTCTACTTCTAGCTTTATCAATAGCCATTTTAGTTTCTCTAGAAATTCCATAGAAAGATGATGGATTTCCGTACCTTTCAGTAAAGAATGGCATCATTTCTTCTAAAACTTCTGGTTTAACATATGTAGTTGCTGCATAATCCATGTATACATTTCTCATGTCTATTCGCTCCTTTTAACAATCTTAACGGATTGATTTTCATCCTTCATTCTTACATAATCATCTACTATATCTTGAAGTGTAATGTTTTTCATTACTTCATCAATACTATTTTTAATTTTTTCCCATAACAATCTAGTAGCACAAAAATCTACGTTATCACACTCTGTTCCTTCAATGCATTCAGCAATTTCAACAGGTCCTTCAAGTACATTCATAACATCTGCTACTGTTATATCCTTTGGAGCATAATTTAACACATATCCACCTTGAGCACCTCTTATACTTTTAATAAGTTTTGCTTTTCTAAGTGGTGAAAATAATTGCTCTAAATAATATTCTGATATATTTTGTCTTTGGGAGATTGTTTTTATTGAAACGGGGGCATCTCCATAGTGCATTGCAAGGTCTACCATAGCCTTGACCCCGTATCTACCTTTAGTAGAAAGCTTCATTATACTTCCCCCTTTAATGTTGACTATTTTACTAGTATTTACTTTATATATCTTACCAAACCACTCTACTATTGTCAATAATCATCATTTCATCATAACTCCTTATTTTATCTTGTTCCAATACATAGTTATGCTTTCCTCATATTTATTTTTTTGAGGAAAATAATATTTAGAATCTTTTAATCTTTCTGGCATATATATTTGTTTTACATAGTTATTTTCATAATCGTGTGGATACTTATACCCTGAAACACCTAAGCTTTCTGCTCCAGAATAATGTGCATCCTTTAAATAATTGGGTACATCTCCTATATTCTTGTTTTCTAAATCCTTCATAGCATTAGCAATAGCTAAATATGCACTATTAGATTTAGGTAATGTAGCTAAATATATAACAAGTTCTGCTAGTATTATTTGTGCCTCTGGAAGCCCTACCTTTAAAGCCAACTCTATACCTGAATTTACTACACTTAGCGCATTAGGATGTGCAAGTCCTATATCTTCTGCTACTATTACAGAAATTCTTCTTATTATTGCCGTTAAGTTTCCTGATTTAATAAGCCTTGCTAAATAATGTATAGCTGCATCAGGATCACTGCCTCTTATGCTTTTTTGCAATGCACTTAATAAATTGTAATACTCATCACCACTTGCATCTGCTCTCATATGAGATTGATTCAAACTTTCTATATATTCTACAGATATTTCCTTTATATTTTTAAGTTGTGAATTTATAGTTAATTCTAATATATTATAAGCTTTTCTATAATCTCCTTGAGAAATTTCACCAATATACTTCAAAGCTTCTAAAGAATACTCTACATTAATACCTTCACCAATTAGCTTTTTTATCGCCTTCTCTAACCCTATAGTTATATCATGTATATTTAGTGCCTCAAATTTGAATATATTACATCTACTTAATATTGCCTTATGAATTGCAAAATAAGGATTTTCTGTAGTGCTTGCTATTAATGTAACTCTTCCATTCTCTATAAATTCCAAAAGTGCTTGTTGCTGTTTTTTGCTAAAATGCTGTAATTCATCAATATATATAACTACTCCATTATAGTTAAGTAAACTATCCAAACTCTCAGTAATTTCTTGTATATCTTTTACAGAAGCAGTTGTAGCATTTAATTTATAAAATTTTCTATCAACATAATTTGCCATTATATTTGCTAAAGTTGTTTTTCCTGTTCCTGGTGGTCCATACAGTATACAATTTGGAATCATCTTATTTATAATTAAGTTATATAACGGCTTTCCTTTAGCTAATATCTCATTTTGACCAACAAAATCTTCTAATGTTTTTGGTCTCATTATTTCTGCTAATGGTTTCATTATTTTCACTCTTTCTTTTTGTTATTTTTAATTAAATCCTTCATTTAATTCTTTAGCCTTTTCAATATCTTCATATTCAGTAAATCCTTCTATAAAAATTTCTCCGTCTTTTTCTTTTACAATTACTTCAATTGGTACATCTTCGCCTATAGCCTCATCACTTGCATGTTCATCGCCATGTGTCTCTAAAGCTTTTGCTACCATATCAAGAGTCATATACACTTTATATTTTCCATTTTCATTTTTTATACTTACTATTTTACTTTCATATTTCTCAAGATTTAATTCACCTATATATAATGAGTAAAACTCTACATAATTGCAAACATAAAAATTATCCTCACTTATATGTTTCTTCATAGTATCATCGTATCCATCTTTATATGATAAAACTAAATCAATTGTTTCTTTTATCCTTTTCTCATCTTGCCTACTTACATCCTTTGTACATCCAAACATAAATATTTGTGCAAATAATAATAAAGATATTATTAATATTTTCTTTTTCATATATTTCCTCCATTTTGTAATATTAATTCTTTGTAATATCTTAACAAATTCTCTTTATAAATAATATCACAATTTCTTGTCATATATGAGTAATATGTAAATAAAAAATAGAGACTACATAAGAGTAGCCTCTATTTTTTTATCATAAAATATTATTTTTTCTTAGTTTCTTTTTTAACTTCTTTAGTCTTTGGACCTTCATAAGCTGTAATATACATTTCTCTTAATTCACTCATTAATGGATATCTTGGGTTAGCACCTGTACATTGATCATCAAATGCTTGCTCAACCATTTCATCTAATGTTTCATAGAACTTAGTTTCAGATACTCCAGCTTCTTTTATAGTTTTTGGCATATTAACTTGAGCTTGTAATTTCTCAACAGCCTTTATTAATAATTCTACCTTTTCTTCTTCAGTGTTTCCGCCTAATCCAAGATGATCAGCTATTCTAGCATATCTCCATGCTGCATTTGGATATTTGTATTGAGCAAATGCTGCTTGTTTAGTTGGAGCATCAGTTGCATTGAATCTTATAACTTCATTCATTAATAATGAGTTTGCCATACCGTGTGGTAAGTGATGGAATGCACCTAATTTATGAGCCATTGAGTGTGTAATTCCTAAGAATGCATTTGAGAATGCCATCCCAGCCATACATGATGCATGAGCCATTTTTTCTCTAGCTTTAACATTAGTTGTTCCTTCATTATAAGCATCTGGTAAATACTTAAATACTAATCTTATTGCTTCTAAAGCTAAACCATTAGTATATTCTGAAGCCATTATTGATACATACGCTTCAATTGAGTGAACTAATACGTCTATTCCTGCACAAGCTGTTAATCCCTTTGGTGAAGTCATCATAAGCTCAGCATCAACTATTGCCATATCTGGAGTTAGTTCATAATCTGCAAGTGGATATTTAACACCTGTAGTTTCATCTGTAATAACAGCAAATGGAGTTACTTCTGAACCTGTTCCTGCTGATGTAGCTATTGATACCATCATAGCTTTTTCACCCATAGTTGGGAATTTATAAACTCTCTTTCTTATATCCATAAATCTCATTGCTAAATCTTCAAATTTAACTTCTGGATGTTCATACATTACCCACATAATTTTTGCAGCATCCATTGCTGATCCACCACCAAGGGCAATTATTACATCTGGATTGAAATCTAACATTTCTTTTGCTCCAGCTTTTGCACATCTAAGTGTCGGGTCTGGTTCAACATCTGAGAATATTTTAAATTGTATTCCGTTTCTTTCTAAAACTTCTGTAACCTTATTTGTATATCCCATTTCAAATAATACTTTATCAGTTACTATAAATGCCTTCTTTTTACCCATATCTCTTAATTCTTCTAAAGCTACTGGTAAACAACCATATTTGAAGTAAACTTTTTCTGGAACTCTAAACCAAAGCATATTTTCTCTCCTTTCAGCTATGCTCTTAATGTTAATTAAGTGCTTTGGACCAACATTTTCTGAAACTGAGTTTCCTCCCCATGATCCACATCCAAGAGTTAATGATGGAGCTAGTTTAAAGTTAAATATATCCCCAATAGCACCTTGAGATGCTGGCATGTTTATTAATGTTCTAGCTGTCTTCATCATTTCTCCAAATTTTAATATTCTATCTCTTGATTTAAGTTGATCAGTGTAAAGAATTGAAGTATGTCCCATACCACCTAATTCTATTAATCTATTAGCCTTTTCTAAAGCCTCTTCATATGACTTAACTCTATACATAGCTAAAATTGGAGATAATTTTTCATGTGAAAATGGTTCTTCTAATTCTACAGATTCAACTTCACCAATTAAAACTTTAGCTGTTGTTGGAACATTAACTCCTGCCATTTCTGCAATTTTATAAGCTGATTGACCAACTATATTTGCATTTAATCCACCTTTTTCATTTAATATAATCTTTCTAACCTTATCTACTTCTTCACCCTTAAGAATGTAAGCTCCTCTATCACTTAATTCACTCTTAACTTCATCATAAACTTGATCTATAACAACTAGTGATTGTTCTGATGCACAAATAACCCCATTATCAAATGTTTTTGAAAGTAATATTGAGTTTACAGCCATCTTTATGTGAGCAGTTTCATCTATTATAGCTGGAGTATTACCTGCTCCAACTCCTAAAGCTGGTCTTCCTGATGAATAAGCCGCTTTTACCATTGCTGGACCACCTGTTGCAAGAATTATATCAGATTCTCTCATAACATTTTGTGATAATTCTACTGATGGCTCATCTATCCATCCTATGATTCCCTCTGGAGCTCCAGCCTTAACTGCTGCTTCTAATACTATTCTAGCAGCTTCAATTGTAGCTTTCTTTGCTCTTGGGTGTGGTGATATAATTATTGCATTTCTAGTTTTTAATGCTATTAAAGTTTTAAATATAGCTGTTGAAGTTGGATTAGTTGTTGGAACTATAGCTGCTATAACTCCTATTGGTTCTGCAACCTTTGTTATACCAAAAGTTTTATCTTCTTCTAAAACTCCACAAGTTTTCATATCTTTATATTGATTATATATATATTCAGCTGCGAAATGATTCTTAATAACTTTATCTTCTACTATTCCCATTCCAGTTTCAGCAACTGCCATCTTTGCTAATTTAATTCTGTTATCATTTGCCGCCATAGCTGCTTGTCTAAAAATCTCATCTACTTGCTCTTGATTATAAGTAGCAAATACCCTTTGTGCTTCTCTTAATTCTTTAATTCTTTGAGTTAATTCCTGTGCATTTGTTACAGCCATCTTTTATTCCTCCTAAATATCTATAAGTTAATTTTTACATTCTGATTTATTTACTTTTTTAATATTATGTTTAACTTAACTACATTTTCATTTTATTCCATTGTTTAATTTTTGTCAATCTTTTTTTGTTAAAAGTTTATCACATTTTTTATTTTCTTATTTTTTGTACTATTTTAATGCAATTTCATAAGTTTAAATTTTCCTTTCTTTATTTATTTTGTATTCAAGTTTGATATTTCTTATAATATTCGACTTTATACCTCTACCATTTTCTGAATACTTGCTCATTTTTGAGTTATGGTATAATTTTAGAAAAAATCCCCAAGAAATTTGTTGAGTTAATTTTGTAAATTTCGGTAGTTAATTGTTATATTTATAACAATTAATGAGTTAAACATAACAATTCCTTGACCAATATTTTCAAAAATAAAAATATTAGCTTTATTAGAAATACTAAAGCTAATATTAATTTTCCAAAAATCCGTTTAAATATTCATATATAACAATCTTTAATTCGTAAGATTATTATATTAAACTTTATATTCACTTATATATTTTTATACGTAATTATCTAATAAGGTTAAAAGCTATTTTTCTTTAATTACTTATTATTAAGTTTCCCTTTTTTCTTATATAATTAATTTAAAATATTCAAAAGAATATATTCTATAAATTATATATTCCATCCATAATATATAAACATCATAATCATTATTTTTATTTAAATTTTTATTAGTTATTTTATAAAAAATAAAGGTAATATGTTTATATTTATAAACATATTACCTTTATTTGTACTAATCATTCAGGAATAGCTCTATGCCCTATCCCAATCACTACTTCATCTAAATGTAGGAGTCCAACACTTAGAAAAATACATACAGTTAGGTGTTCTCCTCTTCTTGCAATCCCTACTTTTCCACCTACATTTTGTCCACTTGCTCTGTTCCAAACCTGCATCAATGCATCTCTAGTTGCTCCAATTACTCCACCTTCGTGTAAATGTTCTTCTCTTATTACTCCATTTCTTTTAGAAGCTACTAATGCTCTTTCTAATATTTTAGATGTTGAATCATTTATATTACCACCTATATTTACAGCAGTTACTAAGACACCTTTTTTCTTAAATTCAACCTTAAGTTCTTCCTCTTCATCTCTAGATGAAATTGCCATCCTAGTTGCATACTTAGCAACTTCTAAACTAGTGTTTCCCATAATATCCTCCCACCCCTAATATTTATACATTAATAATATCATAAACATTAGATTCATTATAGTAACTTAAACTGATTACTTTATTAGAACAACTAGTTTTTCTTACTTTATATTTTCACATTTATCTTTAAAATATTTATTTAATTTATCTAAAGACCCTATCAATACATTCTTTTCATCTTCTGAAAGATCATCCATCATACTTCTTACCATTTCATTATGAAATCTTTCATGTAGTCTATGTGCAACTTTTCCCTTTTTAGTTAATTCAACTAACACTACTCTTCTATCTTCTTCTATTCTTTTTCTATCTACATATCCCTTTTTAATTAATCTATTAATTGATGTAGTTAATGTTCCAACAGTTATACCTAAATCCTGTGCTACTTCACTCATCATTCTTTGTTCTTTTCTTCCTATTGTCTCGATTGTATGCATTTCTCTAACAGATAAGTCTGAAAAATGCCCACTTTTCAAAGTTTTTTCTTCAATTTGTAATATTTCATTAAATATTTTTACAAGCAACTCATTAACTATATTTTCACTTCTTTGCATAATAACTTTATCCCATCCTTTTTCTATAGTTCCTCAATTAAATAATAATCTAATAGTAATCAAATTTCAATTGTATAATAAATATTTTTATATAAAGTATTTTGAATATCAAAATTAATTTAACATTTTTATATAAATTATATTTTCATTATTTCTTAATACATCTATTATTTTATCCAATTTTACATATCCAGGTTGTATAATTGTATATATAGCATGAACCTCACTTTCATCATAACGATTTTTTTCTTTATCTAAAAGGTATTCAACTATTTTTATCTTTAAGTTTTCATTTTCAAGCGATTTTTGTATTTCTATATTTACATTCTCTATATCATGATATTTAATTTCAACTTTCTTAACTATATTCTTTGATATAAACTTGCTTTCTATTCTTTTCAAAAAAACTAATGTTATAACTATTATAATAGCTCCAAATATACTTATATAATATTCTCCCATCCCTATAGATAGTCCTAGACAAGCAACTATCCATAAAGTTGCTGCAGTAGTTAATCCCTTAATATTTCCCTTGGTATGGATTATAGCTCCTGCTCCAATAAATCCAACCCCAGTAATTACTTGTGCTCCTAGTCTTCCATAATCAATTTTTATAACATCACTTAACTCTTTATTTGCTTCAATCATTGCAATTGCTTTATTTCCCATATCAATTTGTAATAAAGATATTATTGTTGCTCCTAAGCATACTAATATATGGGTTCTAAATCCTGCTGCTCTATGTTGCATTTCCCTTTCATATCCAATTATTCCTCCAACTATAACAGCAAGAACTAACCTGATTATTATTTCTCTAATGTCTAATATCATCTTATCCTCCTTTAAAGTGCTAAGTTAAAATACTACATTATTTATCTTATGATTCAAAGTAAAGTATTTTGATTATATTTCTATAAAACATATATTATTTTCTATATTTTTTTATAATAAAAAAGGGGCTATATCAAAATAAATTTTAATATTAGCCTACAAAAAAGAAGTTCTAATTTAATTCAAACTTCCCTTTTTGTAAATATATAAATAATAAATAAAAATTTGTATTTAAGTTTAAAAACGTCTTTAAGTAAGTAAAATCAATGGTTTAAAAGGGGCTCGCGAAACGCGAGCCCCTTTATAAAAATAATAGATTAACTTTTTAAGGCAATAAAGCTTACTTGAAATTGAATAAATTTTATATTAAATAGATTTCTGAGACTACACCTTTAGCTTTATATCTTAAACCTATCAATAGATTTTAAAACTTCAATACTTCTATATGCTAAATCCTCAGAATCCTCAGCTACATTTTCACTAAATTTATTTAAATCATTTGATGATGCCGTTATTTCTTCAGATGCACTAGATATCTCCCTTGATGCTTTTGCTACATTTATAATTTTCTCTAGTATATTCTTCTTTCTTTCATCTATTTCTATAAATGAAGTATTTATATTACTTATTCTAGGTGTTATACTCTTTACTTCTTTAGCTATATCATTAAATGAATTAATTGAATTATTTATAATACTTCTTTGTAAGTGAAGCTTTTTATTAATTTCTACAGTATCTTCTGCTATTGCCTTTGTATTTTTAAATACATTATTTAGTATAATATGAATATTATTTGATGCATTATTTGAATTTTCCGCAAGCTTCCTTATTTCATCAGCTACTACAGCAAAACCCTTTCCAGCTTCCCCAACTCTAGCTGCTTCTATAGCTGCATTTAAAGCTAATAAGTTTGTTTGATCCGAAATATCATTTATTAAAACTAGTATATCTTTTACTGTGCTTATATCATTAAGCATATTATCCATATTATCACTAAATTCACTAAATCTATTATCAAAATCCTCAGCCGTCACTATTAAAGTATTCATTTCACTACTATTCTTTATTGATTTAATTTCGATATCTTTTGCCATATCATCTATCTTTACAATATTCCTTGAAATTTCATCTATTTCTTCACTAAAGACATTAATTACACCTATTGTATTTTCTAATTCCCCTTTTTGAGTATTACTAAATGCTGCTACTTCAAAAATAGAAGTAGATATATCACTTGCTAATTTATTTAATTCTTTAGAAACAACAGCAAGAGAAGTTGATTTTTCTGAGACATCTTTTGAAGATATTTTTATTTTAGATATAATATCCTTTACTGAACTTCTAGTAGTTTCTATAGACTTACATATATCCCCTATTTCATCTTTTCTATTTAGATGATTTTCTGCAAAACTAACTGTTAAATCTCCGTTAGAAATATGTATCATATTAGTTTTTATATTTTCTAAAACTTTTGTTATTCCCCTAGTAATAATATATATTAATAAAATACTAAAAATTAATATAGAAGAAACTATTAGTAATGTAGTATTTCTAAATTCTTTCAATGATTTAAGCAAATCATCACTATCTACAGTTATTCCTATAGACCAACCAGTACTTGCTATAGGAGAATAAGCAATATAAGATTTATTACCATTTTGATTATACTCTGAGGAACCACTTTTTCCAGAAATCATATCTTTTTGTACATTTATAACATCCTTATAATTCTCATCATTTCCATATTGATTAATTAAATTGCTTTTTTCCATAACAAAATAAAAATCATCATGGGCTATAACAGTTCCTTCAGAGTTTAAAATAAAAGCTGAGCCAGTATCTAAAAATTCAATATCATTTGATAATTTACTAAAATCTTCTGTTGATTTTAATCCTAGTATGGCTCCAACTATTTTATTATCCTTTTTTAGTGGTACAGTATATGCAGTTACTCTACTTTTATCAATAGATGATATAAATGGATCTGATATTACCTCACTACCATTTATTGTCTTCTTGAAATAATCCTTATCTTGTATATGTTCCATTCCATCATTATAATAAACAACTCCATCTAATCCACATATTCCTATATTATCAAAGTTCCTCTTTTCAATCTCATTTTTCAGTATATCTCTTTTTTCTTTTATTGATATTTCATCGCTAGAAAGTCTTTTATCCATAGCTATTTCTTCTAAATTTTTAGTACTTTCTAAGAACTTATCATTTATTCTCATTGAGGCTTGTTTTGACATTTCCTCCATTATAATTAGGCTATTTTTTACTAATGTATTTTTTGCAGTATAATATGATATAGTTGAGTTACTAATAGTTCCTATAGCTATTACTGGAATAAAAAATAGTAGCATCTTTACTAATAGCTTTTTAAAATTCATCATAATCCCCCATATACTTATTTTTCTTGGTAACGTTTCCGAAACTTTATATTACAATTCATTTGATTGATATAATATAAGATAAGTAAACATTTACTTCTATATTTCAATTATATCTCCTAAATTTATACTGATACAATAGTATATTTGCATAAGTATTTTGTAATATTTTGGATTCTTATACAATTTAAAAATAATAAAGGGCTAAACATTAGCCCTTTTAAATTATAGTCATTGATAATAAGGTGATAACTATTCCTATTATAATTGTTAAATAATAAAAGTTATATATCTCTTCATTACTATATATCTTAAGCTTTTCTACTTTTCCTTTTGGATATATTACTTCTAATTCATCACCCTTTTCCAAATTAAACTTTTCATTTAAATATGATATAGCAACTCTTACCTTCTTATTATCTTCCTCAACTTCTAAAATCGGATAAATACTAGCATTATAAACTGCATGATATTCAGCTCCTGGCATAAAGTAAGTATAGCTTTCAAACCCTATTACTTTAGCCTTTTTTATTATAGATTTTTTCTTTACTTCAATACTTCTTATTAAATTAAAAGCCGTAAATATAGTTAATATTATCCCAATGATCGCAAATAAAATTCCCACTTTAATTCCCCCAACTAAATTTTATTTTCTTCACTATATAGTATGCTGTATATATTTAAAAGATATATGATATAAGTTTTTTCATACTTTTCTAGTTTTTTCTCTAAATATCTGCTATTTTCTTTCATAAATTTTATTATTAATAATAATTTATTAGTTTTTTTAGGCATTTTATGAAATTTTTTAAATTTAACTTTTGTTGATAATAGACATTAATTTCGTTTACTATTTTCTTCTAATAAGATATTATTTAAATATAGCTATTAATAGGGGGTCTATTCAATATATGAATTACACAAAAGTTAAGTTTGAAATATTTATTCCTTTTGAATTTGTAGATAAATTGAGGGAAACAATAAATAGAACTGGTGCTTTGACTATAGGAAACTATGATAATTGTATGTCTATAAGCGAAGTTAATGGTTACTTCAGACCATTAAAAGGATCTAATCCTCATATTGGGAAAGAAGGTAACTTATCTATTGAGAAAGAGGCTAAAATAGAATTTAGATGTGATAAAGATTTAGCCTTTGAAGTTATTAACGTTATAAAAAAACTTCATCCATATGAAGAGCCTGTTTATAACATATTTCCTGTAATAAATTAATTTATAAAGATAATTATGACGACTTTATTTTAAAGTCGTCATTTCCGTTTTAATAGCTATGTAATAAAAACCAAATTATAGTATCATTTTAATGACCATAGAATAGTTTATTATTAACATTAATATTTGAGGTATAATATAATGAAAATTATTATAATAGGTGGTGGTTTTGCTGGTTGTCAAGCTGCTATACAAGCAAGAAAAATGGGCGCAGAAGTTCATATAATTGAAAGAACTGATATGCTTTTAGGTGTTGGTAATGTCGGTGGAATAATGAGAAACAATGGTAGATTTACAGCTGCAGAAGAACTTTCATTATTAGGTGCTAATGAGTTAATAGATATTATCGATTCTCTTGCTATTCATAAAAATATAGAATTTTCTGGCCATAAACATGCTAATTTAACTGACATAGCTAAAGCAGAACCAGAGATAAGAAGATACATTTTATCTTTAGGAATTAATATTCATTTTAAGAGCAGAGCAATCAACGTATCTTTGGCAAACAACTCTATAACTAAAATCAAATTGGCCGATGGATCTTTTATAGATGGTGATGTATTTATAGAAACTACTGGTTCAACAGGTCCTATGACTAATTGTAACAGGTATGGAAATGGTTGTTCCATGTGCATATTAAGGTGTCCTTCATTTGGTGGAAGAGAAAGCCTAAGTGCTAAAGCTGGTATAAAAGATATCATAGGAGAAAGAGCAAATGGTACTCCTGGAGCTATGAGTGGATCCTGTGAACTCCCTCGAGAATCACTATCTAAAGATATACTAGATATACTTAATCAATATGGGGTTGCTACTCTACCAATTCCACAAGAAGATATAAATCTAGATAAACTAAGTCAAAAAGTTTGCCAGCAATATGCTTTAAAAGAATTTGCTGAAAATGTTATTTTATTGGATACTGGACATATTAAACTTATGACTTCATACTATCCATTAGATAAGCTTAGAAAAATACCCGGACTTGAGAATGCAAGATATATCGATCCATTGTCTGGTGGTCAATCAAATTCTATTAGATATTTAGCTTCAAGTCCTAGAGATAATTCAATGAAAATATTAGGGTTAAATAATATGTTTTGTGCTGGTGAAAAATCTGGATTTTTTGTAGGTCATACAGAAGTTATGGTAACAGGGGCTTTAGCAGGATATAATGCTGTTAAATTTACATTAAATGAGCCATTATTAGTTTTACCTAGAGATTTAGCAATAGGTGATATAATTGCCTTTGCAAATGAAGCTTTAGATATGGAAGATGGTAAAAGCCTAAGACATACATTTTCTGGTGGAGAATACTTTGAAAGAATGAAAGAACTTAATTTATATACTACAGATAAAGATATTATTTATGAAAGAGTTAAATCTTTATCATTATTAGATATATTTAATAAGTAATATAAGAAAGAGATATAAACTTTAATTTGTCAATAAAGCTTATATCTCTTTTTATTCTTTAATTAATCTTATTTTAAGCTAATTATATTAAATATGTCCATTATTTTAATAATAATGCTAGAGATAAAGACATTGAATAATTTGCATCAATCCCTCCCAAACTCTCTCCATTTATACCTCTTAATTGGACTATTTCCGAAGATCTCCCTGTAACAGTGTTCCTACATACCAGCTGGAAAGCTTTCATAACATAAATCTATATTCTAGAATATAGTGGGAACCATCCCGCCATCAATACGAAGTGCTGCTCCAGAAAGAGATGAAGCAAATGGACTTGCAACAAAGGCTGCAAAACGCCCAATTTCTTCTGGTCTAATTAATCGCTGTATCTGAGAAAGTGGTCTATGATTCTTCATGAAATCAGCTTCCCATTCCTCTGGTGCTATAGAGCTATCACGATACATATTCTCAAGCATTTCCTGCACTCCTTCTGTTAGTGTAGAACCAGGCATAATGGTATTCACTGTAACCTGTGTTCCCTTTGTCAATTTTGACAGACTTTTCGCAAGTGATAGATTCATAGTTTTTGTCATGCTGTACTGTGGCATTTCCCCAGATGGCATTAATGCTTCCTCACTTGCAACAAAAATGATCCTACCAAAATTCTGCTCCAACATATGCGGCATATAAAATTTTACTAGGGCATTTCCTGCCATAACATTAACTTGGAAAAACCTTTCCCAAATCTCATCAGTTATATCCCAATATTCCATTGGCTGAAAAATTCCCATATTATTAATTAAAATATCAACTCTTGGAAACTTCTGAAACAACCTTTCCCTTTCTGAATAATTTGCTAAATCCGCGGAAGCACTCTGAGGTTTTGTATCTGGAAACTTCTCCTTAATTTCCTCTACAACCTTCAATACATCATCTTCTTTTCTACCATTTATTATAACATTCGCTCCTTCTTTTGCCAGCTCAATGGCAATTGCCTTTCCAATGCCTTTCGTTGAACCAGTAACAAGTGCAAGCTTATTCCTTAATCCTAATTCCAAAATAAACACTCCTTTCAACTCATTGAGATTATGATATTATATTAAATTATATGAAATGAAAACTTGCTGGATCTGGTCCTACATATAAACAATATCTCTAATTATCTCTTCTTTTATAGTTTCATTTGTTTCATTATAGTTTAATTTAAATAATTCAAAACCAAATCCATTTATTTCAACTCCATTTTCCAATATCATTCTCGTTTCTAATGTATAAATAATTTATATATCCTCTTTTTATTATTACCAACATCATTATATAATATATAATTTTCAAAGATAATTTGTCTAGTACCTACTTTTTTGTGTTATACTTACCTAAAAGTAAATCTTATTAAAATAAAAGAATCTGTTAAGCCGTTATGAAAAAAATCTTAATAAATCTTAGAATTTCTCATTCTTTGAAAACTATCTAAGTTTGGATATTTTTTGCATAGCAAATAAGCCTGCAATAAAATTAGATTTTCAGGTTAATCAAAGATATTAAAGCTAATTATGCAGATAATAAACAAGAGTTTTTAGTAAAGCTATCGATAGCGAAAATGAATTAAATCCTTTTTTGTGTTTATACCGCGCTTTAAAAATTTTGCTAGAAGATTCTATAATATTATTGTTTATATCATTAGACATTTGTTCTCCTTAGGGGTGTTTTGTATCTGGCAATAACATAGCTATTGCTTTCTTATATGCTTACCATCTATCTGAAATTAAATTTAATGGTGAACCATATTTTTTAGCTTTATTTTTTTATTAAATTTATGCGATTATAATGTTTGTATGAATGCTGTAAGTAAGTTCCTTTCAAACTTATTGTATTTCCTTGAGTAGAGAAGATCAATGTTCATATAACTTAACAGATCGAACTAAGAAATTTGGAGGTAATTATGGAGAAAAAAATTTATAACATTGGTGTTGAGGCCACAATGGACGTCATTGGCGGCAAATGGAAACCTATCATTTTGTGCAATCTACGTTATTCTTCATTAAGACCAAGTGATCTACAAAGAAATATTCCAAGAATTAGCCAAAAGATGTTAATACAACAACTTAGGGAACTAGAGGCTGACAATATCATTACTCGTACTGTCTATAATCAAGTTCCGCCAAAGGTAGAATATTCATTGAGTGAATATGGAAAATCATTGGGTGATGTACTTGATGTGTTATGCAATTGGGGAGAATCACATGTAAATCACCTAATAACACAAGGAAAAGATGTCGCCTTACGCTGTAAAAAATAAATCTTAAACAACTAATGCCCATGAGCTTGATTTCCTTCTAAATGATTATACATTTTAAATTTCATTCTTATAAAAAAATGAGGATGTAGAAAGATTTGTGTAAAAGCAAATCTACTACATCCTTTTTTATATTTTAAGTGGTAGATGATGTTTATCCTATAGTATATATGGATGCTATTCATTTCAAGGTTAGAGATGCCATAGAATAGCAACTAAAGCAGCCTATATATGCTTATGAATTGATATGAATAGATATGAAGATATCCTTGGAATTTGGATTGATGAAGCAGAAGGTGCAAAATTTTGGCTAAGTGTATGCAATGGCTTAAATAATAGAAACGTTAAAAATATATGGAATGACAAGTACTCAAATGTAATTGATTCTTGTTATATAAATTGGGATAAATTATCAACATTCTTTGCTTTTAATGAACAAATAAGAAAAATGATATATACTACAAATATTTTAGAATGGATAAATAGACAGATAAGAAAATTCACAAAAACAAGAACCATCTTACCAACAGACGATCCTTTAAGAAAATCATTATATTTAGCTACCGAAGTTATTATGCAAAAATTGACGTCACCAATTTCTAATTTGGTGTTAATCATATCTCAATTTATGATAATATCTTGGGATAGATTAAATAAGAATGAAATAATTTAAAGCTTCTACTTTTTAAGTTCTAATGAATATTAAATCATTTTATCAGAAACTAAAGGTATAAAAAAACTCAGTATTATTATTTCAATAAAAGGATAAAAATATAACTGGAAATAAAATTTCCAGTTATATTAGTAAATTAAATTTATTATTTACACAAATTTTTAGATATTCTCTTAAAATATTAATAAAACCTATATCTCTTTTATTTTTTTCTATAAATATTCTATAAAATTATTTAATTACTTAATCTAATTATATTTAATTGTGCTCCGACTGCTGGTGATAATGCTAAAGTTAAAGACGTTGCAGAATTATTACGCAATGTCACTACAGCATTTGCTGCTAAAGTTAACATAGCTGTTCCACTTATTTCTCCTGTAGTTATTAATGCTGAAATATTAGTTGATGTTTGAACTGTTCCACCTACAGCAATTGCAAGTGCTGCACCTACTCCAGCTGTAATAAAGATATTATAGGTTATTTCATATACTCCACCAAGCGGAACTGTTATACTTGTTGCTCCTGCTGTATGAACTATTCCTGATAAAGGACCGTTATTACTAAAAGGAACATCAGCACCTCCTGCAACAACAGATGTTAACGCAGATGCTAAATGATATACATAACCATAAGTTGATATTCCTGAGCCTGTTGCTCCTGTTGTTCCAGTTGTTCCTGTTACTCCTGTTATTCCAGTTACTCCAGTTACCCCGGTTGCTCCTGTTGATCCAGTTACTCCTGTTATTCCTGTTACTCCAGTTACCCCAGTTACCCCGGTTACTCCTGTTACACCCGTTGCTCCAGTTATTCCGGTAACTCCAGTTGTTCCTGTTACTCCGGTCGCTCCTGTTATTCCTGTTGCTCCTGTCGTTCCTGTTATTCCAGTTACTCCAGTTATTCCTGTTATTCCTGTTACTCCTGTTGTTCCTGTTGCCCCGGTTTCTCCTGTCACACCTGTTGTCCCAGTAACTCCTGTTGTTCCTGTTATTCCAGTTACTCCAGTTATTCCTGTTATTCCTGTTACTCCTGTTTCTCCTGTTGTTCCTGTTGCCCCAGTTACTCCTGTTTCTCCTATTTCTCCTGTTATTCCTGTTGCTCCTGTTTCTCCTGTTACCCCGGTAACTCCTGTCACTCCAGTTATTCCTGTTGTTCCTGTTGATCCTGTTACCCCAGTTACTCCCGTTGCTCCGGTTATTCCTGTTGTTCCAGTTACTCCAGTTGCTCCTGTTACTCCCGTTGCTCCGGTTATTCCTGTTGTTCCAGTTACTCCAGTTGCTCCTGTTGTTCCCGTTGATCCAGTTGCTCCAGTTGTTCCTGTTAGCCCGGTTGCTCCTGTTTCTCCTGTTATTCCTGTTACTCCTGTTGTTCCTGTTGCCCCGGTTTCTCCTGTCACACCTGTTGTCCCAGTAACTCCAGTTGAGCCAGTTACTCCAGTTACTCCAGTTACCCCAGTTGCTCCTGTTTCTCCTGTTACCCCGGTAACTCCTGTTACTCCAGTTATTCCTGTTGCTCCTGTTGATCCTGTTACCCCAGTTACTCCCGTTGCTCCGGTTTCTCCGGTTGTTCCTGTTATTCCAGTTACTCCAGTCACTCCCGTTGATCCTGTTTCTCCAGTTATTCCTGTTGCTCCCGTTGTTCCTGTTTCTCCTGTTACTCCGGTCGCTCCTGTTATTCCTGTTGATCCTGTTACCCCAGTTACTCCAGTTGCTCCGGTTATTCCTGTTGTTCCAGTTACTCCAGTTGCTCCGGTTGCCCCAGTTACTCCAGTTGCTCCGGTTGCCCCAGTTACTCCTGTTGTTCCCGTTGATCCAGTTACTCCAGTTGTTCCAGTTACTCCAGTTACCCCAGTTACTCCCGTTGCTCCTGTTTCTCCTGTTGTTCCAGTTACTCCAGTTACCCCAGTTACCCCGGTTACTCCAGTTACTCCAGTTGTTCCTGTTATTCCTGTTACTCCAGTTGTTCCAGTTACTCCAGTTACCCCAGTTGCTCCAGTTGCTCCTGTTATTCCTGTTGCCCCGGTTACTCCTGTTACTCCCGTTGCTCCAGTTGTCCCTGTTACTCCAGTTGTTCCTGTTATTCCAGTTACTCCTGTTGCTCCGGTTTCTCCGGTTGTTCCTGTTATTCCAGTTACTCCAGTTATTCCAGTTACTCCTGTTGTTCCTGTTATTCCAGTCACTCCCGTTGATCCTGTTGCTCCCGTTGTTCCTGTTACTCCTGTTGTTCCCGTTATTCCTGTAGCTCCGGTTGATCCAGTTACCCCGGTTGCTCCAGTTGATCCAGTTGTTCCTGTGACTCCTATTGATAAATTATCATCTTCAATTACTACAATAGTTGCCTTTAAAGGTACTATTGTAGCATAATAAACTACACCATTACTTGCATTTACTAAAGATAATGTAACTGGTGCAGTTATAACTTCAATTATTCCTATTCCTACTACTTCTCCAGTTTTAATTGGTGAATTTCCTTCAAAAAAATCTCCTTGAGATGATGCTATAGCAAATACTGCACCATTTGTCGATGTGGTCGATTGTGTAGCTACCCACCAATCTATCACATATCTTCCTGGTTCATTAAACGTAATTACTCCAGTTAGGCCATTATAATTAACATTTCCTGAAGAATAAACTAATGTTTCAAATATTACATTTGCACCAGAAACTATACTTCCACCAGATGAACGTTCTATTTGTAAAGCTATATTACTCATACTTACCTCCTTCATCATGTTTGTTAATATAATTACACAGATATCTCTGAAATTATAATATTAGCCTGTCTAGGCGTATTTCCATATATAACGCTATTTCCAGTAGTGTTAACTAAACTTAATATAGCTGGCACTGACCCAATAGTGACAAGTGCACTTCCATTTAGTTGTCCAGTTACTATTGGCGAGGATCCACTAACTTCCATTCTACCATTTAATCTTATAGCAAAATTAGTAAATGTACTTTCTCCTGCACCATCTACTGATACCCACCAAGTAACATAATAATTACCAGTTTTCAAAATTGTAAACTCTCCTGTTAATGAATTATAAATAATATCTAAGCTTTGATTATTTAAAACCATATTAAATATTACATTACTATTATTGTTAACAAACCCCACAGGATCTCCTATTAATTGAGCTTGAATTCCCCTTAACTGACCAATTCCTCCTGTTGCACCCGTTGCTCCTGTTGCTCCCGTTGCTCCTATTGCTCCCGTTGCTCCGATCGGTATTGTATGGTTTTGACACAATTTTAAATAAGGACCATTTCCAGATCTGCTTGAAGCAAATTCGACATATTCTTTTGAATTTTCTATCCGTATAGTTATACCATAGTTAGGAAAAATATCATTAATCCAATCCCTTATCAATTCTTTAATGCTTATACTTATATACATATTAACATCTGCAGAAGATATTATCTTACTTATTCCTGTATATATAGCTCTAGGTGCAGTAGAATCAGTAACACTATTTACATTATAATCTTCTAAATTTCTATATATATCTATTTTTACTCTGTCACAATTTGTAAAGTTTGCTGATGTAACATATAGCATTAGATTACTTTCAGAAAAATACATAATTTGATTAAATTCATTAAGATTGAACTTCATCAATGTCATAAACTCTCCTATAAATCTTCTGTAACTACTACAGTTGTAGCCTACTGCTAAATATGGTAAATCAGAAAAATTTTTATTTACTAGTCTATTAAATACAAAAGTATCTTCGCAAGTATATATATTTCTATAAACCAATTGTAGCACCCCCTAATTAGCTTCTTATTACATAATATTCAAAAAAGTAAATTATGTTTATCTAAAATGCATTTTTATCATATAATTACTGAAGTTTCTATTTAATTCTTCTATTAATTATAAATTTATAATTTGATCTTACTTTCGAACAAAAAAATGTACAGAAGAACTACCCTCTGTACAAATTTTTTGATATATTTAATTAGAAATATAAATTAATCTATAGAAATACCTGCAATTGTAGTACCATTACCAGTGGTACCAGGAATTGTTGCTGCGAAAAATAATAGCAAACCTTCTCCTAATATTACTGGTACTGATAAATTTTGAGTTATTCCAGTAATTAGTTCATACATATATTCTCTTACATTAATACTATGCAGAAACTTAGACTGTTGCTTCTACAATTACTATATTAGCTTGTATTGATGTTCCTGCATAATTAACAGTTTGACCTGTTCTATTTACTAAAGTTAGTGTAGAAGGAGTATTCAAAACTGTTACAAACGCCATTCCATGAATTTGTCCTGTTGTATTAGGAGATGAACTAGAACCTACTACATCATTATTTAATTGTAAATCAAAATCTATAAAATTAGCTGATCCTGCACCATCAGTATTTATCCACCAAGTAACATAATAATTACCTGCGGCATTAATTGTAAATTCACCAGTTGACCTATTATAACTAATATTTTGACTTTGATTATTAATTATATTATCAAATGTTACATTGTTTTCATTTAAAATTGATCCAGACCTACTTCCTATCAAATCCGCATTTATGCCTCTTAATTGGACTGTTGCTCCTGTTGCTCCTGGTGCTCCTGCTGGTCCTACTGGTCCTTGTGGTCCCATTGCTCCGGTTGCTCCTTGTGCTCCTACTGGTCCCTGTGGTCCATATGGTCCTTGAATTCCTTGTGGTCCTCTTGGCCCTACTGGTCCCCTCGGACCTCTTTCACCATCTACGCCATTTATTCCTGGTAGCCCCATTGATCCTACTGGTCCCATTGCCCCTCTTGGTCCTGCTGGACCAATTGGTCCTCTTGGCCCCACTGGTCCCCTTGGTCCAACACAACAGCAATTATTACATCTACAATTCGGTTGACATTGATTATTATTAGAATATCTATATCTACGTTCAAGTTCTTCTAAATACTCATCCATATTCATATTCTATTTTTCCTCCTTAGTTTTATATAAATTTACTTCGTATAATACATAATATTCTAACAATTATAGTATGTTCTTCGTTTATAAATAAAACAAAAATTAATTTAAATATATATTTTTTTTAAACAAAATTAGCATTGCACAATCTTATTTTTTATAATTCATTTTTTAATATAAACTTAATAAAATATTATAAAAAAGTGGATTCTTAACGAATCCACTTTGTATATAAATTAAAAATAATTTTAATTTAAAAATATATTTTTTATAGCACCTGTTGGACATTTTTTAGTACATAATTGACAATTTACACACTTATCATAATCAACCTTAGCTAAATTATTAGTTACATGAACAGCATCCTTAGGACAATTTCTTTCACATAACCTACAGCCTATACATGCAGCCGAACAATTTTCTTTAACATGTCTTCCTATTTCTATATTGTTACATTCAACTCTTACTTTACTTGAAACAGGGACTGATTCAATAAGTCCTTTAGGACATATATTTATACACGCTCCACAGTTTGTACATTTGTCCATGTTGACTTTAGCAATTCCATTTACGATTTCTAATGCTCCAAACTCACAAACGCTAACACAACTTCCAAGACCTAAACATCCATATGAACATGATTTAGCACCACCATCAATCATTAATGATGCTGTAAGACAATCATTTACACCTTCTAAGTCATATTTTGACTTAGCTGAATCACAATTTCCATTACACTTTACAAATGCAGTCATCTTTTCTGTTGCATCTACTGCTATACCTAATATTCCACCTATATCTCCTGCAGTTTTTACTCCGCCTACAGAACATAAATTTGGTTTTGCACCAGCTGTTACAACAGCTTCTGCATAAGCATCACATCCAGCAAAACCACATCCCCCACAGTTTGCTCCTGGTAAACATTCTCTTAACATAGGTATCTTAGGATCAACTTTAACTTCAAAAGCCTTTGAAGCAAAGCCTAAAAGCACTCCAAAAATTAATCCTAGAATTCCTAAGCTTAACGCTGCAAATAAAATATTCATTTTAAATCTCCTCCTAGTGAATTAATCCTTGGAATCCTAAAAAGGCAATTGACATTAATGCCGCTGTAAATAATGTTATTGGCAACCCTCTTAGAACAACTGGTATATTTTCATTATTATCTATTTTCTCTCTTATGAAAGCTAATAGTACTATTGATAGCATATATCCTGATGCAGCGCCTAATCCATTTACTATAGCTTCTATAAAGTTGTATCCTTCTTGTATATTTAATGTAGCCATCCCTAAAACTGCGCAGTTTGTTGTTATAAGTGGTAAATATATCCCTAATGCCTTATGAAGAGCTGGAGATAATTTTTTCATTGCCATTTCAACAAATTGAACTAATGCCGCAATTACTAGTACATTAGCTATTGTTTTTAAATATTCTAATTCTAATGGAACTAATATTCCATTATATACTAGCCATGACATTATTGAAGCCAATGTCATAACAAATGTTACTGCAAGTCCCATTCCTACTGCAGCATCTTTTTTCTTTGAAACTCCAAGGAATGAACATATCCCTAGGAATTTTGAAAGTACAAAGTTATTTACAAGCATTGCTGCTATGAAAATCATAAATAATTCCATTTGTTACACCCCTCTTAGTTTTTCTTATTTTCTTTTATTTCTATTCCACTATTACTGCTACCACAGCTTCCTGTTCCACATCCTGAACAACTTCCACAACTATGTTCTAGCGTTTTAACTGCTTCACCAGTTTTTGCTGCTTTTCTTATATTATAAGCATTTAAGACTACCATAAGCCCACCTAAAGTAAAGAAGGCACCTGGCGCTAATATCATTATGGACGCAGGTTTAATACTTTCAGGTATTATTTGAATACCTAAAATTTGTCCTGCTCCTAAGATTTCTCTAAATGTTCCTATTAAGAATAATGCAATAGTAAATCCAAGTCCCATTCCAATAGCATCAAATATAGATGGTAAAATTGGATTTTTTGAAGCATAAGCTTCTGCTCTACCTAATATTATACAGTTAACAACTATTAACGGTATGAAGATTCCTAAAGATGAATATAAGCTAGGAATATACCCTTGCATTAACATATCTACTACTGTAACAAATGATGCTATAACTACTATATACGCTGGTATTCTAATCTTATCTGGAACTAATTTTCTTATTGCTGAAATCATCATATTAGAAAATATTAAAACTACAGTTGAAGCTAGTCCCATACCTAATGCATTTTTAGCACTTGTTGTAACTGCTAAAGTAGGACACATAGCTAAAACTTGAACAAAAATCGGGTTTTCAGTAATTATCCCATTTTTTAATCTTTCAATTAACTTATTCATTATTTTCCTCCTAATTTATTATTAATTTGCACTAGCCCCTGTATCTGCATCAGTATCTTCTTGTGGTGCTACTTCTTCTCCCTTTATGTTTTCTAAATAGAAAGTTATAGCTTCATTTACTGCACTAACAGATGCTTTACTTGAAGTTGTAGCTCCTGATATAGCCTCTACTTCATTATCCTTATTAGGAGTTACTTTAACTACTTCTAAATATCCTACTGCAGGCTTATCCTTAAATCTAGAAGTAAATTTATCTTCTGCAATTTTAGCTCCAAGACCTGGTGTTTCACTATGCGCTAATACCTTTATTCCTGAAACCTTATCTTCTTTTGATATTCCTACTACAAAATCGACTGCCCCATGGAATCCTTTGCTAGTAACTTTTAATACATATCCTACTACATCATTTCCATTAACAGCTTCATATATTTCCTTTACATTACCTTCAGAATCAAGTGCAATATCCATATCTTGAATACCTTCTGCCTCAGGCATTATATAACTTAAATCCTCTTTACTTACTTTTGAATTTTCTATAATTGCTTCTTTAGTTAAATCATTTGCAAATCCAAGTACAAGACCTGCAATCATAGTTATAATTAGAAGGATTCCTCCTAGCTTAAAATTCTCTTTCATAATTCTATTAAGCCTCCTTCTTAACTTTTATTTTTTTAGTTGTAAAATACTCTATAAGAGGAGTAAATAAATTAGTAATTATAATTGCATAATAAGGTCCTTCTGGATTAAATCCCTTAACAGCTATAATTGCTGCACAAACCCCTGCTATTATTCCGAATATGTATTGTCCTATCTTTGTCATTGGTGTTGTTCCATAATCTGTAGTCATAAATATAGCTGCTACAAAAAATGCTCCAGGAAGTAATAAGTCTTTTCCAAAAATATTATACATAATCATTGATGAAGCTATAAATGCGATTGGTCCTCTTAAGCTTATTCTTCCTCTTAATACTAAGTATAGTCCCCCTATACATAATGCTAAGATAGAAACCTCTCCTATACTTCCATTTGCTTGTCCTATAATTTTATCAATTAATGGAACTACTACTTCTGCTGAACTAGATGCTGCTGATGTTGCATCTGTAGCTGGCTTTGCCATAACTCCAGCCCATGAAGCAATTAAGAATGCCTTTGTAGCGGATGCTGGATTCATAAAGTTTTGGCCAAGTCCACCAAAAAACTGTTTAACAACAATTGTTGCAAATATTGATCCTATGATAGGGATCCATAACGGAACATAAGTCGGCATAATAAGTGCTAGAATAATACCTAAAACTATTGGGCTTAAATCAGTAAAAAAAGATTTTTTCTTTACAAACTTATTCCAAAGCCCTTCTGCTATAATACTAGTTACAACAGTTGCAACTATTACTTTAACAGCATCGATCTTATAAAAATATACTCCTGCAAATATTGCTGGAATTAATGCTATAATAAAATCAAGCATTATCTTATTAATCCCAAGACCTTTTTTCACATGAGGTGCTGGTGATATTTTAAGATTTTTAATTTCCACTCTCTTCACTCCTATTCAGATTTATTACTATTTAAATGTTTTTGAAGTTTTAATTGTTTGTGCTATTTCTATATTAGAAGGACAAACAAAACTACATAAACCACAATCAATGCATTTTTCTCCGCCAAACTTTACAAATTCTTCTTTTGCACCCATTTTATAAAGTTCAACTAATTTTATTGGGTTTAATCCTTCTGGACAGACTCTTAAGCATTTTCCACATCTTATACAACTGTAACTTGCTTCAGATGGTGAATCTTTTTCTGTTAAGAATAAAATCCCTGTAGTTGTATCACCTATTACTGAATCTAAATTATATATAGGTGTTCCATTTATACTACCACCATTAATAACTTTCTTAAGTTCATTTGCATTACCATTTAATGCATCAAACACTTCTTTATATGTTGTTCCTTTTTTTAGCGCAACAACTTTTCTACCATTTATAGCGCTTCCATAAACAGTAGTTAGTATTTCTGTGCTTTTTCCATTTAAAGCTTGTCCTAATTGTATAATTTCAATAATATCATATATAGCTATATCTTTTTCTTCGCTATATACTTTAGAAATTAATTTACTTTCATATAGATCTGTTGTAGATGATACTTTTATAATCTCTCCATATTCTTTTAGAGATTCTTGTAGACTTTTATCCCTTCCATCTACTACAAATTTGAACTTTGAAACTGATTTAATTTTTTCTAATCCTTTTTTTAAATCTTCTTTTCTCTCTTTTACTATTGTTCCATACCCATTTAAATTAGGTTGTAAACTAAAAGCTTTTATTATTACTTTTTTACCTTTATTATTTTCATAAGGTAACACTAAGCTTTCTTCGATTTCTTTAGCATCTAACTCTTTAGAATTATCAATTGATAATTCTAGTATGCTAGAATCATTTAATGTAAATAATTTATTAGAAACATTTACATTACTAAAAAGATTACTTAACACTATAAAAAACCTCCTACTTTTATTTAAAGTATTTAACGTTAAAATATACTATATAATCCGTATATTTTAACGGTTATATTCTCATCTTACCATAAATACTATCTTCCCACAACTTTTGTAATTTATTTAACAAAGTTTTTAATATAAACTTTAAAATTTTTATATTAAATATCATAAATACCTTAACTTTGCCTAAAATTACTAAGATTTTTTTTATTTATCTACATTTTAGTTATTTTTTTAACAATCACTTTCAAATGAAAAAGTAAGCTACTATAGCTTACTTTTTAAATAGTCATTATATTCATGTAAATTTCTTAATTTATCTAATTCTTTATCTTTCATCATATACTCAAAAAATAGATCATTAAGCTCTATACTTTTAGTTAAATCATTAAAAGCTTTATGTAACTCTCCTATATTGACATAAAAACAGCTTCTATTATAATACAAGAAACCTGAATCGGAATTATTTTTTATTCCATCAGTTATAATTTCTATTGCTTTATTAAAATCATTTTTCTCTCTATATAAGACCGCTAAATTTAAATAACTATATGGATAATATGAATTTTTCTCTATAGATTTTTTGTAATATTTTTTTGCTTCTTCTTCTCTTCCTAAATTTTTAAGTAATACTCCCATATTAAATAAGACTCTAAAATTATTTGGATCAATTTCTAAGGATTTATTCATGTATTTTGAAGCTTTAGAATATTCTCCTAGTTCTTCATAAATACATCCTAAATTTGCATTTGCCCATAAATCATCGGGTACTAATTCTAAGGTTTTATTATAATATTTTATAGCACTTTTTTTATCACTTAATTCGTCGTATGCATTAGCTAAATAAAAATATGCTCTATCGTAATTATTATCTAAATTAATAGCAATTTTATAATATTCTATAGCATCTTCTAAAAATCCATCTTCATCATAAAGAACCCCTAGTCCATAATATGCTCTTGCATCTTTTTCTTCTATTAAAATAGCTTCTCTATATTTTTCCTCTGATAAATCTTTATAACCTAATTTATCATATAAAAGTGCTATATCCAATATAAGTTCTATATCTTTTCTTCCCTGTTCGAATTTATATGCTTTTTTATAAAACTTTAATGCTTTTACATATTCTTTTTCTGTTATAAAATTTCTAGCTATATTAATATAATTGTCAAAAAGATATCTATTATCTTTCATCTTTTACCTCATTTATATTTATTTAATAAAGTTTTTTATTCCTTTATTTATTACATTAAAGAAAAATATCTCAATAAGGATTATAAATACTATAATGATTACTATACTCATTTCAAAAAATATTGATGCAGATGCTAAAAATATATATAATGAACCTTCTAACACTACAACTTCTCCAATCCACCTTGAAAAAGTTTTTATGTCTTTTATATTTGAAACATTAAACTCATTATTTAGAATTGAAAAACTTTCAACTATAAATCCTAATATTAAATATTTAAAGATCATATTTAAACTCCCCTTTTATTTACCACAGCACTTTTTATATTTTTTATTGCTTCCACATGGGCATGGATCATTTCTTCCTATCTTCTCTTCGTTTACAATAGTTTTTTTCTTATTATCTATTTCCCTTTGAGTAAGCCCTTTTAATGTCCATCTTTTAACACCTAATGATAATTTCTTTAACTCTTCCTTAAGAATTTCATTTTCTTCTTCACTTTCTATTTCATAAGCCTCTAAGAATGTATCTATTGCTTCATCTAATGGTGCTTCATTTTTTATAGCTATTGAAAAACTATCTATTTCTTCTCTTAATATATTTTTATCTATAACAAATAACTCATTCAATACTTTCTCAAGTTTATCTGCTTGTTTATTTTCTTCTATATAATCAGGCTTTGCAGCTTTTAATAAAGTTTTCCTATCAAACTTTGCAAAATTTATATCTATATTTTTATTTCTTTCTTCCATTATAAAAAGAGGATCCTCAACATCTATGTGATAAACAAAATCTTCCTCTATTTGATAATCAAATCCTACTTCTTCTCCAATTAAAAGCAACTTTTTGAACTTCTCATATTCTAAATCAAAACTATATTCTTCATTTAAAATTCTGCTTAACTCTTCAATTGTTAGAACTCCATAAAAATATATTAGGCCAGCAGAAAGTTTTATAATATCAGAATTATTATTTGCAATAGATTTTAAATTATCATTTAACTTATCTTTTATTATATCACATAATACTTTAGGTGTTATAACATATAGCTTACCATGATCTATTCCAGTAAACATTATTCCTCTATTTCTAAAATAATTTGCGTTAATAAGTTCTGATCCAAAGTATTCCTTTTTACCATCTAATTTTATTATTTCATCTAAATATAAAAATGCATCTAAATCTAAAAGTTCTAATACATAATCAATATTATTTATTATTCCATCTTTTACTTTATTTACTGCATCTGCTTTTTTTAATGATGTAATCCCTCTTACAGAATAATTACTAGCAACTTTAACTAGCTCATCTTTGGTCATCCTATCTAAATGATACTCTAAAGTATCATTTTCTTCTACATCCTTCCATAACTTTTCAACTTTCCTTATATCCTTTTTTATTATATCTTCTTGTATTTTACTTATATCCTTATCCATCTGTGTCACCTCTTATATTCAATTAAAAACAAATACCATTATATATGTTTTTCGTATTTGTGTACATAATAAGATTTTAATATAATAAAACAGATGGCACCATCTCAGAAATCTATTTAATATAAAATTTATTCCATTTCAAGTAAGTTTTACTGCTAAAGAAGTTGATCTATTATATTTATAAAGGGGCTCGCTAAACGCGAGCTCCTTTTAAGCCATTGATTTTACTTACTTAAAGACGTTTTTAAACTTAAATTAAAATTTTTGTCTATTATTTATATATGAGCAACAAGGGAATCTCGAATTAGAACTTCCCCTGTTATCGGCTAATATCAAAATTTATTTTGATACAACCATGTCTTTTCTTACTAATATATTAATTTATTTTTCTATCTTAAATTTGCTATTACTTATGACTATCTTACAGCTTCCACCATTCGATAATTCTCCAAATAATAACTCATCTACTAACAGTGGTTTTATCTCTGAATTTATAACTCTTAGAATTTCTCTTGCGCCAAATTCTTTAGATAATCCCTTTTCACTTACAAAATCTATACATTCTTCACTAAATTCTAAGTTTACACTTTTATTTGTAAGTTTATACTTAAATTTACTTAATTCTTTTTGTGCTATATCCTTAGCCATTTCTTTATTTATTTGATTAAATACTACAACCTTATCTAATCTATTTCTAAACTCAGGAGTAAATGCTCTTTTAACTTCATCACTTATAGCCTCCATTTTTATTGTGTCCCTAGCAAATCCAACAAGATTTTTACCAATATCTCTAGCACCAGCATTAGATGTCATTATTATTATTACATTTCTAAAATCTGCTTTTCGTCCCTTATTATCTGTAAGTGTGGCATAATCCATAACTTGAAGCAATACACTTAATATGTCTGAATGTGCCTTTTCTATTTCATCTAAAAGTAAAACACAATTAGGTTTCTTCCTTATAGTATCTGTTAAGAGTCCTCCTTCTTCATATCCTACATATCCAGGAGGAGACCCTATAAGTTTTGATGCAGCATGTTTTTCTCCATACTCACTCATATCAAACCTTACTAAATCAACACCCAATGTTTTAGCTAAAACTCTTGCAATTTCAGTCTTACCTACTCCTGTTGGCCCAACGAACAACATAGATGCAACTGGTTTATTATCATCATTTAATCCTGCTCTAGACATTTTTATGCATCTAGTAACTTCTTCTATTGCCTGATCTTGACCAAAAATATTTTTCTTAAGTTCACTTTCTAGAATTTTAAGTGATTCTATTTCGGTATTTTCAATTGTTTGCTTAGGAATATGACAAATTTTAGATATTATTTCTTCAATTACTCTTTCATCTACTATTCCATCTTTATAAGTTTCTCTATTAATGTCTACATATGCTCCAGCCTCGTCTATTATATCAATTGCCTTATCTGGTAAAAATCTATCGTTAATATACTTAGCACTTAAATCAACCGCTGCCTTTAGAGATTCATTTGTAAACTTTACTTTATGGTATTCTTCAAAATTTTCTCTAATACCTTCTAATATTTTAACAGTTTCTTTTATACTAGTTTCTTTCACTTCAATTACTTGAAATCTTCTTATAAGTGCTTTATCTTTTTCAAAGTATTTCTTGTAATCATCAAATGTAGTTGCTCCAATAAATCTTATTTTACCTTCTAATAAATAACCTTTAATTAAGCTTCCACCATCTAATGAACTTCCATTTAGTGCTCCTGCTCCAACTATATTATGAATTTCATCAATATAAACTATAGGATTTTCATAAGTTTTTATTTCATCTAATATTTGTTTTATTCTTTCTTCAAAATCTCCCCTATACTTTGTTCCTGCAAGTATAGTTCCTATATCTAAGGAAAATATTTGTGCATTCTTAAGTTTATCTGGAACATTTCCTTCCTTTATTAATTTTGCAAGTCCTAATGTTATAGCAGTTTTCCCAACTCCAGGCTCTCCTATATGAACAGGGTTATTCTTAGTTCTTCTACAAAGTATTTGTATTGTCCTATCTATTATATCTTTTCTACCTATTAGAGGATCGCCTTCTTCTTGTGAAACAGCATCTATTAAATTTGTACAATAACTGTTTATTATACTTTTATTTTGCTTTTCATGAGCTTTATCTGCTCTTATTATTCTTATTGCATCTTTAGATACATTTTCTTCTTCTGATTTATTATGTGAAAGTTCAAATAATAATTCTTGCTTATTTATCCCCTGCTTTTCTAGAAAGAATACTGCATAACTATCTTTGAGTGCATAAATTGCTGCAATTATATGCTCTAGTGCAACAACATTTTTCTCACTAAAAGCAGCCTGCTGAGTAGCAACAATTAATATATTTCTAATACCAAAGCTTTCTTCTGGCTCTCCATCTTCTATCTTGTCAACATACTCATCTATATAGCTTATTAAATCACTTTTTAGTTCTTCTACATCTCCATTTAACTTTTTTATTATCTCAACAAAATAATCTTCTTCTAGTGCACTTAATAATAGATGCTCTGGTGTTACATATTCATTTTTATTTTCTTTTGCATTACTATATGATCTAAGCAAAATATCTCTAACTACTTTACTAATATCCATTTTACTCCTCCTCTACTGTAAGCTTAAATGGAAATCCCTCTTCCTTAGCAATGGTCATTGCCTTAGTTGCTTTTGATATAGCTATATCATATGGATATATTCCTGCTACCCCCTTACCATTTTTATGGACTTCCATCATTATTTTGTTAGCTTCTTCCATATTCTTATTAAAAATATCATTTAAAATTGCAACTACAAATTCCATAGTTGTAAAATCATCATTATGCATAATAACTATAAATTTTTTAGGCTTTTTTATCTTTAAATCTACCTTTTCTACTATATTAGCATTAGTTTCCAAATTGATTCCTCCATAAATATAGTTGTATAAAAATTAATACACTTTTTTCTTAAGATATCATATTTCAGACTATATACTATTATACAATAAATTAAGTTCTATTTTAATAGCAGTGATTATTTAAGCACTCAAACTTATTTATCATATATATTATTTATATTATTAAAGATTGAAAAATATAAATAATTATAAACTAGTAATTAATACATATTTAAACCATCATTTTGACTTTTTTTATTTTGTATGTACCTAATATATTTAAAAGCATATATTATAAAGAGGTGATAAATGTTGGAAGATCAAATTTTAAATTTAGGAAGTATAACATCTCACATAAAAGATAATACTGATTTTACATTACAAGAGACAAATGAAATGCTTAAGCAATTACCTAAAATATTAAACCAAATGAAAAATATTATCTTAAACACTAGTCACAACTTAGCCTTACTTCAAACTGAAGTTCAAGTTATGAAATCTGAGCAAGATAAATTTAAAAATGATATTACTCATGTATTAAATATAATATCTGAGAAATTTAATGTAATTGATAAACTTCAAGACGATTTATCTGTATTAGATCAAGTCCTAGGAAAGAGGATGACTGAACTTGAAGATGAACTAGTGTTAACTCAACAAATGTCTACTAAAAGTTTAAATGAAGTTCTAAAATTTAAAGAGCACTGGAAAATCTAGTAGGACTGTAACTTCATATACAGTCCTACTAGATTTTTTATAAAAAAAGCGCAATCTCAAAAATCTATTTAATATAAAATTTATCCAATTTGGAGCAAGCTTTATTGCCTTAAAAAAATTAATCTCTTGTTTTTATAAAGGGGCTAACGAAATAAACTGATACCTATGTCAAGGACATTATAAAAAAAGGGTTATGCACAAAGAAGATGATTTCTGTATTGAACAGGGGTCATCTTTTTTTGATCCCATTTATATCTGTAGTTATTATAATAAA